>CAYPLG010000060.1:6087-6381 GCA_964411535.1 uncultured Oscillospiraceae bacterium
GAGCCACCGTATATAACGCCACCGGCAAGCAGGTATTTCCCGGCTTTATCGACGCACACTGTCATATCGGCATGTGCGAGGACGGAATGGGCGCGGAAGGAGACGATGTCAACGAGGTTTCCGACCCGATCACGCCGCAGCTGCGCGCTATCGACGGGTTGAACCCGTTCGACCCCTGTTTTAAGGAAGCGCGGGAAGCGGGCGTTACCACCGTTGTCACTGGCCCCGGCAGCGCGAACGTAATCGGCGGGCAGTTTGCCGCGCTGAAAACGTTCGGGCAGTCGCTTGAAGATA
>CAYPLG010000060.1:6401-14612 GCA_964411535.1 uncultured Oscillospiraceae bacterium
GTTTACGGCGACCAAAAGGTTACGCCGTATACTCGCATGGCGATCGCCGGGCTGTTTCGCAAGGCCATGACCGACGCCGCCGAGTACCGGGACGCCCTGCAAAAGGCGGAAACGGACCCGGACAAAAAGCCGGAACG
This sequence comes from uncultured Oscillospiraceae bacterium, assembly GCA_964411535.1. Lineage (GTDB taxonomy): Bacteria > Bacillota > Clostridia > Christensenellales > CAG-138 > CAYPLG01. The sequence continues at coordinate 6,539 of CAYPLG010000060.1, forward strand.
CAATATGATGCTCGACGCGCTGCTGCCGGTGCTGGACGGCACGCTTCCGCTGAAGATTCACGCACACCGCGCGGATGATATCCTGACGGCATTGCGGCTTGCCAAGGAATTCCACCTGCATGTCACCATCGACCACTGCACGGAGGGACACCTGATTGCGGACGTCCTGCAAACACGTATCGCTGAACAGCACGCCGGGATTATCCTTGGGCCGCTTATCAGCGAGCGTTGTAAGATTGAACTGCGCAACCTTTCCTACGAAGCGCCGCGCATCCTGCACGAAAAAGGCATTCCCTTTGCCATCATGACGGATCACCCGGTCGTACCGATACAGTATTTGCCGGTAGAGGCCGGACTTGCCGTAAGAAGCGGTCTGGATGAAACGGCCGCGCTTGCCGCCATTACGATCCATGCGGCGCAAATTATCGGCCTTGCGGACCAAATCGGTACGCTCACCGCTGGCAAGGATGCGGATATCGTCATATTTGACGGGCATCCCTTTGATTTCCGCGCGCATTGCGTGCTAACGGTTATCAACGGCACAATCGTTCACAACGCGTTGGAGGCATAACACCATGCGCAGTACGCACGCGGAAATCTCCCTTGCAAATCTTCGCCATAATATCCGGGTCATCAAGAGCGGATTACAACCTGGGACGAAATACCTTGCGGTTGTCAAGGCGGACGCTTACGGGCACGGCATGGAGCAGATTGCCAGCGCGGCACTGCGCGAGGGAGCGGATTACCTTGCCGCAGCCTTTTGCGAGGAGGGCGTCCGGCTGCGCAGCGCGGGTTTTGACGCCCCGATTTTGCTGCTTGGCGCTACGGATGAAGCGCACATGGACGACGTTATCAAGCACGACCTGATTCCGACGGTTTTCACCGTTGAAACCCTCGCAATGCTGCAACAGCATGCGGCGAAGCTCAACCGGCAATGCCGTTTCCATTGCAAGGTCGATACCGGCATGAATCGCATCGGATTTACCGACCCCGCTGAATTTGATCGCGCGTTAACGCTGCTTGCCGACTGTCCAAACCTGCTGTTCGACGGCATGTTTACGCACTTTGCCGTATCCGAAATTCCCGACGATTCCTTCACGCTGCTACAAGGGGAGCGTTTCCGCGCCTACGTCAAGCAGGCGCACGAATTCGGCTTTTCGCCGCTGTTACACGCTTCCAACAGCGGCGCAGCGCTGCGGTTTCCCGCGTTACAGTTCGATATGGTGCGCGGCGGCATCGCCATGTATGGCTACCATCCGGCCGGTCACCCGGTCGCCGGTATTGATCTTCGGCCTGTGCTCCGCTGGAAGACGGCGATTTCTCATATCAAAACCATTCATGCGGGCGATACCGTTAGCTATGGCCGCAAATTCACCGCAACGCACGATATGCGGATTGCAACGCTGCCCGTCGGCTACGGGGACGGCTATAAGCGCTGCATGTCCGGCAAGGCGCAGGTGCTTATCCGCGGTGAACGCGTACAGCAAATAGGCACCATCTGCATGGATCAGATGATGTGCGATATTAGTCAACTTCCGTTTGCTGCCGTTGGCGACGAGGTAATCCTGATCGGAACGCAGGGAACCGAGGCGATTACCGCGGACGATGTTGCACAATGGGCGGACACGATCAGTTATGAGATTCTGCTTTCCATTGACAACCGTGTGCCGCGGGTCTATCTAAAGGATTGAACGAATCGTAGCAGCAACTGCGTCGACGACGTCACCGGCCATCAGCATTCGATTCCCCAGTATGGCAAGCGCGTTATCTGCGGATACGCCGAGCAGATAAGCGCCCGCGCAGGCCGCGTCAAACGCCGTTAACCCCTGCGAAAGCAGTCCTGCGAGCAAGCCCGTCAAAACATCGCCGCTGCCGCCCTTGGCCAGTCCCGGATTTCCGGTTTGATTCATTGCGATGCGTTCACCCGACGCGATATATGTTATATGCCCCTTAAGCAGTACTACGCAGCCCCATTTGCGGGCGGCGTTGACCGCAATTTGCTCCGCGTCTGCAACGACTTCTTGCGTTTCCATATCCAGCAGCCGCGCCATCTCCCCGGCATGCGGCGTCAACACTACATTTTTGTGCAGCATGCGCAGCAGATCCCGGTTGCGAGAAAGCAGATTCAGCCCGTCCGCGTCGATAACAAGCGGCGTATTCGTGCCAATCGCAGCGCGCAAAAGATCCGCATTTGCACAAATGTCCATCCCGCAGCCAAGCCCGATTGCCGAGCGTCCTGCAAGCAGACTGATTGCATTTTGAATTGCCTCCGCATCCCAACCTTCTGCGTCGTTTACGGCCGTGCAGCAAGCCTCCGGCAGCATACAAAACGCCGGCTTGACCGCACCCGGAACGGCCGTTTCCAGCAAGCCGCAGCCAACGCGCAGCGCCGCCGCGCTGCAAAGAAGCGCCGCGCCTAAATAGCGTTTGCTGCCTACGCAAAGCAACAGCCTTCCGTTCATGCCCTTATGACTGTTTATCGGCCTCGGCGGAAGCAGTCTGCGGATTGCATCCTCCGTCAGCAAGAAAGCGTTCGTATGCATCCGCTTCAAAGTTCGTCTGTTTCCTCCCGCTCCTGCTTTGCACGGGTCAGCGCGGCGCGCGCCATATCAAATGAATACCCGCGAGAAAGAATCCGTTTCATTACGCGCTCGTCACGGGTATCGGCATCCAGCCGGTCCAGCTGCCTAAGATACTTGCGCGCGATTTCCATAGCATTCTCCTCTTCCGCGTCGTCCGGTATGGTCGCCAGCGCTTCGTCGATAATTTCGCGCGGCAGTTCATGCTGGTAAAGCTGCTCGCGAAGGTGTGCACGGCTGACCGCCTTTGCCGCAAGCCGCGTTCGCACAAACTCCTCCGCAAATGCACGGTCATCCAATAGGTTTAGCTCCTTTAGCCGCTCTATTGTTTCCATAATCTCCACTTCGCCATACTCGCAGGTATCGAGATACCGCTCCATTTCGCGTACGGTCCGCGCACGATAGCCCAAATGCTTTAACGCAGCGTCCATCGGAGAAGCGCTCAACGCTTTCTCTTTTTTCGAATTCAAAATTCTTCTATTCATAAGAGTATCATATCAGTATTTTGCATAGAAAACAAATCGTGACAATAAGCTTGCAATCGATACCGTTCGCAAAATGATCGTGATGATCTGATGAACAAATTGTAACAAATCCAGTCGCAACGATTCAAGCAGATGCTTTTTGCCCTATAATCCAGTACAATGTGTTTTGTAATGAAGAAGGAGGAATACCGCCCATGCGAGAAAGGCGTCGCCCCATCGAAAACCAATTGGATATCCCAGGTTCCGATCCGTTCGAAGAATTGGGGCTTACGCGTATGGATTCCGCCGAAAGAACTAAGGCGCATGCAACCAAATCGCTATCCCGGAAAAGAAAGCGCAAGAATCGTACGCCAATTGTCGTACTGTGCAGTTTGGTTGCGCTTGTTACGCTTGTCATGGCATATTACTTCATTGACAGCCAGAAGCGGCAAGCGGAAGAAATTGCCTCGCAGTTGGCCGCGGAGGAGGCGCTTCGCGTGCAGCAGGAGCAGGAGCGCGTCGAGTATGAGGCTATGCTGGGCTCCACCGTATTTGCCGAAGGCATCACGATCAACGACATCGATATTGGCGGCATGACCATGGAGCAGGCAAAAACAGAGCTTTCCCCCATCGTGCAGCAGATACACACGATGGGCGAGTTACAGCTCAAGGTCACCGACAAGTTATACTCCATCAACCTTGACAGCCTTGTCATCGCGAACGATCTCGACACAGTTTTGGCTGATGCATATAAAATCGGCAAGGAAGGCGACTATGCCGCGCTCAAGGCCGAATTGGCAACCACCAAAGAAAAGGGCCGCGCGTTCAGCTTAAGCCCGACCTACGATGAGGCCGGCCTTCGTCAACGTGTAAGCGAGCTTGCCGCACAGATTGATACGCCTATGCAAGACGCAACGGTCGCAAGCGTTAATACAGAGGAGCGGACTATCGAATTTGCGGACGAAGTACCAGGCATAAGCGTCCAACAGGAGCAGCTTGCACAGGCAATTTTACAGGCGATGCAGGATGGAAACCTTGCGCCGCTTACCATTCCGGTCATTGAGACCAAACCCGCTGTAACAAAGGACATGCTTGCCGCACGTTACGTAAAACGCGCCAGCGCTACCACCAATTTTTCGTCCAGCATCAGCGAGCGCAAATATAATATCCGCAAAGGCGCCGGTATGATCACCGGTACCGTGCTAAAGCCCGGCTCCGTCTTCTCCGCAAACGATGCGCTCGGTACCAGAACCGCGCAAAACGGCTGGAAGAACGCCGGCGCGTACGAAGGCGGCATGGTTGTCGAGCAGGCCGGCGGCGGCGTTTGTCAGCTTTCCAGTACGCTGTACAACGCGGCTGTGAAGGCAGATTTGGAGATTGTAACGCGTCGCAACCACTCTATGCCTGTATCCTATATCAGCGAAGGATTGGATGCAACGATTAACTCCGTAGGGAATATTATCGATTTCCAGTTTAAGAACAGCACGTCGAATGATATCGTTATATTCGCCTATACAAATGACAACAAAACTGTCACGTTTGAAATTTGGGGTGTTCCATTTCCAGAAGCTTATGATGAAATCAAGCTTACAGCAGAGAAGCTTGATACCATCGAGCCGGAGGGCGCTGAGGTTGTTACGGAGGTGCCGGAAGGCACTGCTCTCCCGGATGGAAAGCTTGTGGAAGCCGGGCAGGAGTATGTGATTACGCAGCGGCGCAACGGCAGTCGATACCAATCGTATAAGGTTTACTATAAAAACGGAGAGCGCGTAAAATCCGAAAAGCTTGCGCTATCCACGTACAAAGCGTATAACGGCGAAAAATGGGTCGGGCCCGCCGCACCGGTTTCTGACGTACCCGTCATTATCGACCCGAACCTATTTGCTACACCAGCGCCCGTTCCCGAAAATCCGTCTGTTGCGCCCGGTGTCCCCGATGGCGGCGGAGACGTATTGCCGGATACCGTTGTATTCTAACATAGACGAGGGTCTTTGACTTGCTACGATCAAATTTAACGCAATTGGGCTGTGCATCTGCATGGCCTTTATTCGTCCCCATCCTCCCATTGCTTCGCGTCGTACCGGTCCCTTTGCCGCAAAACCGACTGTAACTCCGACTTACTAACCGGCTCCTGCGCCGTTCCCATACAGGCGCTACACGTTGTAAAGCATATTGGGCAAATACAGCGTGAAAACAGGCCCTTTTCATCCTGTATCATGTACTCTCCGCAATTTTGGCAGGCACAGCGCATAGTATCCTCCTTCACTCAACCGTCTACCCGGCAGTTATAGCATAATTATTTCCAATATGGTATACTGTTTCCATTATGAAGCGCAAAATCTACATATGTACCATCTTCATAGTGTTTTTGCTTACACTGTTTGTATTCCCTGCCGCTGCCGACGCGCCTGCACTTACTGCTTCGGACGCGATGCTGCGCGCGCAACTTCGCCTGCGTGATTTGGGATACTACAACGGTAGCATCGACGGAACCGACAACAGCGACGCTATCGCAGCATTGCATGCATGTTGCACCGAAAACAGCCTGCCCGTGCAAGCCGCTGTTCCCCCTGCACTGTTTGAAAACACAATCCGGCCCATATCCCGTGCACAACGGGATACCGCCTCCACTGCCGCTTTGGTTCCGGCCGTTACGGGTACGCCCGTTGCATGGAGCAGCGTCTCCGCACAGCTTCGCATGGATGCAATCTATACCGTCACGTCCTGCTATGGCGCGCAGTCCTTTCGTATGCGCTATGTCGGAGGAACCGGACATGCACATATGACCCCGGTTGACGACAACGACGCCGCCATACTGCTTGCCCTGTTCAATACGGTGCTTGACTTTGGAAAGCAACCCGTTGTTATTACGCTTGGCGGTATACCAATCGCAGGCTCCCTGCAAGCCTATCTGCACAACGACGATGCGGGCGACGCGGATACCGTGTACAGCCTGTATTTTTCCGGCTCACACTCCGATATCGGCAACCTGCCGGATGTTGACCATGACGTAACCATTCGCATTGCGGCAGGAACGCCATAAACCACCCGAAAACGCATTATACAGAATACACCGGCGGACGCAAAACACTCCTGCGTCCGCCGCTTTTTCTATCTCATTTACACCTTAATTTGCGCTACGTTGCGAAATTCCCTTGATCACGGACAACGCCCAGTCATGATCCGAAAGCGTTATCACAGAACCGCAATACGGGCACTTCCCGCTCTGATTAATGGAGAGCGGCGCACCGCAGTTCGGGCAGTTAATCTCCGTAACGGACGCCTGCGCAAGCGTCTTCTTGTCCTTTTGCCGAATTAGCTTCCAGTCATATGTCATAAAGAGCTCTTTATTCCGGTCTCCGCTGACAATATCACCGCTCTTGTCGTTGACTGTATAATCGCAGATACGCGTGCTGAGCCGCACAACCAGCACGTCGTTATCGCCTTCCACGGCGTACCGGCGAATGCGCGCATCCAACACGGCGATGCGCTCGACGTAATTTGTCAGACCCTGCTGCTTCAGTGCCGCAAGCTGCCGGTTCATTTGGTTATACAGCGCATCCGTCATGATTGCGCGCATAGGCTCCCAATCCTTATTCTGCCAGGCTTGCTGCATCTGCACATACTGATTCCCGATTTTCTCCAGCAGCGCCTGCTCGTTAAAGGCCGGATCCTTGGCTTTCAGATCGGAAAGCGGTAAACCGGCGTCCTCCTCCGCAGCCTGGTACACGTTTGCGCCGCTGCCCTGCTTTTTGGATTTAAAATAGTTGAATGCTACGATTGCGATAATGACCAACAATACAACAAAGAACAGGTCGTCACCGACGCATCCCCGCGACACACTGCCGCTATTGTTGCCGCTGTTATCATCGTCGTCATAGAGCGTCAGCCCGCCGGAACCGGTGTTGTTGTCATCATTATCACCGCTTAACGCATTGCCGAGTATCCAGCCCGTGCCGAAGCCGCCCCAGTCCGAAGAGGAATCGCTGCTTCCCCAGTCGGAACTGCTTCCCCAATCGGAGCTGCTACCCCAGTCAGAGCTACCGCCCCAATCGGAACTGCCACCCCAGTCCGAGCCGCCCGCAAAGCTGCCCGCATCCGCGATCGACACCGACGATAGCGTCCATATCAACAAAAACGCAGCCGCCAGGGCAATGCATTTGCGTGAAAACTTCATAACGATCCTCCCTTTGGATTATCCGTTTGGCTCCCGCCAAACAAATCTTCATTTGTTATTTATCATACACTATTTTCATTCGTTTCACAATAAAAACCGCACATCGCCGAAAAAGATGCGAGTTTTAACATTAAATGCGAAAGGTGGTTCGCAGAGAACGCCTTCGCAATTTTCTTATATAGGAGCAAATCGATGAAACGCTACGCAAGGCATATGACAATCGAAGACCGGAAAGTCATCGAGCGGATGTACCGCGACGGAAGCACCGTTAATGAGATTGCCGCTGCGCTTGGTCGCGTCCCGTCCAACATCTACCGCGAACTGAACAAGGGTGCAACTGGCAAGCTGGACAAGAACGGGAACGCCGGATACAGCGCGAGGCTTGGCGAGGAGGCTGCCGCCGCAGGACGCGCCGCAAGAGGGCGTCTGCGCGCCGCAACGATCAGCGCGCTTTCGGATCAATCGGAAACATAGCTTGTTCCTACGGTCGAGGCCGGGTAAATCGGCTGTGGGGTTTGCTGCTTTTTCCCCGCATCCGAACGGACGCTCCCACGTCGCCCGGTCGTGTCGCCAAGCGGCGCGGACAGTCTTTCATCCTTTCTGCTGCACCGCGCTCTTGGCGACATCAATCTATCACCATCAGGAGGCCGATATGTTCATCTGCAATAGATGTGGGCACACGTTCACCGAGCCGAGGCGCATCAAGAACGGCGGCGGCGATATTGGCGAGGACTGGCCTGTTTGCCCCGAGTGTTGGGACGACGACTGCGAAGAAGCGAGAAAATGCGTGTGCTGCGAGGCAATTAAGCGCGACGTTGATATGTGTGTGCATGTGGACACTTGCGTTGATTGTA
>CAYPLG010000061.1:0-14538 GCA_964411535.1 uncultured Oscillospiraceae bacterium
GGCGGCGTGGACGATGTTCTTGGTGCGCTTTCCCTTCGTAATGACAAAATCCTCTTCATAGGTTGCTGCGCGGATACCGGCAAAGGCGGTGATGCTGTCGCGGCTTATAAGCGTCGGAACGGTGCGCTGCTGTTTTGCAAAGGTGTTATGCAGGCTTTGCGCATCCGTTGCAAAGTCTTCTTTTTTATATGTCTCGCGTGCATCCGGTCCTACAAGCAGGTTGCCGTCGATTGTGTGTACGCAGCCGCCGCCTTTCGTGTGCTGCTTCTTTGTGTCGGCAGTACCGTAGGAGGACGCGATGGTGCGCACCTGATATGCCGCCTTTTTGTCGAGAATGGCGCTCTCTCCTTTGCGCGGATGGATGGTAAAGAAGCGGTCCTGCGCCATGCGGGCAACGTCGTCGCTGAATACGCCTGCGGCGTTGATGACGACGCGCGGATGCAGCGTGCCGCGGTTCGTGGTTACGCTTTCGATACGATTGTCTGTAACCTGCATATCGAGTACGGCGGTGTCGAATGAAAAGCGCGCGCCGTTATCCGCAGCGTTTTCCGCGTAGGCAATCGTAAGGCCGTACGGGCAAACGATTCCGGCCGTTTTGAAATACAGCGCGCCGGTAAAGTGGCCGGAAAGCGAGGGCTCGCGCTTTTGCAGCGCAGCCTTGCTTACAAATTGGGCGGGAATTCCGGAGAGCAGGAAATAGATCTGCGCGAAGCGCATACGTATTGCCAAAGCATGCGACTGCGCACATAGATACTGTCCGCAGCGGTTGAACGGTACGTCCAGCTCTTGCGTAATCCGGTCGTACATACGGTTCCCGCGCCGGTTGTAGTATCGCTTGCGCTGCCCTGGCAACAGGTCGATGCCGGGATGGATCATGCCGTCGTTGCGGGAGGAGGTTTGCATTGCGACGTCATGCTCCTTTTCGCATAGCAGCACGTCGAGCCGGTACCGCGTGAGCTCGCGCGCGATGGCGCAGCCTACGATGCCGCCGCCGACGATGAGCACATCCGGCGAAAGCCCGTCAAGCGTTTGATCGGAAACATCTGGCAGACGCATGGGCGGCGGGGTGACGCCTGCAAGGCGGATATCGTTTACTAACCCCAGATAACGGTGCGGACGCACAGCCATGCGCCCTGCGGCGACAATATCGTTCCAGTCGGAAAGCGCACCCCGAAGTACAAGGCAGCCGTTTTCCTCCGCAGCCTGCACGCAGCCGCCGTATTTTTCGGTTAATTTTCTGTTAAGACGATCGCAGTAGCCCATGCTTGCCCTCGTAAAAGCAGTTAGAGATTTCGAGAAAGCAATATTACAATATGCCGGTCAAACGGAGAGATCCATTTCTACCAGAGTATAACAAAAAAGCCGTCGTTTGAATAGACGGCTCTGTAAGGAAACGATGAATAAAAAGCAGGCACCCGCCAATTGGCGAATGCCTGCATATCGTTGGTCCATTGCCGGAATTATCCGGCCCTTTGCAAACGCAAGTTCTTACAGCAAGCCGGTGGCTTCGTTGAACTCGTTGATAAGCTTGTCAATCTCGTCCGCCTGCGCATGCATATCGGTCCAGTAATGCGCATCATACCACTGCTGGTTGATTTCCTCGTAGGTCTTACCCTGCTGCTCAACCCAGGTATAGTACTTGAGGTTGTGGACGCGCTTTCTGTCCTCATACGTGAGCTCCTTCATCACGTCGGTGCGCACGCCGAGCATATGCTCCGCATAGTCCGCAGCCGCCATGAGGGGCGAATACGCGCCGTCCGCTTCCGCAAGCTCCTGAATGCGGCTCGCGTACATCTCGGAGGAATCGGTGCCGACGGTCGCCAGCACGTCATGCTCGGTAAGCTCGTAATATTTCGCCATCTTGACGCAGCACAACACGTTGGCAATACCGGAGATGCCGAGGAGGCTCAGCTTTTCCACGAAGTCCGCAGGTACGCCGACCTCTTCCGTCAGATACTTCTTCCCTTCCGGATCGTTGAAGAGCCGGAGCAGCTTCTGGGAATCTTCGTCGTCGATATCGATCACCATGTCGGTGTTCTTTACGTTGTGGATCCACGGTACATGCTTGTCGCCGATGCCTTCAATGCGATGGCCGCCGAAGCCGTTCTCCAGCAGGGTCGGGCACTGCAACGCTTCGCCAACCGCAAGCTTGGAGGTCGGATACTGTTCCTTCAGGTAATCGCCGGCAGACATCGTTCCGGCGGAACCGGACGTGAACGCCGCGCCCGCAAACCGGTCGCCGTCGCGCTTAATGGACTCAAACGCATCGGCAATCGCTTTGCCGGTAACCTGATAATGCCACACGCAGTTGCCAAATTCCTCAAACTGGTTAAAGATCATGACGTCCTTGCGGGTATTTTTAAGCTCCCAGGTCTTGTCGAAAATTTCCTTTACGTTCGATTCGCAGCCCGGCGTGGCAATGACTTCGCCCGCAATGGACTTCAGCCAGTCAAAGCGCTCCTTGCTCATCTCGGCGGGCAGGATCGCGATGCTGTCGCAGGCGAGCAGCTTGCTGTTGAAAGCGCCGCCGCGGCAATAGTTGCCGGTGGAGGGCCAAACGGCCTTATGATAGGTAGGGTCAAACTGACCCGTTACCAGACGGGGAACCAGGCAGCCGAACGAAGCGCCAACCTTATGGCAGCCCGTCGGGAACCACTTGCCGGTAAGCACGATGATGCGCGCCTTTACGCCGGTAAGCGCGGAAGGAATCTCGATAAAGTTCACCGGCCCATACGTGCCGCCGGTCTTTTTGGGCTCGTTGCGCCAGGTAATGCGGAACAAATTCAACGGATTGACGTCCCACAGTCCAACACTCTCCAAGCTCTGCTTAATTTTGTCGGGAATCAGGTCAGGGTTGCGCATCTGTGCAAACGTCGGGATGACGATGTGCTTTTCGCGCGCTCTGTCGATGCTGCGTTTCAGATTCTCACGGTTAATGGTCAGATCGATCATGTCTTTCACTCCCTAATATTTTCTTTCTATATTGGTAAAAGTGTCTTTTGCTACATCCACAGCATACACGGTTCCAGCCCTTTTGTAAACAGGATTCGGGCAAAAATTTGAAAATAATTTATGTTCCCTAACGATTTGTTTGATCGTAATACGCCAGCAGCAGGTCTACCGATTCCCCGTAGCTCTGTACGCCGCTCTCCTGCGCATTATGCTTCAAATATGCGTCGTTTGTGCGGGTAACGGTTTCCTCCACCGGCCCGTTATAAGCGTCCCAATATGCTTCGTAGGCCACCAAATCCCGTATTACGGCGTCCGAATACATCTGCCGGACTGCCTCCGCAGCGTCGGGGTCTACGCGCCGGAGGGCATTGCGGCAGCTGATCAATGCATTCACAACCCCGGAATAGTACACGGCAATATCGGAAGACTCCATGCAGGCCAGAAAGCCGACAAACTCCGCCTCGTCCTCCGACGCAATGCCAAGCTGATGCGCCGTCTCATGCGCCGCGCCCTGCGGGATGAGCAGCATAGGCTGGCTAGTATTGATATTCGGCTCGCCCGTAATGCCAATATACACGCCGGAAATGCCCGCCCACGAAAGCCCTTCGGAATACAGCACCCGTTTTGCACGCGTAGTACGCGTAGCAAACAGGCTGTTTTTGCCGCCAAGCTTCTCGTAAGCGTCCGGCATGCTGTCAAGCGTTTCCTGCAACGACGTTGTAAACGTTGCCACGCCGGATGCGTCCTCATGCACGAGCGCGCGCACGGCGTTCGCTTCCCCGGCAAGCGCCTCCGTCAGCGCGGTAAGCTCCGCAACCGGGCGCGCGCCGACGGTCAGCCCCATCCGCTTGCTTAACGGTTCCCGGAAATAGTTGAACCCCCAGGTAAAGTAGAACAGATTGAGGATAACCCCGGCAAGGATCGCAATATTCAGCAGTACGGAAAGCATGCGCTTGCCGTTGATGCGCCGCAATGCGAAGGCCACGCAATTGCCAAGCACATCGATGGCAATACCGAGCAGCAGCGCGTAAATCACAAGCTCCGCAACAGAGATTGGCACAAGCGAAGTCATAACGGAAAGCGCGTCCTTGATGACAGGATACACGGACGTACTGTAATGCAGCTCTATCCAATCGGCATGCCCCGCACATATGCGCGGCCACAAGAATCCCAACGGAATCAACAGCAGCCAAGGAAGCTTCCACCAGTCAAAACGCGCGCGGCGCACTTTGCGCCGTGCCTTCCGCACATCGGTTGATTTTCCCTTTTTCATGCGCCTAGTATAGCAGATGCGTAGCAATTCGTCACGAAATATGATATAAATAGTATATGGAAGTAGGACTTTCGACCGCAAGCTATTTTAACAAGCTCCCCGTTGAGGACGCCGTCACCGACATCGGAAAACACGGCGTGCGTATCTGCGAGGTGTTTCTAAACTCCTTTTCGGAATACAAGCCCGACTTCATTGCCCTGTTAAAAGATCGCCTGCAAAAGGCAAATCTCTCCGTCTACAGCGTGCACCCCATGGGCATCCAGTTTGAAACGCTGCTGTTCTCCTCGCACAACCGGCAGCGGGCGGATTCCTTCCGCATCTATGAGCATGTTCTAAAATGCTGCAAAACGCTCGGCGCCACGCACTATGTGATGCACGGCGCGGCCAGCCTGTCCGGCGTACCGGCCCCCGGCATGCTTGACTATACGCGCCTTGCCGGGCTTTTTACCGAGCTTATTGCCATGGCGGATGCATTCGGCGTAACGCTTACGCTCGAAAACGTCAGCTGGTGCCTGTTCAATGTGCCCGCGTTCGGCGTACGGCTTCGTGACGCAATCGGCAGCCATGCGCTGAAGTTTACGCTCGACGTAAAGCAGGCGCTGCGCGTCGGCCTGTCCGCGCTGGATTTCATCGACGCCATTGGCGACGACATTGTCAACCTCCATCTTTGCGACGCACAGCAGCCGGACGGCGGGCCGCTCGTTATGCGTATGCCGGGGAAGGGCGACGTGGACTTTTCCGCTATCCGCCGCGCGCTCCTTTCGCATGGATACACCGGCCCTGCCTTCATCGAGGTATACGGCAACATGTATAGCAATATCGATACGCTGTATCAGAGTCTGGACGAAATGCGCGCCGTTTTTACAAACATTTAACAGTTCCTTCCCCTTTCCATTCTGCTTTCGGCGGGAATCGATGCTATAATGATACTGATTTTTTGTGGAGGTTTACCGATATGGAACGATATATGGACGAGGCCTGGCGGCAATCCATGCGTCTGCGTGTCGATATCAACAACATGATGTCCGACAGGCTGGGCAACCGCGGTATCTACCGTCGCGAGGTCGACGCGCTGCAATCGCGCATCGACGCAGCCATCGCGGGTATGAAGGCGAAACGAGGCAGCATGAAATGGCGTGAGCTCCCGTATAATCAGGAGGACGTCGTAAAATCCGTCCTCGCCACTGCGGAGGATATTCGCGAGCAGTTCGACAACTTTGTCGTGCTCGGCATCGGCGGCAGCGCGCTTGGCCCCACGGCCATCCAGCAGGCGCTGAACCATCTCCATTACAACGACCTGCCCCGCGAGCGCCGCGCCGGCCCGCGCCTGTTCGTCGAGGACAACGTCGACCCGGAGCGCATGTGCGCGCTGCTCGACATTATCGATGTGGAGCGCACCGCGTTCAACGTAATCAGCAAATCCGGCGGCACCTCCGAAACCATGTCGCAGCTGCTGATCATCAGCAACCTTTTGCACGAGCGGCTTGGCGCGGATATCAGTTCGCATCTGTTTGCGACCACCAGCGCGGATAGCGGCCACCTTTTGAAGATTGCGCGCATGGAAAACCTGAAAATCTTCGTGATACCGGACGGCGTAGGCGGGCGTTTTTCCGAGCTGTGCCCCGTGGGCCTGCTTGCGGCAGCCGTATGCGGCATCGATATCCGGGAGATGCTCTCCGGCGCAGCCTTCATGGACGGCATTTGCGACCAGCAGCGCGACGTTTGGCGCAACCCGGCGTTCATCAGCGCGACGCTGCAATTCATCGCGATGCAGCGCGGCTGCAACATCAGCGTATTGATGCCATATGCGGATTCCCTCAAATACATGTCCGACTGGTATGCGCAGCTTTGGGCGGAATCCCTCGGCAAACGCGTCGACAACAGCGGCCACACCGTCAACGTCGGTCAGACGCCGGTAAAGGCCCTCGGCGTTACCGACCAGCATTCGCAGGTACAGCTCTATACGGAGGGTCCGTTCGACAAGGTCATTACATTCCTTGGCGTAGATCGCTACCGCGCGGAAATGATGATCAGCGACGGCTACTTCGACGTGCCGGACGTTTCGTTCCTCTGCGGGCATACGCAAAACGAGCTGATCGCCGCGGAGCAGCGCGCAACGGAATATGCCGTCATGAAGAGCGGCCATTTAAGCAACACCATCATCCTGCCGGAGGTCAATGCGTTTACGGTCGGCGAGTTGCTAATGCTCTTTGAGCTGACAACCGCGTTTGCCGGGGAACTGCTTGATATCAACGCCTTTGACCAGCCCGGTGTGGAAGCCGGAAAGCAGGCAACCTATGCGCTGCTCGGCCGGCCTGGGTTTGACGAGAAGCGTGCGGAACTCGCCGCCCAGCCCAAGCCCAACGAGAAATATGTCATCTAAGGAGCCTGTCGCCATGCGGAAACCCGGTTTACTCTGCATCTGCCTTTTTGCCATACTGCTGTTTAGCGGTATGATCGGCTGCGCAAATCCGGAGGACGCGCCAAAGCACGAAACCGTTACGCTCAACAGTGCCGACACATTCTATAGCAACGGCTCGCTGCTCGAAGCCAACGTTCGTGAGCTTACGTATGACGGCAACGACGCCAGCGTACGCATCCGCCTGACAAACATTGGCGACGACCCGATTGACGGCGTGGATGGCAACGTGCGCTTTCTTGACAAAAACGGCGAACTGCTGTTTTCAGAGGAATTTCATATCGCGTTTGAGGTCGCGCTGTATAAGGATGAAACCGTTTCGGTAACCGTAGCCTGCAACGGCAAAGACGTTAAGAAGATTGCGTCGGTATCCGTCACCGGCTGACGGCGGCAAATCGCATATCATGCAAAAAGCGGCGTTTCATGCGCCGCTTTACTCATACATTCTTCCCGTATCGATATTTGCCTTGTGGGCCTGTACGGATTGCAGCGGCCGTCGAATCCGGTATCGCTTCCCGTCCTTGACGAAGTTCGCGCCCGTCTGCTTAAAATAGAAGGGCACGTTCTTTTCCATGCATTGTTCCCGGATATGCAGCACCCAATCGTATTCGCAGGTGCGCGCTTCCTCGCCGGATTCCCCGCCGACCACAACGACATGGATCGTCTCGTCCAGATACCGTGCAAGTGCAATATCCGTCAAAAGCGGCTCGCACGCAAGGCTTTTGTATTGTATCGGCGCCGCAAGGTAAATCGGCAGCCGGTAATCCGCCATCTGCTGGTCCTCCACCGTGCAGGCGATGCGCACATTCGGGTAGCCTGCGCCCCAGTCCGGCGGAAGACACTCCGCCAGCCGGTCAATGCGCTTGGTGATAAACTGAAACGTACAGTCCTCCCGCACGCGCATCATGCGCCAGGCCTCCTCGCGCCACGGATCCGCATCCGGCACAAGGAAATCCGAGGTGAAGCATGTCCAAACAAACGACCCCGGCGGCACCTTGTATCCCCCTCCGCGCGCATGCTGCACCGGCAGGTAGAAGCCGCTGTTCTTCGTAACTATGTTTGCAGCCTTATCGTATCTTGCGTCGGCACGGTACACATAGCAGTTCCGGCACCCGGCGGATATCTTGTGGCAGCCATGCCACGGATTCCAATTGAAAAACTGTGGCACGGCGCGCGCCCCCTATCCCCGCCAGAAATCACGCAACCAGTATAGCATGGAATTGACAAAAGGGCACGAAAACAATATGCTGTAGGCATACCGGAATTTCGAGGTATCCATATGGAAAGCATCCGTCCCGCAATCGTCGCCGTTGGCTATAACCGTCCCGCCGCCTTGCAGCGGCTTTTGACCAGCGTCGGAAACGCCGCTTATGACGGCGGCGACGTCACGCTCATCATCAGCATCGACCATAGCGACGCGCAAGCCGAAGTCCGCGCGGTCGCCGAAGCGTTTGATTGGCCGCACGGGGAAAAGATCGTGCGCTGCTTCGACACGCGGCAGGGATTGCGCGCCCATATTTTGCAATGCGGGGACATTTCCGAAACGTACGGCGTGGTCGTGATTCTGGAAGACGACCTGCTCGTTGCGCCCGGATTTTACCGCTACCTGTCCGCCGCGCTCGCGTTCTATGGCGACGACCCCGCGCTTGCCGGAATTTCGCTCTACAGCCACGCCTGGAACGGGTATGCCGATGTGCCCTTTATCCCGCAGCAAAAGGAATTCGACACCTATCTTGGGCAGTTCAGCATCACCTGGGGACAATGCTGGACCGCACGGCAATGGCAGCGCTTCAAAAGCTGGTACGCTGCAAACACGGGCAACATTACGCGGTTTTACAGCCGGATGCCAAAGGACATCACCACCTGGCCGGAAACCTCCTGGGGCAAGTACTTTGTCTGCTTCCTGCTCGAAAACGATCTTTATTATGTTATTCCGTATGTCTCCCTTTCCACCAACTGCGAGGAATTGGGGCAGCACGCCGCCGGCAACAGCGATGCGCATCAGGTTCCGCTGCTCGACGGCGCCTGCAAGCAGTATCGCTTCGCGCCCGTGGAGCAGGCCATCCGATACGACCTCTTCTTTGAGCGCGTCGGGCTCGATCTGTCCGCATACGGCATTGCCGCAAAGGACGTATGCGTCGACCTCCACGGGCAAAAGAACGCAACCTTCGACCGTCGCTATCTGCTAAGCTGCAAAACGTACGCTTTGCCGATCAAGCGCAGCTTTGGCATGCGCATGCGCCCGATTGAGGCCAACATCGCCTACAACATTCCCGGCAACGACGTTTTTCTTTATGACGCAGAAAGTGGCCTGCCCGCCCCACTTTCCGATAATGGGGACCGGCGGCTGACATACGAGCTGTACCGGTTCGACTGGCGGCGGCTTCTGCCCTACGCCGTCCGTACGATGACGCAAAAGCTCTTCCGCCGCGTACGCAGGATGTTGGGGGGCCGCACCTGATGGCGCATTTTTACGCAACGTGCATGAAGGTAGCCGTCAATAAGATTGCCGCGCTGCAAATGCATACAACGCTGAAAAATCCTCTTCGCTCCCGCATCGGCATGTTCCATGCAGTCCTGCCGGACGGTGCGCCGCTTCCGGACGAATATGCCTGCCATTTGTCGGATCTACGCAAGGCTATCGACGCGCATATTGCGGACGGTTTTCGTTTTGTTCCGCTGCAAACGCTCCTCACCGCGCCGAATAAGGAGGCGCGGTTTCGTTGCTGCGCGCTTACGTTTGACGACGGCTTTGCGGATATCTCTTCGCTGACCGCGCCGTTTCTTTTTCAGCGTGGCATTCCGTTTACGCTGTATGTGACCACCGGATATCTGGATACGGAAGGCTATCTGACACGCGAAGAGCTCTGCACGCTTGCAAAGAATCCGCTCTGCACCGTTGGGTCGCACCTGGTCTCCCATCCGATGACCCGGTTCATGGCAAAAGCCGGCGTACTATCCGAAATGACGCAGAGCAAGCGCACGCTTGAAGCCATAACGGGCAAACCCGTAACCGGCCTCGCGTTCCCGTACGGCAGCGCATATGCCTGCTCGCTGCGCGATGTAATCCTCGCAAAACGCGCAGGCTACCAAAGCGCCGCGTTGACAACGCCAACAGTTTACAGTCGTTTCAGCCCATTTTGCAAATATACACTGCCAAGGTTGAATATGCTTCGTACATAAACCGGCAGTATATGAGTTCACATTTGCGACGTTGACTTTCCATATGCCGTATCGTATAATCACGCGGCAACGCACGGCAAAACGCGCATTGAAACGGAGGTTACTATGACGGAAATTATGCAGCGCATCTCGGAATTTGCGCTTGGCAACTCGATATGGGTATATCTATTTATCTTTGTCGGAAAGATTACGGAGGTTTCGCTCGGCACGCTTCGCATCGTGCTGATCAACCGCGGCGTTCGTACCGCAGGCTCCTTGATTGCATTCGTTGAAATCATGTTGTGGCTGCTTGTCGCAAGCTCGGTACTGGCTGGTTTTTCACAGGATTTTCTCAAGGGCATCGTATATGCGTTCGCATTTGCCTGCGGTAACTATTTAGGTTCCTGGCTCGATGAGCTACTTGCGTTCGGCATTAGTCAGGTGCAGGTGGTAATTCCCGACACCAATGAGGCCAAGCTCGTTGAGGAAGCGCTTCGCGCGCGGGACCTCGGCGTTACCGCCATCGACGTACACGGGCGCGACTGCGACCACTACATGCTGGGCATGACCATCAAGCGGAAACGCCTTGCCGAAGTCATCCGCTGGCTCGAAAGCAACTGCAAGGAAGCGGTCATCACCGTAACCGATATCAAAGCGCAGCGCGGCGGATACTTCAAGCGCGCAGGAATTCGAAATGGAGAATTCCGCATCGGCAAGTAATTCCCATTTATACGGCTCTATGTCAATAGTTGGGGTAGAGCCATAAATACGGAACGCGCCGGCTTAGCGGCGCGCTTTCTAAAATCATTCAATTTTTGGAATTTCCATTCCGTACACGTCCTGATACGATGCGTACTCATCCATGTTTTCCGGCGGACGAAACATCAGGCCGGTGCATTCCGTACTGGAAGCAACGTTCGCAATATCGGGATAATCGCAATGGTATTTATCGTCCAAAACAATCCACTCCTTTGCCGTGTAGTATGGCACGAGAAGGATAAAAGATGCACGGGAGGATGTGGAAGCAGGGGCGGCCGAAAGTCTATTCTTCCGGTGCGGCGGGCAAAGGCGTTTCATCGCAGGGTGGGTCCGCCACACGCCAATACTGCGATCCATCCCGCTTACGGGCCAGCAGTCCGTAATCGACAAGCTCGCGCCGCAGCAGGAAAAAGTCGCCGAAGGTATGCCAACAGTTGCAGATGTCGTTTACCTGCCGCTCGGTGTAGATGACGTTTGGTTCAAACTTTGCGGCAAGATATAAAAGCAGCGCCTGCCGTGGCTTTTGCTTATGGGGCATCTGCGTAATTTTGCCTTCCGCATCCAAAAATCGATCAATGTTTATTGGGGTTTCCATACTGTAATCCTTTCATGCAGGCGCATTGCTGCCCGATTTTTCCAGCCATAGCGCAAGAAGTGTTTCCATATCGTCGGAAAACTCTCTGACGGTTTGTCCTTCCTTCATGGAAAGCTCTTCCAATATGCTGAAGGAAAAGGAATCCGTTCCATAGGCAAGCCATTCGCTTTGCAGCGCCGGGTCGGGGCAGCTTTTGATTGCCATAGCGAATTTATACCGGCTTTGTATACCGGCCATGTCCAGGGTGGACTTAATCAACGCGCGCTGGTTGCCGCTGCACGTAATCTGGTATATGCCGCCGACCGCGGGCTTACTTTTGTAATCGTTTTTAAGCTGCTTTTTCTTATTTGGATCCAACCTGATACCTTCCTTCCCTTTTGTGGAAATATCTTGCCGGCAGGGACATATGCGCCAAGCGGCGCTTTCCGGCTCTTTTTTATAGATTATACCAGAACCCTGCAGAAATACAATCAACGCTCCGTTTGGTTGCACCCCGATGCATTTGATGGTCGCAACCTGCGATAGAAGGCGACTACATAATATCAGAGTGCATGCGTTTGTTAACGGCGCGCCATTCTTGCGTTCCATATCTTTCTAAAATATAATAGAGCATAGTGAAGTAAAAGTGAAGAGACGTTTTGAAAGGAAGGACGCCATGGATGCAAAAATCCTGTTGGTGGATGACGAGAAGGATATTGCCGACCTGTTGGAAGAGGTGCTGCTTGGCGATGGAATGAAAAACGTCAGGAAAGCGTTTACCGGCATAGAGGCAATTGCAGCCTGCCGGTCGTTTCAACCCGATGTGGTCGTGCTGGACGTCATGCTGCCGGATATGGACGGCATCGAGGTATGTAAGCAGATTCGTGCGTTTTCCCATTGCTCCGTTCTGTTTCTTTCGTCAAAAAGCGATGCGATGGACAAAATTCTCGGCCTTGCATCCGGCGGCGATGATTATGTAACGAAGCCGTTCAGCCCGAAGGAGATTCTATACCGAATCAAATCCCAGCTGCGCAGGCAACGGTTCAATCTGGAGAATGCTGCGGAGGGCGGGAGCTCTTTGCTGCGTATCGGAAAACTGGCGCTCGACGCCGACGCCTGTATGATTTATAGGGATGAACGCCCGCTGGAGCTGACGGCAAAGGAATACGGGCTAATGCAATACCTGATGGAGAATGCGAATAAGATTATCAGCAAGGAGCGCCTGTATGAGGCGGTGTGGGGAGAGGAAAGCGCGGTTTGCGATAATACCATCATGGTGCACATTCGTCACCTGCGGGAAAAGATCGAGGACGATCCCGCATGCCCAAGACTACTGGTTACGGTAAAGGGCTTAGGATATAAGCTTACGAGCGGTGCCGAAGCATGAAACCATCACGGGACTTTTTGCGGTTTTATCTGATTCCCATTGTGCTCTTTATCGGCATACTGGCTACGGCTCTGTTTACAGTGCTGTATACGGCCACGGCGCGGACGCCTGACGGAGGAATCGTCAGCATTCGCTGGCCGAGGGAATTTACGGTTGCGTTTTCGAAGCATATTACCTGCGTCGACAACTCCATAACGGTGTCCGACGAAGGACGGCGGAAACTTGCGGAAAACGGACTGTGGCTACAGGTGCTGGACGGGGACGGCAACGAGGTTTTGCAGGTCGATAAGCCGGATGGCGTACCGGATGCATATCAGCCTTATGCGTTGTTACAGATCTATCAAAGCGGAAGCGGACGGGATTCCGTATTTGTTGGCAACGTGGAGGCGGGCGATGCAGCGTATACGTATTTAATCGGATTCGAGCTGCCGATTAGCAAGGTTACCATGTATGTTGACAACGCGCGGTATCAATCGGGAAAGATCCTGATTATGACGGTAATTGTACTCACCATGATCCTTGTGGTCACGCTGGCGGTCTATAGCTACAAAGCCCTTTCCACTGCCGAAGCAAGACGAAGGCAGGAGGAAAAGGCAAAGGAGGAATGGCTAACCAACATCACGCACGATTTGAAGACGCCGCTTTCCCCAATTATCGGGTATGCGGAGTTGCTTGCCGAGCCGGACGGCGCCGTTGCGGCGGAACAGGTGCGGCGATACGGCAGCGTAATATTGAAGAATGCGCGTTATGCGGAGGAGCTTGTCGGGGATTTACGCCTGACCTATCAGCTCAAAAGTGGCATGCTGCCTTTGCAAAAGGCAAACCAGGATATCATTTGTTTCGTGCGGGAGGTTGTCATCGACGTTTTGAACGCGCCGGAGTTCAGCGCGCGGGAAATCTCGTTTGAAGCCGTGCCGGAGAACGCAGAGATGGAATTCGACCCATTGTTGATGAAGCGTGCGCTGACGAATATCCTCGTAAACGCTCTGACGCATAGCGGAGACGCCGCCGCTGTGTCGGCTGCGGTGCGCGTAGAGGACGGAAACGCCGTATTGACAGTTCGGGATAACGGCGTTGGCATGACGCCACAGGCGCTGGAGAATTTATTCACCCGGTATTATCGGGGCGCAAGCACGGAGGCGAACGCCAACGGCTCCGGCCTCGGTATGGCGATCGCCAAACAGATTGTGGAGGCGCATGGCGGCAGGGTGCAAGCGCAAAGCCGTTTGGGCAGCGGAACGGAGATTGTAGTGGAGTTACCCGTATAGAATTAAGGTTCCCTTAAGGTAAACAGCAAGTGCAAGTAAGGACAGCGGCTTATAATGATACATATGAGCCGCCGCTATTTGTGCTGCAGGCGGCGGGAGAGGGGAACATGTATGCCGGTATTAAGCGTAAGGAACGTTGTAAAGCTATACGGAACGAAATCGGGCGTAAAGAGTCTGGCGCTGGACGGCGTTAGCTTGGATGTGGAGCGAGGGGAGTTCGTGGGTATCATGGGCCCCTCCGGTGCGGGGAAAACCACGCTGCTAAACGTAATAGCCACCATTGATACCGTGACTTCCGGCAGGATTATGATCGGCGGGCAAAATATCTGCGGCATGCGTGAGCCTGCGCTTTCCGATTTCCGGCGCAAGCGTCTTGGCTTCATCTTTCAGGACTACAATCTGCTGGATACGCTGACCATTCGGGAAAACATCGCTTTGCCGTTGATTTTGTCAAAGACCGGCGCGTCGCAGATTGACCGGCTTGTGAAGGCTGTGGCCACCGAGCTTGGCATAGAGCGGCTGCTTGGCAAGTATCCATGCGAAGTATCCGGCGGACAGCGGCAGCGTGCCTCGGCCGCGCGGGCTATCGTCAACGAGCCGGAGCTAATCCTCGCGGACGAGCCTACCGGCGCGTTGGACAGCAAGTCCGCTGCGGATTTGCTCGGTTGCCTGCAAAGCATGAACCGACAGCAGGGAGCGACCATCCTGCTTGTTACGCATGACGCGTTTGCGGCGAGCTTTAGT
>CAYPLG010000062.1:0-14388 GCA_964411535.1 uncultured Oscillospiraceae bacterium
ATTGTTACACGTTCGCTGCCGGCGTGATGTCTTTGCCGTTTCGGATGACATGAACCGGCGCGCGATGGTACCAGATTGCGTGATACACATCCTCGGCGTCGAGCACGACAAGGTCCGCGTTGCCGCCGACTGCAAGCTTGTGGTTCTCGATGCCAAGCACCTTTGCGGCCGTCGTTGTGATCATATCGTACAGCAGCTCCATGTCCTCAAACGTAAGCATGCGAAGCAGATGGCTCGCCAGGAACGCAACCTGCAACATGTTGCATTCGCCGTACGGATAGTAAGCGTCCTGTATATCGTCCTGCCCAAGCGCGACGGGAACGCCCGCGGCAAGCAGGTCCTTTACCCTCGCGGCCAGCGGGCCGGTATGCGGATCCGACACGACGCCGACGCCGGCTTGCTTCAGCAGGCCGACCAGCTTTCTGAAGTAATTCTCCGGATACAGCTCCATCGCGCGGCAGTGCTGCGCGGTCACGCGCCCCTGCCATCCCATCGCAATCGACTGCTTGCAGAGCATTTCCAGCGTGCGCTCCTCCATATCGCCAACGTCGTCAAGCAGCATGGAGATGGGCTTATCATACTCCCTGGCAAATGCGCACATGGACGAAACATGATCGAGCTCGTCCTCCCTGGTAAACTCAATCCACGGAATGCCGCCGACGACGTCCGCGCCAAGCTCGATTGCCTGCCGGACAAGCTCCTTCGCGCCCGGCTCGCGCGCGATGCCGTCCTGCGGAAACGCCACCACCTGCAAGGTGACCTTGTCCTTATATTCCTCCCGCATTTTGAGCAGGGCGGTGACGCCCTCCAGCCTTGCCTTCGTGTCCACGTCCGCAAACGCGCGGATGTATGCGTTGCCGTATCGAACGGCAAGATCGCACGCCTTGCGCACATTCGGAATAATCCACGACTCGTCGTAGGCCGACTTGAAATCCGCCGCGCGCTCGATGCTCGTCATGGCGCCGCCCATGCCTTCCCCGTTGTATTCCTTCAGCGCCGCTTCCCCCGCCATTTGCAGGGTATAGACCTTGTCGAGGTGCAGATGGCCGTTTACGTACGATTCCGTAACCAGCCCTCCCTTTGCGTCAATCACCTGCTCCGCCTGCGCGTCGATCTTCGGCTCCACGGCAACGATCTTCCCGCCGTCCACGCCGATGGCAAACAAGCCTTCCCTTCCGCGAAGCTTTGCGTTTTGAATCAATAGCTGCATGTTGGCCTCCTGTATAAAAATAGTTTCATGAGAAATGGTACGATGCAAACAGTTTCATCGATTTATGGCACTAATATATCATGCGGCGCGGCCGAACGCAATCCCCCTTTCCGCCCTCGCGCCAGAACGGACGAACGGGAACACCGCGAATTTCGGCGCATTTTGCCGCAAGCAGCCTATGGACAATTCGATTGTAATCAGTTACAATAGTTTTGATTCCTAATCTCAATTTCCATACGTCCGGCGGCGAAAGGAGCGAATATGACCATGTATACCGTAGGACAATCGGTGGAGCGCATCGATGCGCAGGCAAAGGTCACGGGAAGAGCGGAGTTCGGCGACGACGTTCGCCTGCCGAACATGCTGTTCTGCAAGGGTGTACACGCAGAGTATGCCCACGCAAAAATACTCTCCGTCGATACTTCGGAAGCCCTGCGCATGCCCGGCGTCGCCGCCGTTGTGACCAGCAAGGATATTCCCTGCGCCAAAATGATCGGCGAGCTATACATTGACCAATACGTGCTAGCGGACGACAAGACGCGGTTTTTAGGCGACGTAATCGCGGTGGTTGCCGCCGATACGCAGCAGCAGGCGGACGACGCGGCAAAGTGCGTACATGTCGCATACGAGCCGCTGCCCGTGCTTTCCGACCCAAAGACCGCCATCGGCAACGAGCAGGTGATCAACCCGGATTATCCGGACAATGTCTGCGGCGGCGTACACGCCAAAAAGGGCGATATCGAGAAAAGCCTCGCCGAATCCGATATTATAATAGAAGGCCATTATGAAACGCAGTTTGTCGAGCATGCCTACATTGAGCCCGAAGCCGTCACCGCCATTCCAAGCGCCATGCGCCCGGAGGTCACGATTACGGGATCGTTGCAGGCGCCGTACAACCTGCGCGTCTCCATCCATCGCGTGCTTGGCCTTCCCGTGTCGCAGATTATCATTCGCCCGTCGGTAATCGGCGGCTCCTTCGGCGGCAAAATCGAAGGTTCGGAGGTCATGGCGGTGCGCGCGGCGCTTATCGCGCTCAAAACCGGACGGCCCGTGCATTACCGGCTCACGCGGGAAGAGTCCATCGTCGAAAGCTACAAGCGCCATCCGATCACGTTCGACCTCAAGCTCGGCGCGGACAACGACGGCCATATCAAGGGCTTACAGGTATTCGCCCTTGGCGACAGCGGGGCATACATCAACATGTCGCCGCCCGTCATGTATAAAACCGCTACGCTTGGGCCGGGGCCATACCGCATGGACAGCCTCGACTACGACGCAAAAGCCGTTATCACCAACAATGTGCATACCGGCTCCATGCGCGGCTTCGGTACGCCGCAGGCCATCTTCGCGCTGGAGAACGCCATGGACATACTGGCCGAACGCGTGGGGGTCACGCCGCTGGAAATTCGCCGCCGGAATCTGCTGGAAAACGGCGACGTAAGCCCCTGCGGGCATAAACTGGATTTCAACGAAGTCAGCATCCGTTCCGTGATGGAAAAGGCGGTTGCCGAAATGGACTACGAACGCAAGTACGCCGCCTATACCGCAAAGAACCGGGACCGGTCGCTTCGCAAGCGCCGCGGCATAGGCCTTGCCGTTTCGATGCGCGGCGCGTCCGTTGGCGCGGACGGCAACGGCTTTGACGTAAGCCGCGTGCTCATCGAGGTGCTGGACGACGCAAACGTACACGTCAATATCGGCCTTACCGAGCTTGGACAGGGCTTGCGCACCGCGCAGGCGGAGATGGCTGCGGAGGGCATGGGCGTTCCCTTCTTCCGGGTAACGATGGGCGAAACGGATACCTCCCGTTCCCCGATCACCGGCGCCTGCATCGCCTCGCGCGGCACGTTTATGGGCGGGCACGCCATTCGCGACGCATGCGACAAGGTGCACGCGATTATCGCGGAGGCGGTCGGCATTGTGTACAAAAAGCCGGTGGACGACATCGTGTTTGCAAACGACCGCGTGCGCTTTTCCGGCATGGATATCTCCTTCCCGGAGGCGGTCAAGGCCTGCTACAGCCTGAACATGACGCCCATGGCGGCGGGAACGTATTCCGTACCGCTGCTCAATTGGGACGGGCACACCGGAGAGCCCTTCTATACCTACACCTATTCCTGCCATGTTGCGGAGGTGGAGGTCGATCTCGACTGCGGCACGGTCGAAGTGCTGAAAATGGTCGGCTGCCACGATATGGGCCGCGCAATCCATCCGGAAATGGCCAGAGGCCAGATTTATGGTGGCATGGTCATGGCGGCGGGGATGGCGCTTACCGAGGATTTGGCATTAAACCGCAAGGATGCAAGCCTGCACAACGTCAACTTTGAAAACTACATTATACCGACGGCGATGGACGTGCCGGAAAACGTGCCGCTTCTCGACGAGCATCCCGACCCGCGTTCCGCCTTCGGCGGCCGTTCGCTCGGCGAGCCCGCTACGGAGCCCGGCGCGGGCGCAATCATCTGCGCGGTCAACCACGCGCTGGGCGTGCCCGGTTATATCCACACCCTGCCTGCGGATTTGGACAAGGTCTTTTTCGCCGGGCAGCAACTTTTTCCGAAGGAGGCGTAAACGATGCGTTACAAAGCCTACTACCGTCCGAAGACGCTTGCGGAAGCCGAAGCGTTGCTGGCCGAGACGGAAGGCCCCGTTTGCCTGTTCGCCGGCGGCACCGACATCATGGTCTACGCAAGGGAGGACGACCGTTACCGCGACAGCAGTATTGTGGACATCTTCCGCCTGCCGGAGCTGACCGGTATTACGCTTTCGGAAGACGACATCCGCATCGGCGCAAGCGTCACGCATACGGAGGTAGAGCGCTCCCCGATTATACAGAAATACGCCAATGTGCTGGCCATGGCATGCCGCACGGTGGGCTCCCTGCAAATCCGCAACCACGGCACGCTCGCGGGCAACGTATGTAACGCCTCCCCCGCCGCGGATTCCCTTGCCGCGCTCGCCGTGCTAAACGCCCGGATTGAATACCGCCGCGACGGCCAGACGCATACGGTTCCGCTCTACGAAGCCATTGAAAAGCCGTACCGCACCATATTCACAAGCCGCGATATCGTAACGGCGATCCATGTGCGACGGCTGCCGGAGGACGCAATTTGCGATTTTTACAAGCTTGGCCGCCGGAAAGCGCTGGCAATCTCCCGCATGACCCTTGCCACCGTGGCGCACAAAGCGCCGGACGGCACGCTGGATGACTTTTCCATCACCGTCGGCGCCACCTTCCCGCGTCCCGCAACCTTTCCGGAAATCAACGCCATACTGCTGCACAAGCGCCCGGACGAAGCCGGCATCGAGGCTGTCGCACAGGCGTTATCGGACAAGATTCCGGCGCTCGCCGGCATCCGCAAGTCCACGACGTTCAAGCAGCCCGTCTGCCGCAATATGACGGCGCGCATTCTCAAGGAACTGCTGTTGGAGGCGTAATCCCATGAAAAAGACAATATCCTTTCGTCTCAATCAAAAAAGCTACGTAGTGGAGGCCGACCCCTGCGACCGGATGCTGGACATCCTGCGCAACGACCTTTCGCTGCGCGGCACGAAGGAAGGCTGTGGCGTTGGCGAATGCGGCGCATGCACGGTTGTGCTTAACGGCGCCGCCGTCAGCAGCTGTCTCGTGCTGGCCGGGCAGATGGACAATGCGGATATCCTCACCGTCGAGGGCCTAAGCGAAACGCAGATCGGCAGCATACTGCAACGCTGCTTTATCGACAACGGCGCGGTCCAATGCGGCTTTTGCACGCCCGGCATGCTCATGAGCGCATACGCGCTGCTGCTGCACAATCCCGACCCGTCGCGTGCCGAAATCAAGGAGGCCATCGCGGGCAATCTGTGCCGCTGCACGGGATATATTCCCATTGTCAACGCCATTGAGGCCGCCAACCGCCAGCTTTCGGAAACGCGGAGTTAACGCCGCGCACTATTTCCGGCACAGGAGAACAACCCGCTCCCTTCGGGCGGGTTCTTTCGTTCCCCGGATATCGGCGCTGCCGCCGGAAAGCCTTTTGCCCACATTGTATTCCCCGCAGCTATGCGCGCCGGATTCTCTCCTTTGCATTCGCGCCGGTAGTATGCTATGATGATGCATCAAGAATATGGAGCCAAGGAGGTTTCGTTATGGAAAACTTTACTGCGCCTGCGCAGGCGACCGTTGTCATAGAACCGCTGGAAGCGGAGCACCGCAACAAGGCCACCACCGCGATGATTCTGTCCATCGTGGGGCTGGCGCTGCTGATTCTGCCGGGGCTGAACGTTGCCGGGCTTGCGCTTTCAATCATCGGCCTTTGCATAGCGGTGAAAAACCGCAAGCTGGCCGTGCAAAACGGGTTCAAGGAGTGCGGCAACAACAACGCCGCCTTCATCTGCGGCCTGGTCGGCGTCATTCTGCACGGGCTGCTTTTCGTCATCATCGTGCTGGCCATCGTCCTTTTCCTCGCGCTGGGTACGGCGGCCATCAGCGTCGGCGCGCCCGCAATCAGCGACATTATTACGGAAAATGCGCCCGCGCTGCAAGACGCCATTGAGAGCGCTTTACCCGCTGTGGAAAGCGCGATTACCGGCTTTTTCGGGCTGTTGTAAGAGGAGTTTGTCATGCTGCCTACGTTTGAGGTTTTCGGTATCTCCATCCCCATGTTCGGGATCATGATGCTCTGCGGCATGCTCGCGGCATTCCTGCTGTTTGTCTATACGCGGCGGTATATCCGCTTTTCGGAGGACGAGCTGCTTTCCTGCGCGCTGTGGACCATTATACTGGGCTTCGCCGGGTCCAAGCTTCTGTTCTGGATTGTCGAATTCGATCAGGTGATTGCCAACCCGCGGTACCTGCTCACCACGCTGCGCGAGGGATTCGTCTTTTGCGGCGCGCTGATCGGGGGCCTGATCGGCATGCTGATCTACGCAAAGCGGTCGCGCCAGCCCTTCTTTGCGTTCTTCGACCTGTTCTGCCCGTCCATTGCGCTTGCGCAGGCGTTCGGGCGCATCGGGTGCTTCCTCGCCGGTTGCTGCTATGGAAGGGCCTGTTCGCATGATTGCGCAATCGGCGTCGTCTTCCCCGCCGGCAGCGCGGCGCCTGCGGGCGTGCCGCTGCTCCCCACGCAGCTTATGGAATCCGCGTTCCTGTTCATTCTCACGTTTGTGCTTGTGCGCATCCTGAAAAAACGGCGCCCGTTCGGCACGGTCGCGGGTTGGTACTGCGTGCTTTACGGCGTGTGGCGCTTTATCATCGAGTTCTTCCGAAGCGACGACCGCGGCTTTATTGGCGCGCTTTCCACCTCGCAATTTATCGGTATCTTCATTGTATTGGCAGGCGCGATACTGTTGATTCTTGTCAAGCGCGGCATCCTGCACCAAACCGCCATTTCGGAACCGGTATCGAAGCTTGACAGCGACGAAGTATTCGGCGACGCATCCGAAGACGCCGCCCCGACGGACGAGCCACAGCCGGATGCGGAAGCGCCCAGGGAAGAAACGGATGCGCCCGCAGACGAGCCGCAGCCAGCCGCACCAACGGAGGAAACGCCGGACGCGGACGGCTGTAACCCGGCGGACGCAGAGCCCGAACAGCCAAAAAAATAACTGTATTATACCGGCCGAACCGGAGGGATGCGTCTATGCGCGTCCCTCCTTTTGCGTCGCCGCACGGCGGCGTTTGGGTTTGACAACGTCTGTGTCGGATGGTAGACTGTTTCGTATATCATCCATGTTAGAAAGGGAAAGTATGCCCGATGGCGGATGTTACGGCGATTATATTAACGCAAAATGAGGAAGCGAATATCGGCGCGTGCATCGAATCGATCGCAGGGTTTGCAAAGCGCATTGCCGTCATAGACAGCGGCAGCAGCGATCGCACCTGCGAAATTGCGCGCTCCCTCGGCGCGGACGTATTTACGCATCCGTTTACCTATTACGCCGCGCAGTTCAACTGGGGCGCGGAGAACGCGTCCGTCGATACCCGGTGGATTCTGCGGCTGGATGCGGACGAGCGGTTTACCCCCGCCGTCTGCACGCATTGCGAAGCGCTGCTCAGCGAGCATGCGGAGGATGACGTCAACGGCGTCGTAATCGAGGCGGATTTCTATTTCCTGGGCCGGCTCATGAAGCACGGGCTGACCAACAAGCGAAAGATCATGCTGTACAAAACCGGGCACGGCGGCATCGAGGACCGGAAGCGCGACGCGCATACGGTGCTGACCGACGGGCGAACCGTCGCCATCCGGGAGCACTTTTTGCATTATGATTTTAAGGATTTGACAAGCTATATCAACAAGTATAACTGGTATACCATCCGCGAGCTTTCCGACTACCTTGCCTATGAAAAGAGCGGCAGCTACGACGTTAACACGGACGCCAAGCTCAAAAAGCACCGCAAGCATAAATTCACGCTCTACTATCGCGCGCCGATGTTCCTGCGCGCATGGCTCTGGTTTATGTATAATTACTATATCAAGCTGGGCTTTCTGGACGGGCGGGAAGGCTATCTGTACAACTATTTCGAGTGCTATTGGTACCGCTTTCTTGTCGATGCAAAAATCTACGAGTCGCGTCTTACGGGCGCTGCGCCCGAAACGCTCACTTCTCTGAAAGGATAGGTGGAACGCATGGCGCCCATTCGGCTGCTCAACATACTGACGGTGCGCTTCGGCGCAAACGGCGTAACAGTGTTCGTAATGAACTATTTCCGCCATATCGATCCTGCGCGCATCACGATGGACTTTGTCGTTCCGAACGTCGTGCCGGACCGCATCACGCAGGAAATTACTTCGCGCGGCGGGCAGGTATTCGTTCTGCCGCAAAGAAACCGCAATCCTTTTTCCTATATACAGGAGCTTTCCGGCATCATCCGTGACAACGGATACGATATCGTACACGCGCACGGCAACAGCGCGACGCTGTACGTGGAAATGCAGGCCGCAAAGAAGGGCGGCGCGGCCATCCGCATTGCGCACAGCCATAACAGCAGCTGCAAAATGAAGCTTGCGGACCAGATTCTGCGGCCGTTCTTCTATCGCAGCTATACCGACGCCATGGCCTGCGGCGCAAAGGCCGGGGAATGGCTCTTCCCCAACCGTCCGTTCACAATCGTCCAGAACGCAATCGATACGGACGTCTTCTCCTTCCATGAAGCGGACCGCATCGCCATCCGCCGCCAGCTCGGCCTTCCGGACGACGCATTCTTGCTTTGCCACGTCGGCACATTCAACGAACAAAAGAACCATGCGTTCCTGCTCGATGTGTTTGAAACCATACGGCAGCGCGCGCCGTCCACGCATCTTCTGCTCGTCGGCGAGGGTCCGCTGCGCGACGCTACCGAGCTTTCCGCCTACAAGCGCAAGCTCTCCGGCCATGTGCACAGCATCGGCGCGGTTCCGCTCACAACGGCGCACCTTGCCGCCGCGGACGCGTTCATACTGCCTTCGCTGCACGAGGGGCTGCCGTTTACGCTCATTGAAGCGCAATGCGCCGGTCTCCCCTGCTTCGTTTCCGACGTCGTTACGCCGGACGCCTATTTGACCGATACGGTAACCGCGATTCCGCTGACCGCACCGACCGCGCAATGGGCGCAAGCCGTCCTTTCCGCCGCATCGCGTCCGCACGATTCCTCCGCGCGGCTGGCGGCCTCCGCCCATGCCGTCGCCGCAATTCGCAATGCGGGCTATGACATTCTGGAGAATGCGGAAAAGCTTACGCAACTGTATTTGGATATCTGCACCGGAGCCGCCAAATCATGCAACTGATGCTTGTTACGCACAAAATGACCGGCGGCGGCTGCGAGCGCGTCATCGCCGCGCTTTTGCGCCGCTTTGTGCTCGATGGGCTGCATTGCACGCTTGTGACCGAATGCAACGTGCCCTCGTTCTATGCCCTGCCGGAAAACCTGACGCAGGTATCGTTGCTCGACGCGCCCGATATGCGCGCCGCCGACGTGCCGCGCGCATACAGAAAGCTTCGTGCGCTTGTAAAGCAAACGCGCCCCGATATCGTGCTCGCCATGCCGGAGAAAGTGAACGTATGGACGGTGCTCTTCCTCATCGGCACAGGCGTCCCCGTCGTCGTGTCGGAACGCAACGACCCGCGGCGGCACCCTGAAAACCGCATAAAGCGCATATTGCGCCGGCTCCTGTATCCGTTTGCAGCCGGTTTCATCTTTCAAACGCAGCAGGCGGCGGACTATTTCCCTGCCCGTATCCGCGCGCGCAGCGTCGTGCTGCCAAACCCGCTCGACACTTCGCTTTTGCCCGCGCCAAACCACGGTGCGCGGGAAAGGTCCGTCGTCGGCGCCGGGCGGCTGCATGCGCAAAAAAACTTCCCCCTGCTCATCCGCGCGTTTGCGGCGTTTTATAAAACGCACCCGGATTGGCGCTTGCTTATCTTTGGCGAAGGGGCGGAGCGCGCCGCGCTTACGGAGCTGGCAAGCGGCCTGCTGCCGCAGACGGCTTTCGACCTGCCCGGCCAAACGGAATGTCTGCCCGATATGTTGGCCCGATGCGGCATGTTTGTGCTAAGTTCCGACTACGAAGGCATGCCGAATGCGCTCATCGAGGCCATGGCCGTCGGCACGCCCTGCATCGCGTCAAACTGTCCCGTGGGGGGATGCGCGGCTCTCGTGACGGACGGCGCAAACGGCCTGCTGTTTCCCGTCGGCGGGGAAGCCGCGCTGATAACCGCCATGACGCGCGTTGCGGACGATCCCGCGTTGGCCCGTTCGATCGGAGACGCAGCCGTCAACGTACGCGACACGCTTTCCGAGCAAGTGATCACGCAAAGATGGAGGCAATACCTTGCAAAAATTGCTGCAAAATAAACTTCTAAAATACATGCCCGCCATTTGCGCCGCTCTGTTTGCGCTTTGGATGTTTGCCGAAACCGCGTTTGAGCATTCCGCCTTTTCGCGCGTCACGCTCGCGCTGTTTGTGCTTCTGTCGCTCGTTTGGGGGCTGCTGGCAAAGCGCATTCATCTTTCGTACTGGATGCCCTTTTTTGCCGCTTTCGTGCTTTGGGGCCTTGTCGGCGCAAAGGCGTTCGCCCTGTCGGAGCCAATCGCAATGGACACGGTGAAAACCTGTGTCGTCAACGCCGTGTTTCTTTTCGCCGCGTGGCAGTTCCTGCTGCTTACACGCAACATGGAGCGCGTGTTTACGCTCTATACCGCCGCCGTCGGCGCGCTGGTTCTCTATATCGCGCTGGCCGGCCGCTCCTTCGATATTCTCCTCGACCGGTTTGGCACCGAGGTTGGCGTAAACCCGAACCTTGCCGGGATACTGATGTGCGTCGCGTTCGCCCTTTCGCTCCATCGCGCGCTCCATAAATCCCCCTGGTGGTGGTTTGCGGCGGTATTCTTCTTTGCCAGCATCCTTTTGACAAAGTCCACAAAAGCGTATGTGCTCTCCTTCCTCCTCTTTGTGGTCATTATGCTGCTGCGCTTCCCGAAATACTGGTGGCTTAAGCTCCTCCTGTTCCTCGTTTTTTCGTGGGTGATGTTCGCATACGTGCTCGCGGATACGCCGATATTCAACTACTTCGATATGTTCTTTTTACAACGCACGCGCTATGTGTACGAAAACCTGTTCTTGGGCTGGGACCACGACAACTCCCTGACCATCCGCCAGAGTCTCTCCTCCGTCGGTATCCGCGCCTTCTTGCAGCGACCCTTTACCGGCTGGGGACTCGATTGTTTTCGTCTGCTCCCCGGCACGGAGGGACTGTATTCGCACAATAACTACATCGAGCTTGCGGTATGCGGCGGCCTGCCCGCACTTTTGCTTTACTATATTCCGCAGGGAATCGCCGTCGTGCGGGGCGCAAAGCGGGCGCGCGGCAATCCCGCCGTGCAGCTTACCCTGCTGTTTACCTGCTGCATGCTGCTGATGGATATCGGCATCGTGTCGTATGCCGACCGGTCTCTGCTCCTGCTGCCGCTGCTGCTGATGGCGGCGGCGCGCATTGCCGCAACCAACGCGGATACCGACGGTACGCGCGCATGGAAGCTAATTGCAAACCCCTATAAGCTCGTGCAATGGTGCAGTACGCGCGGATACCTCCGGCACATGGACGACGCGCTTTATCTGCGGCTGCTGTACCGCGGCTGCATGGGCAAGCGGCTGCATCTTGCCGCCCCCGTCACCTTCAACGAAAAGCAGCAGTGGATGAAGCTGTACGACCGTGACCCGCGTTATCCCGTTCTTGCGGATAAGCTTTCCGTGCGCGACTATATCAAGGAACATGCGGACAGCCGATATCTTATCCCGCTCCTCGGCGTATGGGAAAGCGCCGAGGCGATTGATTTTTCGTCGCTCCCGGACCGCTTTGTCCTCAAATGCACGCACGATTCCGGCAGCGCGTACGTTTGCGCGGATAAGGCCGCGCTTGACGAAGCGGACGCGCGCAAATGGCTTGCCGCGCACCAAGCCAAAAATTACTATACAGCCGGTCGCGAATGGCCGTACAAGAATTTGACCCCCCGTATCATTGCGGAAGCCTTTATCGGCGCACCGGACGGCACGCCGCCGGATGATTACAAGTTCTATTGCTTCGACGGCAAGCTCCGCGCAATCTTGCATTGCACGAACCGCACGCGGCACAGCGTGGATTATACGTACTTCGATCCCGATTACAGGCTCTACCCCATCAACCACGAAACCGTAGCCGCGGCCGCTGCCGGTAAAACTTACGCGCGCCCCGCGCACCTTGACGAGATGACCGCCCTTGCGAAAACGCTCTCCGCCGGCTATCGCTTTATCCGCGTGGACCTGTACGAGTCCGGTGATCACGTCTACTTCGGCGAAATGACCCTCTTTGACAACAGCGGCTTTGCCACCGATCTGACCGACGGGGGCGACCGGCTGCTTGGCACATTTTTGCATATCGGGGAGGTGGAAGCATGAGCGGCGTTACCATGCTAATCGGCGCGGACGTCGTACCGATGCCGGATGCTTACGAGATGCTTCGCCGGGAACCGGCAAAGCTTCTGGATCCGCCCCTGCTTTCGCGCTGGCAAAGCGCGGATCTCCGCGTCGTCAACCTCGAATGCCCGCTGTATGACGGCAATTCCCCCATTGCCAAATGCGGCATGCACCTTAGCGCGCCGGAAAGCTGTGCTTTGGGCTTTGCCGCGCTCGGTCTGGACGCGGCGGCCATGGCGAATAACCACATCCTTGACCACGGCGCGGCGGGCCTTTCCGCCACGCTGCGCGCGCTTTCCGATGCAGGCATACCCGCCTTTGGCGCGGGTGAAAACGCAGCGGCGGCGGACAAGCCGCTGTTCCTTTCTAAAAACGGCCTGCGCATCGGACTGTACGCCGTGTGCGAGCATGAGTTTTCCTGCGCGTCGCCCGACAGGCCCGGCGCAAACGAGCTTGACGAGCTGGCTCTGTCCGACCGCATCCGGGATATCCGCCGCGACTGCGACCGTCTTGTCGTCCTCTACCACGGCGGACGGGAGTATTATCCGTATCCCTCGCCGCGCTTGCAGGCGCGCTGCCGCAAAATGATTGCATGCGGCGCGGACGCGGTGCTTTGCCAGCACAGCCATTGCATTGGCTCCTGTGAAACGTATCTGGAGCGGCCCATCGTGTACGGACAGGGCAATTTTCTTTTCGACATGGACGACAAGCCTTGCTTCGAAACCGGACTTGTCGTACAATTATTATTTACAGACAAGGGCGTGCAGGCGGAGTACCTGCCCGTATACCGCGCAAACCACGGCGCTGCCCTTGCGCAGGGCGCTCTAAGGGACGAAATCCTCGGCGGCTTTTCCGCCCGCTCGGCGGAAATTGCGGTTCCGGGCTTCGTTACGGAGCGGTACCGCGCGTACGCCGCCGAATACCGCGAAAAGATGCTGAAGGTATTCCTCTCCGGCCATCCGGCGCTGCGGCTGCTCTGCCGCCTGTACGGGCGCAGGCCTACGCGCGTCTACAGCAAAGCGGCGCTGCTCGCCATCCGCAACACCGTTGCCTGCGAATCGCTAAACGAGCTTGTGGAAGCGGGTCTGGCCGAATAACGCTACAAAAGCCGCCGAAAACCATGCGCGCCAAAGGCGCGCTCCGGCGCAGAAAGAAACAAAATGGAGCAACCATCCTTAAAACAGCGCACCGTAGCCGGCGTATTTTGGAAAATACTGGAGAACGGCGGCACGACCGCCATTACGTTTATCGTAACGGTACTGCTGGCGCGCCTGCTTACGCCGGAAAGCTACGGCGTGCTGTCCATTACCATAATATTTGTCACCATTACGGGCGTATTCGTGCAAAAGGGCTTCAACATGGCGCTTGTGCAGAAGACGGATGCGGACGAGCTTGATTTTTCGTCGGTATTCTTCTTTCAGCTTGCGATTGCCGCCCTGCTGTATGTCGCGCTCTGGTTCGCCTCCCCCGTCATCGCCCGCTTTTATAAGGCGCCGGAGGTGGAACCGGTGCTGCGCGTGCTCGCGCTCATTCTCTTTCCCTGCGCGGTATCCAGCCTGCAATACGCCATCATCATGCGGCGGTTCGCTTTTCGCAAGCGCTTCATCGTAACGCTGATTTCGACCGTTCTTTCCGGCACGGTGGGCATCACCATGGCCTTGCGCGGCTACGGCGTATGGGCGCTTGTCGCAAGGCAGCTTGTCGACGATACGACCATTTGCATCGGCATGTGCATTGCGACAAAATGGCGGCCCAAGCTGCTGTTTTCGTTGCAGCGGCTGTCCCGCCTGTTCTCGTTCGGGTGGAAGCTATTGGTGTCCAGCCTGCTTGAAACGCTTTACAGCGACATTAGCTCGCTGATCATCGGCAAGCGCTTCGACACCACCATGCTTGCGCAGTATGACAAGGGCCGCCGCTACCCGATGAACATCACAACGACGCTCTCCGGCGGCATACAGGTGGCGATGTTTCCCTCGCTCTCCATTGCGCAAAAGGAGCCCCAGCGGCTGCTGGCCATGACGCGGCGCAGCCTCTCCGTCAGCCTGTTCATAATTGCGCCGCTCGTCGCCGGTCTGGCCGCCGTCAGCACGCCGCTCGTCCGGCTGGTGCTGCTGCCGAAGTGGCTGCCCTGCGTGCCGTTCCTCATGGTGTTTTGCATTACGTACGGCCTGTTCCCGATCGATACCGCCATCACGCAGCCCATCAATGCGCTTGGCCGGAGCGACGTATATCTGAAGCTGGAAATCGCCAAGAAGTGCACCGGTCTGT
>CAYPLG010000063.1:0-14359 GCA_964411535.1 uncultured Oscillospiraceae bacterium
GACCTCATCCTTGACCACCTCTGCAGCCTGCTCGACAGCCGCTTCCACCTGCGCGGCAGCCTCATCGATCTGCTCGGCGGTGGGCGCTCCCCCCGCGCAGCCAACAGCAGCGAACGTCATCGCAACCACAAGTAACAAAGCCAGTACTTTTTTCATTGCATCTTCCTCCTGATTATTTTCTTGTGCGATAGCACAGGGCCTGCAAAGCACCGTTATGGTGCGAATTGCCGTAAAAAAACCATGCCTGCTTTGGAATTGTGCGCAAACCGTATAAAAACGTTTGTTACATTTGAATTATAAAGATAATCCCCCGCACTGTCAACGAAATAATTCCCGCATCCGCTCGGCGTGCGTCAGTGCAAAACGCATAGATGCCAAAGAAGCAAAGGAACGCTTCCCGCAAAATCGAAGGGTTAAAATTGCCCACGCATCCATTTCCATGAATGCGCGGGCTTCGCATAGAAACGCCGTACGTGCCAGGCGCAATGCAAACGACGTCTACACCGTTTTGAAACGATTGGAAAACGGCGACGGAACGAGCGCGGTCGAGCCATGAATTCTGGAAAGCAGCAAGCAGCCCAACGCTTTGATGGGGCTAATGGGTACAAATACCATCGGATCAACCTGCATGAGATGGAACATTGCCGCCGCAGAGTCCGCCAGGCTGTTGCATTTCGGACTGCAATACACGTTTTTCTTTCCCAGCCTGCGAAGCAGCCTGTCGCCAACTTCCTGTATTGCACAGTCGCCAACGACAAGCACCTTTCCGCAAATAGCGTCGATCTCGTTGGGATCGTGTCCTTTTCCCATTACCATCGTCCATCCGCCCTTACCGTGATGGTCGTTATACAGGATTTGCAGCAGGGTAAGCGGGTTGTTCTGGCAGCCCTGCTTGCAACATTTCTCCTTGCCCATCAGCACGCGAACGTCCTTTGGATAGCAGTCCAATAGATCGTATGGATACCGGGTGCCGTACATGGAGACGTCCCCGTCAATCGCAATGTCACTTAAGCTTTGCACCCCGTCCGAAAGCCCCCTCTGCACGGCGTTTCGCAGATGCGGCACATCGTTAAGCGTAAGCCCGAAAATATGCGCGCCGACCATATCCACCGCAACAACGTTCCTGCCCCCCACGATGACCCGCAGGGGCAGCACCGACGTATCCGCAAGCGCCGTTACCGGATAGTGCCCATATATCGTCCCCTCAATCCCTTCGATAAGCGTAAAGTCCGGGCGCACATACGCGAGTACGTCCACGAGTTTGTCCGCAAGTTTATCGTTATGGTCAAAACCGCGGCTTGCCTGACAGGGAAACGCCCATTGGTTCTTGACGCCGAGCGTAACCCCAGCCATGGAGTGCGTTTTGAGTTTGGGGAGGCTGATATACAGGTTCTTTTCCCTGTTTTCAATCAGGTTCTTCACGACGAACTGCGGCATACCGAACGTCATCTGCACATAGCCGTTGGGATCATCCTTACCGGATGGGCGGCCCGTAAACGTAAACGCAACGGTTTTATCCTCGTCCAAGTAGACCGGCACCGCGCCCGTGCGCCTGCATACCCGGTCATAGCCCGTTACTGCATATACCAAACGGGTAGCGTTGCTTTGCGTCGAATTTTCAAACAGGTATACCTTTTTTGCACCGTGCCCGTTCCAGTACCGAATGACCGCCTCGACAAACTCCGGCCGGGTATAGCAGTACGGCTGCCCGTCAATGCCGTTTGGCTTAATGAATACCTCCCCGCTTGACTTAAGCAACGCCGCGCCGCCGACTTTATCGAACAGTTCGCTTACCGCGCGATAGACTTCCGCCTTGAGCGAATCGTTGATAGGCAGAAACTTAGTAAGGCTTTCCTTCTGGTGCGGCGCATCCAGATGACGCACATATACGGTCGCTTTTTCGCTCATCATTCTGCTCTCCCTGCATTTGTTCGAATACGTACAGTATAACCAACCCTTACAACAAAGGCAATCCATACAGGGGCAAAACAAACCGCGCTGCGCGAGCCGCCATCGTCCACGTTTTTCACATTTGGCACCGCGAGCATTGCATATACAAACGCAAGCAGCCCCTTACATGGGTGCTGCTTGCGTAGCTTATGCGTTGCGTTGCAATCTGGTTTGCTTACGTCCGTACCGGCGGCACGTCCAGCGCCACATTGCCAAGCGGGAATGTACAGCAGGGGTGCACGTAACCGAATTGCAGATCGGCCATGCGCCGCCCGTCCACGGATTTTGGAACATACACGTCTCCGTCAATTAACCTCGAATGGCACCAGCCGCATACGCCGCTGCGGCAGTCAGCCGGTGCAGGGACGCCCGCCCGCTCCATAGAAACAAGCAGCGTTTCATCCGCACGGCAGGGAACCTTTTGTTCCTCGCCGCAAACGCGTACGGTCAGCTCAAACGTTTCATCCTGCGCACCGGGATAGTCCGCGTCACGCTCCGGATGCTTGTACTCGCCAAAGAGCTCGTGCCGAATAAATTTTTTCCGAAGTCCCAGTTTCTCAATCTCGCGATCAACGAAATCGTACATTGCCTGCGGTCCGCAGATGAACAGGGAGTATTCGCCGTCGCTCGGCGCATACTTTTGTATAAGCGCAGCGGTGATAAAACCGGACTCGCAGCCTTCCGCCGGTTCGTCGCTAAGGACGTTGACGAGGCGAACGTGCGGCGTGCCCTTTGCAATCCGTTCAAATTCGTCCGAAAAGACGGCGTCCGCTTTTGTCCGGCTGCCGTAAAGTAACGTCAGCTCTGCATCCTCGTCCCCGTCGGCAATGGCTTGCGCAAGCGAGTAGAACGGCGTAACGCCGCTGCCGCCCGCAAGGCCGATGATCTGCTTTGCGTCGCGCAGCGGTTCAAACGTAAACGTGCCGAGCGGTGCGGAAGCAGTGACCTTGGTACCGGGCTGCCAACTGTCCAGTATAAAGTGCGAGACAAGTCCGCCCTCCGTACGCTTGACGGTCAGCATATATTTCCCTAAAAGGGCTTCCCGTGGCGAGGATGAAAGCGAGTATGGACGCGTAAGCATATGCCCGCCGACGGACAGCTGTATGCTGATATATTGCCCAGCGGAAAACCAGGCTAGCGATTCCGTGCCATTCTCCGTATCGGGAACGAGCACAAAGCTCTTTACGTCCGGCGTGCGCTCAATCACTTCGGATACGATAAGATGCTGACAGGCCGGGTGCAGCGCTTTGGCGAGCTCGTTAGCCTTGTAAGAAGCAAGCGGCGGAAGGGGTTTATTCGGCGCCTCCGCAATCTTTTGGTTTCTTGTGGGAACGACCTTTGTAAAGGCCATCTTATCGAGCGAGCGAATATTCGGCTTAGCCATTTCAGTTCCCTCCTTTGACAGTTTTGACCACGCGCTTTGCTACGGTATCGCCGGTTACGTACGCGCTGCTGTAGCCATCGCCGCGGAAGGCATGGCCGCCGCAGAAATGCAGGCCCGGAATGGTATACTCGACCTTTTCGTTGGATATGCGGGAAAGCATGTTATCCCAATCCGAGAGCTTGTATCCATAGATCGTACCATCGGGCGTGCCGAGATACCGCGCAAAGGTAACGGGCGTCGCCACGGAAATCTCCTCGATATGCGGACGGATGGAAATACCGGAAAGCTTTTCGTAATCCGTGATGTACTTCTCCGCAATCGCGTTCTTGTACCGTTTATACTCCTCCGGGCGCAAATCCTTCGGAATGTCGGAACCAAACACCGGAATGGTGAAAAAGAGCGTGCAGGTTCCGCTTGGCGAGCTGTCCGGAATCACCTTGTTCAAGCAGTTTACAATGTAGATGCCGTCCTGCTCGCGATTCTCATACTGCTTCCTCGGATTGGCGTCGCCCATAACGAACACGGTATAATCGTCAACGCCCAGCTCTTCCATCGAACAATCCATTCCAAGATAGATCGTCGCAACCGAGATGCCGAACTCACGCGCATTGGCAAGCTTGCGATCCGTCGCCGGAATCTTGTCCGCAGCCGACATATTGAAAACGTTATGCGGGATCACATTGGAAATGATTTCTTTTGCAAAATACTGTTTACCATTTGCTACAACACCGCAGGCCGCGCCCTTGTCGTCGTAAAGGAACTCCGTGACCTCACTGTTATAGAAGATCTGTCCTCCGTTGTCCAGGATCACCTTGCACAGCGAAAGCGACAGCTCATGCGAACGCTTGTACGGCATGGCCGCGCCATCTACAACATAGCAATTAAGCATATTCAAAAAGTGCATGGCGTTGAGCTCGTCCGTCGGCACGCCAAGGTATCCCCAGTACGTACAGATGATGTTGCGCGCCTTCTCCGGCATGCCAAGCGCCTTCATGACGTCCTCGACGGAATGCGATGCGCAGCGCATGAAATCGCCGTGCTTAAACGCCATAACAAGCTTGTTCGGCTTGCCCTTCATTTTTGTGATGTACGCCAGCGCCTCATTATTCTTCCGGATAAGGTCAAACAGCGCATGCACGCTTTCGCGGCAACCGGGCACCGCGCGCTCCATGGAGTCGCAGAATGTTTCCACGCCGGATTGCAGCGTCACGTCGTACCCCTCTTCGCCCCTGACGACGGCACGGAACATGTTGTGCTCATAGCGCCAATCTACCTTTGCGCCGAGCCCGTCAAAAATCTTGTACACGCTGTCCGGATGCTCCGCCGTACCAACGCTCGCCAGTTCATGCAGCGAAGGTTCAAACTCGAAGCGTCCGCGGACAAAGCTTGTCGCGCAGCCGCCGGGGAGATTATGCTTTTCCAGCAGCAGCGTCGAAAGACCGTTCTTCGCGGTTGTAGCGGCGGCAACAAGCCCTGCATTGCCCGCGCCAACCACGATTACATCAAATTGATTGTCCATGATGCTTTCCTCCTTTGTGGTATTACCATGATAAATCAGTATATCACTTTCGCCGTTTGCGTCAAGGACGCCAGCATATA
Source organism: uncultured Oscillospiraceae bacterium (assembly GCA_964411535.1). GTDB lineage: Bacteria > Bacillota > Clostridia > Christensenellales > CAG-138 > CAYPLG01. The sequence continues at coordinate 4,934 of CAYPLG010000063.1, forward strand.
TTGCGCAAAATTCCCGCTTATTCTTGACAGACCGTATCAAGATGCACTACAATTCTGCTATATGCATCTGGTAATACCATATGCGTTTGGAGGATAGAAATGGGATTTTCCAAAATCAGCACGCTTTCGTTAACCGACCTGTTCGTGCAGCAGGTCGAAAACATGATCCTTTCGGGGGAGCTGGATATCGGCGAGCGGCTCCCCCCTGCGCGGGAGCTTTCCATCCGGATGGGCGTCAGTCGGCCCGTCATCTCCGCCGGTATCGTCGAGCTTGAGAAGCTGGGATTTGTTGAAATTCATCCGCGGCAGGGCGTGTTCGTATGCGATTACCGGCGCAAGGGCACGCTGGAAACGCTTGTCGCCATCATGCGTTACAACGGTGGCGCGATGCGCAAAAATGAAGTGCGCTCCCTGCTCGAAGCACGCGGCGCGCTCGAATGCCTTTGCGTGCGGCTTGTCATTGCGCGGGCAAGCGACGCAGAACTTGCAGCGTTGCAACCGGCGCTTGACGAGCTGCAATGCGCTGCCGGCAACGACGCAGCGGCGGAAGCGGCCTTCCGGTTCCACCACGAGCTTGCCGTGCTTTCCGGCAACAACCTGCTACCGCTGATGTACTATTCGTTCCGTCCGGAAAGCGTACATCTTTGGGCGCTGTATTGTAAGATCAACGGTATCGCCGCGCTGCACGAAATCAAGCGCCGACTGTATGCCGCGTTGACAAGGCGAGACACAGAGGACGCGATTGCACAGACGGATTCCGTCATGGCGCGCGCAATCGAGAACCTGCCAATGTATGGTGTATAACAAGCGCTTTATTTCGGTCGGCTAACATGCGCCGACAAGCATGCCACGGCAGAATGCGCCGCAGGAGGGATTGTTTCCAGTACGCATAAGTGCATACTGCAATGCATTGCCTATCTCTTAAATTGAAAAAGGGATGATTTCCGCCTTCCGCAAATGCAAAAACGCACTTCGTTTATTATCCATGCGTGCGGCATTTTCGCGTATTCGCGCATTAGTTACGGCCGGGCTTGTCCTTGCGTTTCGGCAGGGAAAGCTCGCTGATAAGCACCGCGCTGAAAATGAGCAGAAAGCCTATGATGCAGCGCGTCGTAAACGTTTCTCCGTATAGAAGCGCAGAAAAGAGCACAGCAAACACCCCTTCAAAGCCAAGAAGAATGGTGATCACCGTCGGGGAAAGGCGCTCCATGGCAAAGCCCTGAAACACCATCGGAATCGCCGTGCACCCAATCGACAGGTACAGAATTCTCCAAATCATGGGAGGCGTCATGCGCGCAGGCAACGGCTCGACCGCAAAGGAAAGGATAAACAGCAAAACGCCCGATGCAATCAGCTGCACAACATTCAGGCAAACCGAGTCATATTTTCGAAGGAATATACTCATCAGAAGAATTTGAAACGCAAAGCTTACGCTGGCCGCAAGCGTCAGAAGGTCGCCGAACTGCACGGTGAACCTCTCCGTCAGTGCGACCAGACCTATGCCGATCAGTCCGCATACCGCCGCGAGTACGCTTTTCCCCTCCGGACGGTTTTTGAGCACAAGCCATTCCAGAAACGGCATCATGACGCAGTATGACGCGGTTAGAAAGGCAGTTTTGCCGGGCGTTGAGTACTGCACGCCATAGGTTTGCAGCAGCATACCTGCGCCAAACAGCACGCCCAGAATGCAGCCGCGCCACAGCAGCGCAAAATCGATGTGCCGCGCCTTCTTCCACAGTACGGCCAGCACGGCCACCCCGCCGAAGAAGTTGCGAAAGGCAACGAGAAAGATCGTGGGAACCGCAGACACCAAGTCTTTCGTTACAACAAAGGAACTGCCCCATATCATGGTACTGACGAGCATGAGCGCCGTTCCGATAAACTTGTCCTTCGCCGTGCGTCCGGCGCTGCCAACCATAGGTTCGTTCATCCGCGTTTCCCCTTCATGCGCGCTGCCATGCACCGCCGGGCATAAAAGCCCGTACCCCGGCAGGCGCGCCCACCCCGTTCCCTACAACAATTGCACATCGGTCATCCCGCAGAAATCTGCGGCCGCTTCCCGGTGATCGTCATAGCTTATGATCACGTGCGGAACGGAACGCTTTATCTGCAAATTTCGCCGCCGCGCGACAAGAAAGGCGCGCTTTCACGCCTTGTAACATCGGCACAACCGGCGTCTATCCGCATCCCTTCGCTTTTCGGGCGTCTTCGCGCCGGCAAAATACAGGTAAATGCGATACTGACCGTCATTATAAAGCAAACGAATCCGGGTTACAAGCCCGGTTTTGCCATGCTAACGTTCCGGCAAGATACGAATGTCAAGCATATGTTAACCCTCGTACACATGGCGCGATCTGCATCTCAATTTCGCAGTGACAATGACAGCGAAAGTATGTATAATATACATAAGTAACTAAAAAATGCCATAAAAGGAGTTTACCCATGCAAATTAACAAAACCGTCGCCGCAGATACCTTGACCTACGCGTTGTCCGGTCGGCTGGATACCACCACTGCGCCGGAGTTCGAAGCGGAATTAAAAGCTTCTCTTGGCAATACGGCCCATCTGCTGTTGGATTTTTCCGAACTGGAATATATCTCTTCCTCCGGTCTTCGCGTCCTGCTCGCCGCGCAGAAGGTCATGTCCAAACAAGGCGATATGGTCGTAACCCATGTCAACGAATCCATTATGGAAGTCTTTGAAATCACAGGGTTTTCGGATCTGCTTACCATTCAATAGCGCACCGTCCTTTCCCATTGTCCCTATACAGAAAGGCTTATACGAATGGAAGAAGAAAAGAGCAGCATATTCCGGCAATCCTCGCTTGACCGCATCGCATCGCCAGAGCAACTTGACGATTACATCCGCATAGCGCGCCCCGGCGTTTGGCTAATCATCGCGGCTATTGTCATTCTGCTTGCAGCCTTCCTCGTCTGGGGCGCATATGGTACGCTACCCACCACCATTGACGAGGTCGGCATTGTCAAGGATGGCGAAATGATCTGCTACAACGCGGATATAAGCCACATTGCGCCAAGCATGGACGTTACCATCGGGGAACGCACCGGCCGCGTCATGCATGTATCCGCCGAGCCATACTCCTCCGCCGAGATTGCTTCCCGCTACGAAAGCGACTACGTCGTGCACATGCTGGGCGTGGAAGACTGGAACTACGAAATTCGGATATCCGCGCCAAACGTCCCGGACGGGCTGGCAGAAGCAACGATTATCACGGGGCAGGTGCATCCCATCACCTTCATTTTTAACTGAGGTAGCTATGGCAAAGAAAGCTGCGGCGAAGCAACCGGTCAAAGTCGGACACGCGCGCGTGCCCATGATCATGCAGATGGAAGCGCTCGAATGCGGCGCTGCAAGCCTCTGCATGATACTGGCCTATTACGGCAAATGGGTGCCGTTGGAGCGCGCACGCATTGACTGTGGCGTATCGCGCGACGGCTCCAACGCGCTAAACCTTGTTCGTGCCGCAAAGAACTACGGGTTATCCGCCAACGGCTACAAGCTGGAGCCGGAGCAGTTGCAAAAGCAAGGCACCTTCCCCTGTATCATCCACTGGAACTTCAATCATTTTCTCGTGCTGGACGGCTTTTCCGGCAACAAGGCCATATTAAACGACCCGGCGCGCGGCGTTGTTCGCGTCTCCATGGAGGAATTCGCGGATTCCTTTACCGGCGTTTGCATACTGTTTGCGCCTACCCCCGCATTCCAACCCGGCGGGGAGAAAAAGAGCGTACTGCACTTTGCGCGTTCGCGCCTCAAGGGCACGGGCGGCGCGATTGTCTTTGTTCTACTCACCACCGTGATCACGGCAATTACCGGTATCATTAACCCGGCGTTCTCCCGCATCTTTACCGACCGGCTCCTGACCGGCCGCAATCCGGATTGGCTGATACCGTTCATCGGGATTATGGCCGGCATTGCCGCCATACAGGTTATCGTATCCATTCTTGATGCGCTGCAACGGCTCAAAATCGAAGGAAAGCTTGCCATTATCGCTAATTCCAAGTATATATGGCATGTGCTGCGGCTACCGATCGAGTTTTTCAGCCAGCGCATGGCGGGCGATGTTTCCATGCGGCAGAGCCTGAACGAAGGCATCGCATCCTCCCTTATCAACATATTCGCGCCGCTGCTGCTCGACTTTGTGATGTTGATTCTCTACCTTGTGGTCATGCTGCGTTACAGCGTGCTGCTCTCCGCCATCGGGATTTTCTCCATCGTGCTCAACCTCGTTATGGCGCAGCTGATCTCCTCGCAGCGCATCAACCTCTCCCGCGTACAGATGCGCAATATGGCAAACCTGAACAGCACCGCCATGGCCGGTATTGAAATGATCGAAACGATCAAGGCCAGCGGTGCGGAAAACGGCTACTTTGAAAAGTGGTCCGGCTATCAGGCGGCTGTGAATACCCAGAATGTCCGCATGAGCAACCTGAACCATCTTCTCGGAATGGTTCCGGAGCTCATTACGCAGCTTACAAACGCCGCCGTTATCATCGCCGGCGTCTCCCTCACCATGCAGGGGCATTTCACCGTCGGCATGATCCTCGCGTTCCAGGGCTTTATGACCTCGTTTACCGAACCTGCCATGAGCCTGGTCGGCGCGGGACAGAGCCTTATGGAAATGCGCACGGACATGGAGCGCGTTGAGGACGTTATGCAATACCCGCCGGACGTTCGCTATGATGACGCAGACGTAACGGATGAAGGCGCTTTTGGCAAGCTGTCCGGCCGCGTGGAGCTAAAGAACGTAACATTCGGATATTCGCCCCTCGCGCCGCCCTTAATCGAAAACTTTTCCATGACGCTGGAGCCCGGCAGCCGCGTTGCGTTCGTCGGCCCCTCCGGCTGCGGCAAAAGTACGCTGACAAAGCTTATCTCCGGCCTGTATAAGCCTTTCTCCGGCGAGATTCTCTTTGACGGCAAACCGGCAGGCAGCTATCGCCGCGAGGTATTTACGGGATCGCTCGCCGTCGTTGACCAGAATATCATCCTCTTCGACGATACCGTGCGCAACAATATCAAGATGTGGGACGATTCCATCGAGGATTTCGAAATGATCCTTGCCGCACGGGACGCGCAAATACACGAGGACATTATCAAGCGCGCGGGCGGCTATGACGCGGCGGTTACGGGCGGCGGACGCGATTTCTCCGGCGGGCAGCGGCAGCGTCTGGAAATTGCGCGCGTGCTTGCGCAGGACCCGACAATCGTCATACTGGACGAGGCAACGAGCGCGCTCGACGCCAAGACGGAATACGGCGTGGTCAGCTCCATCAAGGCGCGCGGCATCACCTGCATCGTGGTTGCGCACAGGCTTTCCACCATCCGCGACTGCGACGAAATCATCGTTCTCGATCGCGGTAAGGTAGTTGAGCGCGGCACACATGACGAGCTATACAGCCATAACGGCCTGTATACCGAGCTCGTTTCCAACGAATAGGGGGCGACGGGTATGGGCTGGTTTGACGAACAAATCCGGCAACGAATCGAGCGGGACGAACGCGGCTTTGCGGACGCCTTTGTCACTATGGCGGGCGTCATTATGGGCAAACGCATCTTTTCAAAGGATGCGTCCAAGAGCCAGTTTGCGCGCGCCGCTGCGGACGAAATCCTTGCCTACTACCATGTGCCGCCGAATCCGGACATTTCCGGTACAGACGACCTCGATACGCAGCTTGACGACCTTCTTCGCCCCGCCGGCATTATGCGCCGCACCGTCGACCTCACGGGCGACTGGTGGCGGGACTGCGTCGGGCCCATGCTGGCAGAAACCGTCGACGGCGGCGTCGTAGCGCTGCTGCCTAGCGGGCTTTTCGGGTACTGCTACTTTGACCATGCCCTTGGAAAACGCATCCGCATCAACCGGAAAACCAATGAGAATCTTTCGGGCCTCGCCACCTGCTTCTACCGCCCGTTACCGCTTAAGAAGCTTGGCATCCCGGATTTGATCAAATACCTGCAATCAACGCTGTCGGCCGCCGACTATCTTTTCATCGCCGCCGCAACGCTTGCCGTTTCGCTCATCGGCATGCTGCTGCCGTACGTCAACAGCATTCTCTTTGATAAGGTGGTGCCCAGCGGGCAGATGCATCTGCTCGTTCCCATTGCCTGCCTTTTGATCGGCGTTACGATTTCGCAGCTGTTGATCAGCCTGTGCCGCGCAATCGTTACGGAGCGTTTGACGACGAAAACCAACATCGCCGTGGACGCCGCCGCCATGATGCGGCTGCTTTCCCTGCCCGCAAGCTTCTTTTCCGGGTTCAGCGCGGGCGAGCTGTACACGCGCGTTACCTCCATCCGTTCGCTCTGCTCGATGCTCTCCGACGCGATTTTGAATACGGGTTTAACGAGTCTTTTCTCGCTCGTTTACATTACGCAGATGGCCAAATACGGCCGCGCCATTGCAATTCCCGCGCTAATCGTCATCCTTGCGACCGTCGTCGTTTCACTCGTCTCCTCGCTGCTGCAAATGCGGATTGCGACGCGGCGCATGGAGACAGCCGCAAAGCAAAGCGGCCTGGAGCTTGCGCTTATCAACGGCGTGCAAAAGATTAAGCTCGCCGGTGCGGAAAAGCGCGCCTTTGCCAAATGGGCGGACTCCTACGCAGAAAAAGCGAGCCTCACCTATAACCCGCCGCTTATCAACAAGCTCTCCGGCGTGTTCACAACCGCCATCACGCTGGTTGGCGCCATCGTAATCTACTATTTCGCGGCCCGGTCGTCCATTTCCGTTTCCGACTATATCGCATTCAACGTGTCGTATGGCATGGTTTCCGCAGCGTTTAGTTCGCTTGCCTCCATTGCGCTTACCACGGCGGATATCCGCCCGGTGCTGAAGCTGGTCCAGCCGATACTAAACGCCGTCCCGGAGGTTTCCGCCAACAAGGCCACCGTAACCCGGCTATCCGGCGGAGTGGAATTCAACAACGTCTCGTTCCGGTACACCGAAACCGGCCCGCTGATTCTGGATGATTTTTCGTTAAAGATTCGCCCCGGTCAATACGTGGCTATTGTCGGGCGCACAGGCTGCGGCAAGAGCACCATTATCCGGCTTATGCTGGGCTTTGAAAAGCCGCAATCAGGCGCCGTGTACTATGACGGCCTCGATTTGCAGAATATCAATCTGGAATCCATGCGCCGGCGCATCGGCGTCGTCTTGCAGGATGGCAAGCTCTTTCCCGGCAGCATCTATAGCAACATCACCATTTCCGCGCCGTGGCTCTCCGTCGACGACGCATGGGAAGCGGCCGCCATGTCCGGCATTGACAAGGATATCAAGGCCATGCCGATGGGCATGCACACGCTGATATCCGGCGGCAGCGGCGGCATTTCCGGCGGGCAGGCGCAGCGGCTTATGATCGCGCGCGCCATTGCGCCGAAGCCGCGCATCCTGATATTTGACGAAGCGACAAGCGCGCTCGACAACATTACGCAGCGGCAGGTATCCGATGCGCTGGGCAAGCTGAAATGCACGCGCATTGTGGTTGCGCACCGGCTTTCCACCATCCGGCAATGCAACCGGATACTCGTCATCGACGGCGGCAAGATCGTGCAGGACGGAACCTATGACGAGCTTCTTTCGCAAAAGGACGGCCTGTTTGCCGACCTGGTGCGCCGTCAGCGCCTCGATACGGAAGGCGAAGCCGAAAGCAGTACGGATAAATAAGCCCGACACGGCTATGCAAAAGAATGACCGTTATGAAACGGTCATTCTTTACGTGATGCCGGATTTATCCGGTCAGTTTTCCTCTGAAGCTTTCGTTGTCAGAATTGCAGTCATACGCGGCGCGAACCTTGCCTTGAAGCTCCTTCTGCGATCAAGCGCACGCAGCACGAGATATGCAGCCGCACAGCCCGCAACGCCAAACAGCAGCGCGCATACATCCGAAATATAGCTGCCGAGCCAAACGCCAAGAAGCAGAAACAGCAGCGGTACCGCGTACGCAAGTACGCTTGCCTGCAACACGCGCCGCCCAGCCATGCTGACGGCAACCACATCCCCGACAGCGGCGTTCAGCGTGTTTTTTACGCGCGTTTCCAGCTCCCGTTCGCCAATGGCAAGGCATGCGCCGCAGTGCTTGCACATATCGCTTCGTTGGAAACGCACTGTCGCTATGCCGTTTTCTACTGCGGTGACAACGCCCGCATGCGGCGCGGCTTCCTGCTGTTCCATTACTCTTCCGTCTCCGTCACGGCAATATGCAGCTCGTCAAGCTGCTTTTGGGTAACCGTCGACGGCGCGTTCGTCAGCGGGCAGCTGGCGTTCTGCACCTTCGGGAAGGCAATCACGTCACGAATGCTTGACGTACCGGCAAGCAGCATGCAGACGCGGTCGAGGCCGTACGCCAGTCCGCCATGCGGCGGCGGGCCGAAGCGGAACCCGCTTAACAGATAACCAAAGCGCTCGTTGGCCGTCTCCTCGGATATGCCCAGTGCGCGGAACATCTTGTATTGCAGCTCCTGCGAATGGATACGGATCGAGCCGCCGCCGATCTCCACGCCGTTTAATATAATATCGTACGCTTTGGCGCGCACCCGGCCCGGATCGGTATCCAACAACGGCAGGTCCTCGTCCATGGGGCTTGTGAACGGATGGTGCATCGCCATAAAGCGGCCCTCCTCCTCGCTCCACTCCAGCAGCGGAAATTCCGTTACCCAAAGCAGATTGTACGTATGCGCCGGAATGAGCGCAAGCTTGTCCGCAAGCTTCAACCGAAGCGCGCCCAGAGAGGCGAACACGGTCTCATCCTTATCGGCAACAATAAAAAGAATGTCGCCCTCCGCAAAATCCGTCTTTCCGGAAATTGCGGCAATCTCCTCCTCCGTAAGGAATTTTGCAATCGGCGACTGTATGCCGTCCGCCTTATAGTTCATCCATGCAAGGCCCTTGGCACGATAGGTCTTAACAAACTCGCCAAGCGCGTCGATTTCCTTGCGCGAAAACTGTCCGCCCGCTCCCTTTACATTGATGCAGCGGACGCTGCCGCCCGCGGCGATTGCGTTGCTGAATACGGAGAATTCCGCATTCCTCACCTCGTCCGTAATATTGATGAGCTCCAGGCCGAAGCGCGTATCCGGTTTGTCGGAGCCGTAGCGGTCCATCGCCTCGCGCCACGTAATGCGCGGCAACGGCAGCGCAATGTCGATATCGAGCGTCTCCTTAAACAGCCGCTTGAGGAACCCTTCGTTGACGTCTTGCACGTCCTTTTCCTCAACAAACGACATCTCAATGTCAATTTGAGTAAACTCGGGTTGTCTGTCCGCTCTAAGGTCTTCATCTCTAAAGCATGGTGCTATTTGGTAGTATCTTTCAATCCCGCCGACCATAAGCAGTTGCTTAAAGATTTGCGGAGATTGCGGAAGTGCATAGAACTTGCCTTCCTGAACTCTGGACGGCACGAGGTA
>CAYPLG010000064.1:0-11383 GCA_964411535.1 uncultured Oscillospiraceae bacterium
CCAGCAAGCCCATGGGCAAGGCCATGATGTATATCGCATCCGTATTCGCGCAGTTGGAGCGGGAAACCATTGCGGAGCGGGTACGGGACAACATGCTGATGCTCGCCCGCACTGGCCGCTGGCTCGGCGGTACGACGCCCACAGGCTATTCGTCCGAAAAAGTCAGCGAAATCATCCTCGACGGCAAGGTCAAAACCGCTTGCAAGCTTCGCGACAACCCCGATGAGCTGGCGGTAATCGACAGCATATTTTCCTTCTATCTGGAAACGCACAGTATTTCGGCGGTGCATAAGCGCCTCATGCTGCAAGGCATTCGCTCCCGCGCAGGCAGCTGCTTTTCGCTGCCCGGCATCAAGGAAATCCTGCAAAACCCCGTCTACTGCACAGCGGACCGTGCGGCGCTCGATTACTTCACCGAGCAGCGCGCCGACGTTTGCTTTAACGAGAGCGGCTGCACGGGCAGATACGGACTGCTCGCCTACAACAAGCGCGACTACAAGAAAAAGCACGCCCCCCGCCAACCCGTCGACAAGTGGATTATCGCCATTGGCCGGCACAGGGGACGCATCCCCGGCGAAAAGTGGGTGGCGGTGCAGCGCATCCTGGCCGACAACATCCCCACGGGCAAAGCGCCCGCCCGGCAGGCGAACGGCTACTCGCTGCTCTCCGGTCTCATCTACTGCGGCAAATGCGGCGAACGGATGTTTAGTAAGATTCGCTCCGGCAGCCCTGCGGGGCAGTTCGATTATGTATGCAGCGGAAAGCTGCACGGCGGCACGTCCGTATGCACTTGCCAAAACATCGGCGGGCAGCAGGCGGATGCGCTCGTGTGCAAAAGCCTGCTGGAGTACGCGGAATCCGGCCCGGAAATCCTACCATTATTGAAAAAGCTGAAACGCGACTTACAGCAGCCGGGTCTGCGGCAGCCCGCTGCCGTCATGGAGGAACAGATCCGCAGATGCAACGCGGAGCTATCGAACCTCGTGCACGCGCTATCACGCGGCGACCTTGCACAAGGTTTCATCGAGCAGGTCAATACCCGCGCGGCAAAGCTGGATAACGAGCGCAAGAAACTGCTGCGGGAGAAAGCGCGCCTTACGCAACAGACCGCGGACGAAAGCGATTCGGCGATACAACTTGCCGCATTGGCAGGCACGCTGTCGAGCCTCAGAACCTGCTTTCCACAGTTGTCGGTCTACGAAAAACGGACGTTCATTCGACTCGTTACGCAAAAAATCGTCTGGGATGGCACGGATTTCCATATCTTTATCGGCGGCGGGTAACAAAAGGCCCGTGTATCGCCCACGCAGGCAGCGCAAAATCCGGGGCGTTTTTTTGCCCTATGGCCGGTTGCGCATTTCCAACGCTAATCGCTATTCTTACCATGTTTTTTGTAAGCGCGGCCGGAGGGGCATTCGCTTCGCTATGGTCCGCATTGCTGTTGACGCTCGTCATTGTGCTCGGCGTAATCCTTACGTTTGGTGTAACAAAACTGCTTTCCAAAACGTTGCTAAAGGGGATACCTTCCTCCTTCACGCTGGAGCTTCCCCCTTATCGAAAGCCGCAGATCGGAAAGGTAATCGTTCGTTCGATATTTGACAGAACATTGTTCGTGCTTGGCCGCGCAATTGCGGTGGCAGCGCCGGCGGGGCTTATCATCTGGCTTATGGCCAACATATCCGTCAATCAGGTCAGCGTTCTAAACCATTGCTCTTCGTTTCTGAATCCGTTTGCGCAGCTGATGGGCCTTGACGGCGTTATTCTAATGGCGTTTATTCTCGGATTCCCAGCAAACGAAATCGTTGTTCCGATCATCATTATGGCGTACATGGCACAAGGCAGCATTCTGGAGCTTGACAGCCTTACGCAGATGAAAACTCTGTTTGTAAATAACGGCTGGACATGGATTACCGCAGTAAGCACCATCCTGTTTTCCTTGAACCATTGGCCGTGTTCAACCACACTGCTAACAATCAAAAAAGAAACCGGAAGCTGGAAATGGACCGGTCTGGCCGCCGCAATGCCCACCGTAATCGGCATCGTGCTGTGCATAAGCTTTACATCCGTTGCGCGCTTGCTTACGTAACCGCGCATTGCGTATTCACGGGCGCGCAATTCCGTTCCCGCCTCGTTGTGCGGGAACCACTCCCCCGTTACGCCGCTTTTCGGGCGCCCGCGTTCAGCGGCTGCTGATACGCGCGCGCCCCAGCGCAAAGCGCACTTTCATTACGCCGGTTCTTTTCCGGCGCTATGTATCCGCCTGTTGGCCGCTACTCGACCGTTACGCGAAACCGGCATTCCTTTGCGCCCGTAAGGACGGAATGCATCAGTTCCACCTGAATGCTCTTTTCTGGCAGCAATGTATTGAGCACGCAGAGCATGCTCTGCCGCGAGCACTCACAATGCACGCAGGATGCGGCGATTCCGGCGCTCACCATAGGACACACGCAGCTGGAAACGGGATATCCGATCTCGTAGATATGACCCTTTTCGATAATGTCCGCAAAGAAATACGGCGATCTTCCGTACCGCTCGTACTGCGCGTCCAGGCTGCCGCCGCACTCGGCGAACTGCCGCTGCTGCTCGCCCAGCACATAGTGTTTTACGCAGCTCTCCGCGCACGGCTTGTATACCTTCGCCTGCAAATCCCTGGGCAGCTCCTTGATGCCGCTCTCCAGCGCCTGATAGAATTCCTTCGCAAAAGCCTGTGGATCGATTTCCATATGGTTTCCTCCCTGTTTCATCCATTTACCGTTCCCGTTTCAGATAGACCATGTCGACAAGCTGCTCACCATCCGCAAACATCCGATGATCATAATTATCCGTAAAGAAATTGCGAACCCGGTGGGATTCCGAAAACCCGCATGCGTGATAAAACCCCAACGAGGATGGAACATCCCCGGTACCGACGAGCATCGTGCGGCAGTCGGCATAATGGCAAAACACATGATCGATCAATCGCTTCCCATACCCTCTTCGTTGAAACGCGGGCAGGACCGCAATGTTTTTGAGCTCATACACGCCGTCCGCTTCCTTTGTCACCACGCATTCCGCTTTCACGCCATCGTCAGAAAGCACGAACATGTCGCCGCGCGCAAGGTATCTGTCAATCATGCTCTCCTGCTCATCCGCCAGCAAGAGCAGGTCGATATATGCTTTCTTTCCGGTTGTAACCTTCTGTATGTTCATATAAAGGTAGCCATCCATGTCTCCGGTCGGCAGTTGGGCATATCCACATCTTCCGCACGGGCGTCCGTTCGCTCTCGGCTGCATGCAGCCGTCCCGGATATGAGGAAGCGCGCACAGGTTATGCCGCCCTTCGACAGCAATCTATGCTTTTATATATCATATCACGCACGAAATGTTTTTGCACCAGAAATTATGGCGTCGGCAACGCTGGCAACGCTCCTGCCGTCCGTATTGATTTTTGTCGTGCTGAGCTTGTCATACAACGGGATTCTTGCCATACTGCGTTCCACGCAGTCAGCGGTTCGAATGCCCGCAACAATGTCTTTTGCAAGGCGTGTGCGCAGCGTATCCGGATTGCAAACGAGCGATATCGTCTGCACCTCACAATGCGCCGTGTCCGTGTTTGCCAGAATGGTATCGATTATGTTTTGCTCGTGCATCACCCAGCAGAATACTACATTTTGATAGGCTGTGCAGTGGATAAACTGGTTTAGCAAAAAACAGATGTTTTGCATAACCATTTCCTTTGTTTCCGCAGTAACCTGAAACGGGCTGGCATCCCAACACCAGTCGCCGTCCAGAAATACGCAGTCTTGCAGCACCTGCTTCAACCTCTGGCATACGGCTGTTTTGCCAACGCCCATCGTCCCGCCGATCAAATACAGTTTTTTCATGATGACACCCCGCCCATGCTCCGTTATCCCGTTGCCGGAATTCCCGTCAAACAACACCTATCAGGAAAGGCGACTTGTCCTGTGCGTACGTCCGCCGCCATCAGGCCGGCAGCCTTGCTCCGCGCGCGCTTCATCACAAGCGTTTCGCAATCGCGCGCGTCATTCTTCCATGATCTCTCGCGCTTCCTCTTTTCTGAATCTGTTTATCTAATCCTAGCGTTGTACTTTTGCATTGTCAAGCTTGCAAAACGCCCCTGCCCGCATCCCCTGTCAACTCTTTTGATGTCAGCTGCAGCGGCATGCTAAAACAAAAAAGCAAGTACTACACACGGGCTACGCCGTTGCATACAAGCTTCTCAATTCTTCTTTTCGTATGTTTTACGGGAATTGTATCCTTTCGAATCTCGAAGCAGGCGGCCGGCCAACGGTTGGCGCAAAGCGCTTCTACGCAATCAACTTTTACATCCCCATCAAAGCGGATGCGTAACGCAGCATCCGAAACCAGCTCTACGCTGAAATCCTGCAAGCCGTCCAGTCCAAACAGCATTTCATCCAGCATATGAATGGATATCTCTTGCCCGTCGCGCAAGCTAACGGTGTCGCCTATTCGGCCTTTGACATGCCCAAGCCTTTTCCCCGCTTCGCCGCATGCGCAACCGCCCGGAAGTATGCATCCAATGTCACCGGTCCTATAATGAAATAAGGGCATAGCCTCCCTTTTGGCAGCTGTAATTACGATTTCTCCATAGGTTCCATCCGGAAGCGCCTCTCCCGTATTGGGGTCAACGATCTCTACCTTTAGATCCTTCCGAAGATGATACCCTGTATGCGCCTCGCACTCGACTCCGCCTCCATATCCCGTCTCCGTCATGCCCCAATGCCCAAATACCGTGCATCCCCACGTATCCTGCAATCTCTTTCGCACGCTATATGGAATATAATCGCCGCTTAGCAAAACCGTATTGGGGCGCAAATGCGGTGCTTTAACGGCAAGCGCCGCCATCTGACCAGGCAGGCCGACAAGACAGTCCGCCCGATCTGCCGCTTTTGCAGCATCCCGATAATCCTGGATATACCCACATACCTCTGTTTCCGCACCCAGTCTTGCATTGGCCAGGGTGAGTAATCCGCCAACGGTATATATGCTTGCGCCGTTCATAAAAACGGCAACTCTCTCCTTTGCATGAACCATTGGCATCATCCCGGAGGTAAAAAAGGCAACTGTGTCCATCATATCTTTTTCGGTAAAATACAAACGCTTAGGCGCGCCAACGCTTCCAGACGTATGCAGGGTAATTATGCGAGCGATCTTCGATGCCGGCACTTTTACGAATGATTCTGGAGCCAGTGCAATTTCCTCCGGAGTCGTAAAACCATCTCTGTCATACATGCCGCTTGCTTCCTCCAATGTACCGATCACACGGGGTGAAAACGGTATGCAGCAAAGCATATCCGCATCTCGTCACGGCCGGACGAAACTCCAGATTCCGTATCCAAGCTTCGCCTGCTGCAAAGCGCCGTAATCCGGGTCGTTACAGCGCAAAGAGCCGTCAAAAACCGCTTGCAGAAGCAGTTCCTTTAACGCATTCGTTCGATCCTGGAATGCAAAAAGTGAAAATCCCGCCCACAGAAGCCGCTGCTCCATTTGCCGCTGCGTATAAACCGCGCGTACAAGATCGCCATTCTCCAGCAGGGTGCTCCGTTCCGATCTTGTATAAAGATCGCTGAGAATCAACCTGCCGCCTGCGCGTAACACGCGAAAAAGCTCCGCTGCGGCAAGCGAAATATCCGTAAGCGAAAGCACACACTCGCAGTTCACAACGTCAAAATACTGATCTGCATACGGAAGCTTTTCCGCGCTGGCCGTCACAATCTTTGCCTGCGGACACGCAATACGAGCCGCCGTACATCGCTGCGCATCAGGCTCGGCGCCATACAGCACAAGCTGCGTCTGCCCGGCAAGCGCAGCGAGCGTTTCACCATGTCCGCAGCCCAGATCCAGCAGCTTTGCACACGGGGCGATATCCGACAAGACGGACATGATGTCCGCTATGATGTTCGGGCTGCATGCCGTCATTTTTGTTTCCCACATGGGAGCGTGATTGGCGTAAGATACCGCGCACAAAAGGGTATCAGGCTGCCCTGATCATATACATGTAGGCTGCACCGCGCCAGACGTTCCAAGTCAAGGTTCATAGCGTCTTGAAACGCCATTGCCGTAATGGTAAAGCTGCGCAGCCTTGCCAGATGTAAAAAGTCGTCAAGTGTGCCCGCATGGATGGATGATGATGCGTTTCCGCAGCAGCAATCGTTATGCGGCGTCCGGCAGCAGGCGTCTGTGCGTTCGCTTTTGACGCCGTCATTCGCCTTCTCCGCCAACCGACCGCGCTTGTCCGGTTCCGCGGCCTGAACGGTACGTTGCCAACGCCGGCCAATATATTCACGGTTCGCTTTCGCCGTGACGATCCGCCTCTCCCGCTGTTGTCCCGCTAACGACATCGGAACCAGTTTCTCGTCTTGGAGAACAATAAAACTGCTATGAAAACCACAAAGCGGATGGTCGCAGCGGGAAGGCAATATATGCCCAACCTCAATACCTGCCTGTTTAACAAGCGCTTCGACAAGTTCATCAAGCGTATAGCGTTCATCGGCGGCGGGTATGCCCGGATACCGGCCGAAGAAGCTAACCGGCTGGAAATGCACGCCCCGCACAGCAGGGGAACGCGCAATGGCGAAACGAAGGATGGAGCCGATTTGATCGACATTCACGCCCCGTACAAGCGTCGGCACCAACGTTACGCCAAGATTGTTTTGCGCACAGTTATCAATTGCGCGCGTCTTCCTTTCCAGAAGGTCTGTGCCGCGCAGCGCCTGATAGACGGCGTCGTCCGTTCCATCGAACTGCAAGAATACAAACGATAGCCCTGCTGCAGCAAGCTTCGCCACATACGCCGCATCGTCCGCGAGGCGTATGCCGTTGGTATTGAGTTGAATATAGGTATACCCAGTCTTCTTAGCAAAAGCAATTAGCTCCGGCAGATCGTCGCGCAATGTCGGTTCTCCACCGGAAAGCTGCAATAGTGGAGCGTTTCCAAGCCTGTATATATCTTCGACTGACCGTTTCAGCTCGTCAAGCGATGGTTCGGCAATCTCCCCCTGCGCAAAGCAGAAGCGGCAGTGCAGATTACATCGCCGCGTAACCTCAAGCAGGGCGCAACAGCTGCCCTGCATATGCCGGGTACAGCTTCCGCATGACCGCGGATCACAGTCGGGATCCACCCGCTCCGGATCACTGCCACGCCAGGCATCAATGCCGATGCGATTACGCCACACCGGGACGGAGAACGCGCCATGCTTTGCACAGCGCTTCTCCATATATACCGCATCATCACGCGTAACAAGCGCAGCGTCAATCGGCATAAGGCACACGGGGCATACGGATCGGGTTCTTCGGATAATGTTCATGGCGTCTCCTGTCAATTTGCGATATGTTTAAGGTTTCCGCACCCCGTGGCAGCAAATAAAGTGCCCGCTTGCGTGCAGCGTTTAGATGATGCCCAGCAACGTACCTGCAATCGGTATCCAAATAGAGCAGATGATTATCATTCCTACCTGCAACAATGCCGATGCCTTGGGCATATCGAACATCTTGTATGCACCGGTGGAGAATGTCATGAGCGGAACCGTATCCAACGGGAACAAATAGCAGTTCGCAGCAACAAGGCCAAGCGTAATCATCACCAGATATGGCGGAATACCGATTCGCTGCGCAAAGCTGATAAGCGGCAGCGAAAGCATCGTAACCAGCGCCGGCGCAACGGGAATCACAACCAAAAGCAGGAAGGTGATCAAAGCAACCATGGCGACTACGATAAACGGCGTTGAAACAAATGTTGCCGGAAACACCACATTTCCAATCCATGCGCTCAGTCCTGTGCTGGAAATCAGCGTTCCCAGAGAAATCATGCTGCCCATCAGGAAAAACGCTTCCCAACTGACGCAGCCGGTAAAGCTCTTCCACGTCATAACCTGTAACTTTCCGGGAATAAAGAACAGCAGCAAACCCATTAGTGCGACAACCGTTACATTAAACATCGGATACCAAGAGCTCAAAATCCACAGGATGACCATAATCACTACGATAGAAAGCACGTATGCCTCTTTTCTGCTTAGACGCTCCTGCACCCGGATCTCGTCAACGTAATGAGAGATTTTTTCCTCCGGCAACGCTGCGGGCGGAAAAACGGAAACGCAAATTAACCATGCCAAAGGCAGCGCAACAACCGCGATCGGTATACCAAACAGCATCCAATCGACGAATTTGACCGTAATGCCGGCATTTGCCTCCAAAAGGCTGATAGCAAGCATATTGATGCTGGAGCCAGCCGGCGTCATCATGCCGCCAATCATGCTTGCAATAGGCATGGCAATCATATAACAACGCCTTGTCGCATTGCGTCTTTCCTCCCCATCATAGACGGAAAAGAAATTCTGCATTATCGGAATAAAGACTGCGGCCGCCGCAACATTGGATATAACGGAAGAAAGCACCGCCACGCAAATCATGATGCCCAGCAGGAGAAGCTTCGTGTTCTTTCCGAAAACATGCATGAGCCCGCAAAGCAATCTCTTGGAAAGCGGCACGGAAGTCAAAGCCTCCGATATGCCAAAGGACGCCAGCACAAAGAACAGTGTTGCGTTGGTGAAGCCCGCCAATGCCCCCGGCATGTTCGGTGCGCAGCCCAGTAATACCGCCAGCGCCAACGTAGACAAGCATGTTATGCCAAGCGGAAAGGTCTCGCAGACCAACAGAATAATCACCATTATCATGAGGGCAAGCGTATTTCTTGCCGCCACAGGCAATGTCTCCGAAGGCTGCACAAATGCAATGATGCAAACCAATACGAGAATACCGGCAATCAGTCCAATCAGTTGTTTCTTTTTCATAGGTAAACAATTTCCTCTCAAGCGTGCAGGCGCGTCATTCCGCCACTGCCAAAACATTGAATTGTACCGCAGCGCATTATGGTAAAGCGCTTATGCGCAAATGCAGGTACACGCGTTTGCCTCCATAGCCGATAGGGGCAAGGGGCAGGCGAGACAAGCCCGCATGCCCCATCTGGCTATATCAGGCTTTGTTATTGGAAAGTCCAAATATATCGTGCGCCGCTTCCCCGATCGCTTCGCTGACCGTAGGATGCGGAAAAATTGCCGAGGAGACGTCCTCTGCGGACAACCCTGCTGACACTGCCAGCGAAACGCCGGCAATCATCTCCGTAGCGTTGGCACACATCAATTGCGCGCCCAATACCTTTCCGCTTGTAGCATCCGTAACCAGCTTTACAAAGCCGCCGGTTCGATCCAGCACAAGGCTGCGGCCGTTGCCAGCCATCGGGAACATGCCGGTCTTGACGGCATACCCCGCCTTCTCCGCCTGTCCCTCCGTCATGCCAATCGTTGCCACTTCCGGATCCGTATAGACGCAGGACGGAACGGCAGCATAATCAACGGTACGGTTCCCGCCGCATATATTTTGCGCAGCGGCGTTCCCCTGTGCAGAGGCGACATGCGCAAGCTGGATTTTCCCGGTGATGTCGCCAATTGCGTAAATATTTTTAATATTGGTGCGCATGTTATCATCAACGACAACATAGCCGCGCGCGTCGGTCTCCACGCCAGCTTCACGCAACCCGATGCCGCCGGTGTTCGGCTTGCGGCCAACTGCAACAATAACGATGTCGCCCGTCGCCTGCTTGGTTTCTTCGCCAAGCGCATAGTGAACGGTCATGCCTTCCTCAATGGACAACACTCTGGCGTTGCATTTTACATCCACGCTGCGTTTTTTCAGTTCCTTCATCATCGCGGCGCTAATGTCGGGATCCATTGCCGGGCCCATAATATTGGGAAGCATTTCGATCACTGTCACCTTTTTTCCCAACATGCCAAACAGACTCGCAAACTCGATACCAATTACGCCTCCGCCAATAATGACAATGCTTTCCGGGCACGTTGTCAGGGAAAGAACCGCATCCGAATTCATAACGTTTGGCAAGTCGATGCCTGGAATCGGAATTGCGGCGGGCACGGAGCCCGTTGCAAGAATGATATTCTCCGCCGTAAACGTCTCTTCGCCAACGGCAATCGTGCCTGCGGAGGTCAACACGCCCCGGCCGTTCACTACGTCTACGCCGTTTGCCTGCATAAGGTATCCAATGCCGCCGACCAGCCTCGATACAACCTTATCCTTGCGTGCGGCAATCTTCGCATAATCGAAGGTTGGCTCCGCAATATGCATGCCGAGCGGAGCCGCATGCGTTGCGCTATGATAAAACTCCGCACAGTGCAGCAGAGCCTTCCCTAACATGCATTCGATGCGAATAAGCATCCAGAACCAGATACGTTGTCCGACCGTTCTCCTCCTTTATCCGGTACAAAACCCAATAGGTGACATACGCCTTGACCAGATGGCAAAGGATATCGCCCTGCTCGTTTATAAAGCCTTCTTTTCGTTCCTCAGCCCGTGCAATAGCTTCCCTGACGTCGCCTAACGTAATGAGGCGTTCGTCCATCCGGGCCTGCACCTCTGCAGGAACGACAACCCGCACCGTATCGGCTGCGGACGACGCCGGCTCGAAATCCTGGTTCCAATATGTACGCATCATCCGCTGCTTCAACATCAAGCTATTCTCCCTTCTTTGCTCCAACGTAGGTGCTTCTGCGGTGTCCAGTTCGAACAAAAGCTCCAGGATGTGCGAGCAGCTCTTTTGCTCCCTGGAAAAAACATCCCGGCAATTTGCACAGTACACAATGTACGGAGCGTCCTCCTCCAGGCTCCGGCTTTCCGCAATACTGTGATACAGCGCGGGATCAGCAATGCGCATATGCCCGCCAAAGCCGCAGCATTTCCCATCACTGTCATAATCGGCCAGCAAAACTCCACAAGCACCCGCAAGCTTGCGCACCGCGTCTTTCCATGCAGGCTTGTCGCGCGCGGCGCAAGGGTCGAAAACCGCAGCATCGGAAAAATGTTTCCTTGTGGGCAAGCAAATGCCTTCCCGCGCCATGATCTCATATAGGGATACAACCGGAATCTCCGGTAAAAATCTCTCAAACGTTTTTACGCAACTTGCGCATGCCAGCACAAGCGTCGGTTCCCCCATCGATCGCCAAATCGTCCGCAGGGATTCCAGCTGCGTGCGGAATTTCTCATTTTCGCCGGCCCAATAGGCCGGAATGCCGCAACAGTTCAGGATCAAACCCGCTCCAAGCTGTTTGCTTAAATATGCATAAGCATGCGCAACCGCATCCGGGTTCCACTGCCCTAGTCCGCAGCCCGGAAAGAATGCGTATTCTTTGCCAGTATCCTCGCCGCAAAACGCAGCCTCACCGGTCATAAACGCAAATTCGCGCATCCAAAACTCTTGAAATGCGGGGGGATAGTTTCCGCTGTCCACGCCGTTGGAGCGTGAAAGCTGAAACACTTGTGAAAGATCTACGCTCTGTGCGCAAAGGCTCCCACA
>CAYPLG010000064.1:11393-14258 GCA_964411535.1 uncultured Oscillospiraceae bacterium
GAAATCCGGTGGATCATTGTATAGCTCAACAATGAAGCCAAGCTCCTTTTGCAGATCCAGATATTCAAATTGCCGTCCGCCGTAAGCGACGCCGCCGATAATGGAGGTATAGCCCTTCTCCGCCATATTGTCCATGAACGTTTTGAAACCGCCCTTTACCAGCAACTCACATGCGTGCATGCAGGCAACACAATCACACTGCATGCAGCGTTCTGCCTCACGCTGCGCCGTTTCCTCGGTCAATTCGACATCTTCCGTCAGGACGGCTGGCTTCTGCGGCTCGCCGTCATGCGGCGCATACCGAAGCGCATTGCCGGAATCCCACGTTTCGGAAGCAAACGTCGGACTGCCGGACAAAAGAAACGCCTCCATAGCGCGCGAAGCGGCAATCGTATCGCCCATCCCCGTAATCATGGAAACACCGGTTACTTCGCCGCCCAAAAACACACGTGGATTCGATGTACTATGCAGCTTGGGATGCAAGCTTGCAAGCAAACCGAAATGCGACCCCTCTCTTCCGGTTGCGACGAAAACCGCATCAAAATCCGAAAGCGCATCAAGATTGTCAATTATTTGATTATAGCATGTTGAGACGGTTACCGATAAAAAATGCATCCGAAACTCTCTGTCAAATTCTGGAAATCTCGGATGCTTGCGCAGTGCGCCGCCCCATCCCTCATTTTTATCAAAAATGGAAACCTGAAACTGCTTCTGCGCCAGGCGTAGCGCACAGCTTAGCCCCACAGGACCGGCGCCAACAATCGCAACCTTCGCCTGCTTGGGCGGCAGTACGTATCGTGCCGCCGCTTTGCTCTTTGCAAAGGCAATACACGCCTCTTCCAGTTTCCCTATGGCGACGGGCGCTTCCGCGAGGACAGTCTTACGCTGGCATGCAGCTTGACATGGTTGTGGGCAAAACGCGTTTACGACCGTCGGAAACAATACGGCCGTCTGCAATTCCTTGTATGCCGCACCCCAACGCCCGCGCATCGCCTTTTTCAGCATACTCCTTAGATCCAGTCGGAACGGGCATGCATAGGAGCATGAAGCGGGTTCGCCGCTAAAACACCCGCCAGTCAGTCGAAATACGTCCTCTCTCTCCAAGGCAACACCATCGTCCTTCCCACATACTGCCTACGCGACCAGTACGGAGAGGCGGCTTGCCTCTCCGTACCACTTTCGCAGGAACCGATTAAATCGGGTTCTCCCGGATGTATTCCAGCTCATCCTCAAACTCCGAGCCCAAAAAGTATTTGGGTGGCGTAAGGCTTTCGCCACGTTGCAGCGCTTCCCAGCCAGCCCGGATTTTGTCCGGTTTTGCAGGCAAGTCGTAAATACGAACGCCGCAAGCGTCATCAATAGCATTGATAACCGCCATATGGTTCGAGCACTGGAAGACCTCGGCGCAGCCGCTGGAGCCATGCGGGCCATTGGCGCGCGGCGTTTTCTCATCGAATATGACGTTGAAATCGTCGGGAATCACCTGAATTGTCGGGATGCCGCAATAGGCCATATTGCCCGCTTTATCTGTTCCGTCATAATCCTCCTGCAAAGCATAGCCGATGCTGTGCGAAAGACCGCCATAGCCCTGCCCCTCAACCGCCAGGCGGTTGCCAACCTTGCCAACGTCAACGACCGAGGTATAACGCAGAACCTGCGCCTTGCCGCTCTCTACGTCAACTTCAACCAACGCCGTGTTTACGCCGTAGGTATAGGCTGCAAAGCGGTTGCCTTCGCCCGTATTCGGGTCCTGACAGGGATCAAGCCCCTGCCCTACCTCATCCGTATGCCCCATATACTTGGTCGGAATACCCTCGTCCACCATTTCCTGATAGGTACGATAGGTTCCGTCGGGCTTACGCATGGCGTTAAGCAATTGTGCCGCACCGTCCTGAATCGCGCGGCCATTCATAAAGTGCGAGCGGCTTGCCGCTGAAAGGCCGGAATCCGGCGCTTTTTTGGTATCGTTCATAACCAGCCGTACCTGTTCGGGCTTGAGGTTAAGCGGCTCAAAGCACTTGAGCACATGCGTCAGCGTGCCGATATCGCCGCCCTGTCCAAGATCCTGCCAGGTATTGTATACGCTGATTCCACCATCCGGCCGTAGCTCAAGCAGGTTCTCGCAATGGTCGATAAATCCCTTTCCAACATTGAAGCCGCCCATACTGATGCCAACACCAACGTGCCTGCCCTCCGCTTTTGCGCTTTCAGCCTCTTTCTTGTACGCATCGTAGTAAGGCTTAATCTTTTCTAGCAGACCGACATATGGATAATACGGGAACGGCCTGTTGTTAAGCGTCATGTCGCCCGGCCTGGCTGCGTTGATATATCGGAACTCCCACGCGTCAATACCCGCTGCCTTTGCGCCCAAATCGATCAGCGATTCCGCCGTAGTGTAAATCTGCGGTCCGCCGAAGCCTCTGTATGCGCAGGTATAATTGTGGTTGGAACAGCCGCCGCGGGCAAGCAGCTTTGCATTGGGTATGTTATACGCCGAGAACGGTACCGAAACCAGATTCCCAAACATGATGGAAGCGGTTCCCGCATATGCGCCATGGTCAACAGCTACGTCGAATTCGACCGCTTCGATTTTCCCATCCTGTCCAACCGCAATACGGCCATTGGAATAAGTGGCGGAGCGCTTGCCTGTCATGTGCTGGTGCTCTTCGTAGCTTAGCGTCATCGTAACAGGCATATTGAGCGCCAATACGGCAACGCCGGCCAGTGCAAATACGTTGGAAATCGTCGTATAGCCAAAGCAGCCGCCCGCGACATTGTCGATCATGCGCACGCGTTCCTTCTCAATGCCGATTGCAGGCGCAAGCTCGGCGCCACAGCCGTACAGGTCGTGCGTTTTGCACTGTA
>CAYPLG010000065.1:0-13988 GCA_964411535.1 uncultured Oscillospiraceae bacterium
TCAACATTGCGAACGTTGCGCGCTACCAACTGTGCTAATGCCCCACAGCAGTTGATATAATACAACAGCTAATTTAAAATTGCAAGTACAAAAATCCAATTTCCCAAAATATTTTAAGGACAACCTTCTTCGCTTGGTGTCTTTCATTCACCGCATGTCCGCTGAATTTCCGCCATCGGTGCCTGTCCATGCTCTTTATTCGCAAATCGGGCCGGTTATCCAGCCCGATTACATTCCATTCGCACGCCAGCGTCAATCCTCGCGCTTGCTTCCGACAAAGAACAGCGCGACCGTGCCGGGGCCGGTATGCGCGCCGATCAGCACGCCGACGCTGTTGATGAGCACCTTGCCATTCAGACGTGGAAACAACTCCTCTACAAGGTCGGCAACCTTGCGCGCATCGTCATAACAAGCCGATTCCGAAATATAGCACTTTCCGCAATAATCCGTACCACCGACGGCAAATTCCTTCATGCGCTCAACGATCTCCTTGATCACGCGCTTTTTCCCCTGATACTTGGTACGCGGCGTCAGATGCCCGCCTGCGTCCATGTTCATCAGCGGGCAAATATTGAACAGCGTACCCACCGCTGCCGCCGCCGCAGTAATGCGACCGCCGCGCTTGTAATGCGTCAAATCGGTCGAAAAGAACCAATGATGGATCGTCAGTCGATTGTCCAACGCCCAATTGTATACCGTATCAATCGGCTCCTCCGCGTCGCGATGATCCGCAACAAGCGTCAAAAACAGGCCAAATCCTGAAGACGCGCCAAGAGAATCAACGATCAAAAGTTTCCTGTCCGGATACTTTTGCAGAAGTTCATCCCGTGCGATGCAAGCCGAATTATAGGCTCCGGACAATCCGGAGGAAAACGCTATATGCAGTATATCCTGTCCATCCTGAAGGAACGGTTCAAAAAAGGCTGTGTAGGTTTCCGCATTTACCTGCGAAGTGGTCGGCATTGCGCCGTCGGCAATCATTTTATAATACTGATCAAAGGGCAGCGTCTCCCCAAGATCATCTACGTACGTTTTTCCGTCGATCATCACCTGATAGCGGACAAACGGAATACTCCTCTCTGAAAAAAAGTCCTTTGTCATATCCGCCGTGGACTCGCTTGTTAATAAGAACTGGCTCATACTGTTCACTCCTTACCCTATACCGCTTGGCGGTATACAAATTTCATCTTCAACGCACAGCAAACGAGTAAACCGCCGCTACGCGTCACTTACCGTGTAATATACCAATTTTTGCAGTAAAAGCGCCACCTACCCGCCGTCGTCCGGGGTATCGAAACAGGAGAGCAATGCTCTACCGGTGGTAGAGTCCCCAAAAAATCAGTGTTTCTATGCTATTAATTGTCATTTTTCACAACACGCTGTATGCCGGAGGAAAGAATTGTAATGATTTCCGCCGGAATCCCCAGTAAAAAGATATACCAGTAATTACTAGAAAAGGTAAACAGGTAAATCATCAGAAGCAGCGACCAAATCAATGCGGATATGCAAATAAACGTCATATACTTCCTTCCCCAAATGCAGGAAAACACAAGCAACACTACGGAAGATACCGGCATCGCAACAATAAAGACCATCCATGCGCGCGTAATGGCGGCGTCCTTTGTCAAGAACAGCACAAACAGCAATGTCGCGATAAACCAAATGCCAAATACCGAAACGAGCGTAATGGACAGGCGGTTTTTCGCCTGCTTATTTGTTTCCCGCGCCATAATCTCTACTTCGGAATGCGTTTGCGTCAAAAAATCCAGTGATACGTTGAATAGGTCGGCAACCGTTTTGAGCACCGTAATATCCGGTATGGAATCCGCACGCTCCCACTTGGACACAGCCTTGTCGGAGTAATTTAGCAATTGCGCAAGCTCCGCCTGCGTCATACCGCGCGACAGCCGCAGCATGGCGATATTCTCCGCAATGTTCTTTTTTATTATATTCGCTTCCGTTTCCATCTGCTTGTTACTGTAGCATACGCGCACATCGATTTGCAAGCATTATGCCCACCCGCGATGGTAATAAAGAGACCGGCACAAAACCTGCGCCGGTCCCCCTTCGTCATCCCGTACGTTAACCGAGCGTTGTGCCCGCTTTTCCGTTCAATGCTTCAACAGCCTTGTCCAAAGACGTAATGATCGCCTTGCGGCCGGGCTTGCTTTCCACAAACTTGAGCGCTGCCTCGATCTTCGGCAGCATGGAGCCGGGTGCAAACTGTCCTTCGCCAATATAACGCTTTGCTTCCGCAACGCTTAAGGCGTCGAGGTCAATCTGATCGGGCTTGTTATAGTTGATGCTTACCTTTTCCACCGCCGTCAAAATAACAAGCGCGTCCGCATCCATATCCTCCGCAAGCCGCTCGCTAGCAAGATCCTTATCGATTACGGCAGCCGTGCCAACAAGTTCGCCCTTCTCGTTGCGAACAACAGGAATGCCGCCTCCGCCAACCGTAACGGTAATGATACCGCCATTAACCAGGCACTTGACCGCTTCCAGCTCCACAATTTCTACGGGCATCGGGGAGGCAACGACACGACGCCAGCCGCGCCCCGCATCCTCCTTCATAACGTAGCCCTTCTCATCCGCAATCTTCTTTGCCTCGTCCTCTTTATAGAACGGGCCAATGGGCTTGCTTGGATTCAAAAACTTCGGATCGTCCTTGTCCACAACAACCTGCGTAACAACCGTCGCAACCGGCGTATTGTTTCCGCGCGCACGAAGGACCTTGCTCAGCCCCTGCTGAATATGGTAACCGATCATGCCTTGGCTCATTGCGCCGCAAACGTCAAACGGCATAGCGGGCGTAATCGCGCTTGCATACTCGTTTTGCAGTACAAGGCGTCCAACCTGCGGACCGTTTCCATGTGCAATAACGACTTCATAGCCGCGATCAATGATGTCCGCAATGTACTCGGACGTTTTTACAACGACATCCAACTGCGCTTCCGCTGTAGCCGGCTTTCCCGCTTCCTGCAACGCGTTGCCGCCCAGTGCAATTACTATTCTTTTCACCGTTATTCTCCTTAAAAATCAGTTATTTTTTACATATAGAAAAGAAATCGCTATTCTTCAAAAAAATTATATCTGCCTTACAAACAGTTTGTCAATGGGAAACGGTCATATTGGAACTATATACTTTTCTACGCCAGTATAAAGCGAACATTATGTCGTTTTATAGTTTCCCAAGTTGCATTCAAAACACAATATGTAGTATAATTACTTTGAATTCGTATGGAAAGGTGTTGTGTATCGTTTGGCTGCAAAAAAATCCACCGGGAATTCCAGGGCAAAAGCGCAGAAATCCTCCGGCGGCCGCGGCAAGGATGCGGCACTTGAACGGCAACAACACGAAACGGCGGGCGTTATTCTTATTGCCGTTGGCGTATTGCTTGGCGCATATATGTTTTTCTCCGCCACAGGATTCTTGGGAAAGGTCATCCTCCTTGTGCTGTTTGGCCTGTTTGGCATTATGGCATATGCTCTACCGCTGGTTTTCATCGGGCTGGGCGTGCTTTCCATAAAGGGCGGCAGGAGCGCGAGCCTCCGCGGCACGGCATGGCTCGTTGTTCTCGGCGTTCTCGCGCTCATTACGCTTCTCCACGTCACGCAAAACGCAGACTATGCCGACACGCCGTATATGCAGTTTTTAAGCGACGCTTACGACCTTGGCCTCAACAGCCGGCATGGCGGCGGGTTTGTCGGTGCAGCGCTATGCTACCCGCTGCAAAAGCTTGGCGGCAGCATTCTTGCCTACACGCTGCTTATTACCATTATTATTCTATCCATCGCTACGGTTACCGGGCTTTCCATTCGCGACATGTCCGCCAAAGTGGGAGAATCCGTCCAGACGGTCGTGCAAAATGCGCAAGCCGCGTACGAAGAGCGCACGGACCCGGAACGCAAGCTGTTCACCTTCGACCTTGACGGCGACGACAAGCTGCTGCCACCCGCCGAAAAACCGGCAAAGAAAAGCCGGGCAGCAAACGGCAAACCGTCTGCCGCCGGCGGCAAAAAGGTCAGCAAGAAGAAACAGGCGAAAATGCTTTCCGACGTCGACGAGCTCGTATCCTTCCTGCCGATGGAAGGCGCGCTTTCCACAAAGGACGGGAAAACGCCGCGTCCCGCGCGCCCGCAGCTCGTCGTTTCCGATATTTGGGAGAATATTGAGCCGGTGGTGGATGTCCCGCCCGTCATAGAATCCATACAGCCTGCCCCGGCCCCGGCGCCGCAGCCGCTACCGGACATCAGCCCGCTCTTTGGCGCGCAGGCTGCGCCGGTTCCCGCCGAAGTACCGGATAAGAAGAAAAAGAAACCCGTCGAGAAGGACGTAAAACCCGCTGGCGCCGCGGCAGCGAAACCAATCCACGTCGGCAAATCTTCCAGTGGCAACAAAACGAGTAAAACCACGCCGGATGATTCCGTGATCGACATCCCGTATACCAATGCGCCCGCTTACGAGCGGCCGCCCTTTACGCTGCTGCATGCCGCAAACACAAACTACGCCAAAGCCAAGGAAGCGCCGCAGGAAAAGGCAAATTTGCTCATTGCAACGCTGGCTACCTTTAATATCAGCGCAAAGTTATTGGATATCAGCGTCGGGCCGACGCTGACGCGTTTTGAATTGCAGCCCGCCCCCGGCGTACGGGTCAACCGCATTACGTCGCTAAGCAACGATATTGCGCTTGCGCTTGCCGCACAGCGCGTACGCATCGAAGCGCCCATCCCCGGCAAGTCCGCCGTAGGCATCGAAATCCCGAACAAGGACACCGTGGCGGTCGTCTTGCGCGACATTGTGGAAAGCAAGGAGTTTCAGGAGAGCAAGTCCCCCATCACCATGGCGCTCGGCAAGGATATCAGCGGCCGGATCGTCGTTGCGGATCTCGACCGGATGCCGCACATGCTCATCGCCGGCGCAACGGGCAGCGGCAAAAGCGTATGCATCAACGATATCATCGTATCGATGATTTACAAAAGCTCCCCCGCCGAGCTTAAGCTGATTCTGATCGACCCGAAGATTGTGGAGCTAACGGCGTTCGGCGCGCTGCCGCACCTGCTGACCCCGGTCGTTACGGACGTAAAGAAAGCCGCGAGCGCATTGCGTTGGGCCGTCAACGAAATGATGCGCCGCTACAAGCTTTTTGCCGATGTCGGCGCCAAGGATTTCTACAGCTACAACAAGCGTGTCGCCGAGCCGGAAAGTAAGCTGCCAAAGCTTGTGGTGATTATCGACGAGCTGGCCGACCTGATGATGGTCGCGTCGCGAGAGGTGGAGGATTACATCAGCCGGATTGCGCAGCTGGGCCGTGCGGCAGGCGTGCACTTAATCGTCGCAACGCAACGCCCCAGCGCGGACATTATCACCGGCATCATCCGCTCCAACATCCCCTCCCGCTGTGCGTTCGCCGTCAGTTCCGGCGTGGACTCGCGCATCATTCTGGACTCGACCGGCGCAGAAAAGCTGCTCGGCCGCGGGGACATGCTCTTCCATCCGGCCGGCAGCAACAAGCCCATGCGCATGCAATGCGCCTTTGTCAGCGGGGAGGACGTGGACAACGTTATCGAGTTTTTCGAAAAACGTAAGCTTGCGCCCGCATTTGACGAAGGTGTTCTGACCGCCGCGCCGGAGGATGACGAAGCGGCGGAGGGCGGCGCAACCGGCGGAGATTTCGGCGAAGGAAAGCAGACCGACGAACTGCTTGGAAAGGCCGTTCGCGTCTGTTTGGAAACCGGCGTTGCCTCCACATCGCTTTTGCAGCGCAGGCTGCGCGTTGGCTATACGCGCGGCTCCCGCCTGATTGATATTATGGAGTCCAAAGGCTACATCTCTCCCTTCGAGGGAAGCAAGCCGCGCAAGCTTTTGATTACGCGGGAGGAATACGCGGAAATATTTGACGATCACATTCCATTCGAGGATAAGGAAGCCAAGTTGTCATGAAGAATGTAGGCGTTATTTCGCTCGGATGCGCAAAAAATCTTGTCGACACGGAGCGGATGCTCGGCCTGTTGTCCGGCGCAGGGTTTTCCCTCGTAAACAGCCCGGAATCCGCCGACATTCTGATCGTCAACACCTGCGGATTTATCGAACCCGCGAAGCAGGAGTCCATCAATACAATTCTGGAAATGGCCCGGTACAAGCAGAGCGCGCGGTGCAGGACGCTCGTTGTAACAGGCTGCCTCTCCGAACGATATCGCGCGGAGTTGCAGGAAGCCATGCCGGAGATCGATATCCTGCTTGGCGTACACGAATACGAACGTCTGCCGCTGCTTTTAGGCGGCAATCCCTGTGCGGATACGGACGCGCGGATTTTGACAACGCCGCCGTACAGCGCATACCTGCGCATCGGCGACGGCTGCAACAACCGCTGCGCCTACTGCGCCATACCGCTCATCCGCGGACCGCTGGTCAGCCGCACGGCAGAATCGCTAATAGACGAAGCGAAGCGCCTTGCAGACGGCGGCGTTACGGAATTGACCGTTATTGCGCAGGACACGTCCGGTTATGGCATGGATCTATACGGGGAATCGCGCATTGCGGATTTGCTGGATGCGCTCGCCGCCATACCGGCGCTCCGCTGGATTCGCCTGCTGTACACCTATCCGGATACGGTAACGCCCGCGCTTATTGACCGTATGCAGAATAACGGCAAAGTCGTGCCTTACCTCGATATGCCGCTGCAACATATCAACGACCGTATCCTTGCCGCCATGCACCGGCGCGGAAGCAGCGCGCACATTAGAAAAACGCTTGATTACATCAGATCGCATGCGCCGCAATTCATCTTGCGCACAACCATGATGGTCGGCTTCCCCGGTGAAACGGACCGGGATTTTGATGAACTGACCGCGTTTATCCGCGAATACCCCTTCGACCGGCTGGGCGCATTCGCCTTTTCCCCGGAGGATGGTACGCAGGCCGCCGCCATGGAAAACCAGATCCCGGAGGATGTAAAACGCGCCCGGCTCGACAGCCTGCTTTCCATCCAGCAGGGCATCTCCAAAGCACGCGCAGAAGCCCGTATCGGTACGGAATGCAAAATGCTTGTTACCGGGCAGGAAGAAACGTATACCTGCGGCCGCACCTATGCCGAAGCGCCGGATGTGGACGGCCGCATCCTCATACCCAGGGATACCTCGCTGCAACCCGGCACATATATCGACATCCGCCTGACCGAAGCCCTGGAATACGACATGATCGGAGAACAACTTTGCGCAATATGAATCTACCCAACCGGCTGACCATCCTTCGCATGCTTCTCGTACCGGTGTTTGTCCTCACCTGTACGTTTGAAGCGTGGCTTTCCTGGTGGAACATTCTCGCAGCGGTCATGTTTTCCCTCGCTGCGCTGACCGATATCGTAGACGGACAGATTGCAAGGTCGCGCGGCCTTGTTACCAACTTCGGAAAGCTCATGGACCCCATTGCCGACAAGCTTCTGTACTGCGCCGCATTCATTATGCTGACCTGGATGCATCGGCTTTCCCCGCTTCTGTGCATTCTATTTCTGGGGCGCGAATTCGTAATCTCCGGTTTTCGCCTGGTTACAAGTTCCTCCGGCGCTGTCATCGCCGCAAGCCGACTTGGCAAAGCCAAAACGCTTACGCAGGCAATCGCCATCGTGGCCATGCTCGTACAAGACCCCAGCATGACCGGCTGGATAGCCGTTTTCGCCAGCATCATGATGTACGCTGCCGCGGTGCTTTCCGTTTGGTCAGCTGCGGATTATATCTTTAAAAACAGAAAGGCAGTGAGTTGGGAATGATCGCGGAAATTGTATCTGTAGGAACCGAACTGCTCATGGGGCAGGTCGTAAACACCGACGCGCAGCATATTGCCGCAAAGCTTGCGCCGCTTGGTTACGAAGTCTATTACCACATAACGGTTGGCGACAATGCGCGCCGGTTGACGTCCGTCGTACACCGTGCAATCGAACGTTCCGACGTTGTCGTAT
Organism: uncultured Oscillospiraceae bacterium; assembly: GCA_964411535.1. Classification (GTDB taxonomy): domain Bacteria; phylum Bacillota; class Clostridia; order Christensenellales; family CAG-138; genus CAYPLG01. Next base: position 7,959 of record CAYPLG010000065.1, read on the forward strand.
TCACCGGCGGCCTCGGCCCGACGGATGACGACCTGACGAAGGAAACCGTCGCCGCCGCGCTGGGCCTGACCTGCGAACCGCGGCCGGAGGAGGTCGAGCGGCTGGAGAAGCATTTCGCCTCCCGTGGATGGAAAATGACGCCCAACAACTATAAGCAGGCCAACTTCCCGCGCGACGCGATCATCCTTCCAAACGCCAACGGAACCGCGCCCGGCTGCGTTATGCATGTTGAGGACAAGATTGCCGTGCTGCTGCCCGGACCGCCGCGCGAGCTTTTCCCGATGTTCGACAACTATGCCATGCCGTACCTGGCGAGGCTTAGCGACACGAAGCTGTATTCAAGGGAGATGCGCATCTTCGGCATGGGCGAATCGGCGGTCACCTACCGTTTGCGCGACATCATCGAGAACCAAACCAACCCGACCGTTGCGCCTTATATCAAGCTTTGCGAGGTTACGCTTCGAATCACCGCAAAATGCAAGTCCGACGCAGAAGGCGAACGCCTGACCGGCAAAATGATCGATCAGATTCGCGACGCGCTTGGCGACGTGGTGTACTCCGTCGACGGGGAGTCGCTGCCGGAGCTTTGCGTCAAGCTTCTGCTGTCGCGCGGGCTTACGCTCGCCACGGCGGAAAGCTGCACGGGCGGCATGGTCGCAAGCGCGCTCGTCGATATCCCCGGCGCATCCGGAACGTTCGTCGACGGATGCGTAACATACAGCAACGACGCAAAGATGCATAGGCTTTCCGTATCCCCCGCTACGCTGGAAAAGTTTGGCGCAGTCAGCGAGCAGTGTGCGCTCGAAATGGCCATTGGCATGCAAAAAAGCGCCGATGCAGATATTGCAATCAGTACAACGGGTATCGCCGGGCCGGACGGCGGTACGGACGAAAAGCCCGTCGGCACGGTATACATTGCGCTTGCAAGCAAAGATGGCGATACGCAGGTCAAGCAATTGCTCCTGCACGGCGACCGGGAGCGCATTCGGTATACGGCGATGCTCAACAGCTTTGACATGCTGCGCAGATTCCTGTGTACTTCAAAGCGCGACGCATGATATAATACGTGAATGGATTCATTACAGCAACGGAAGATATGAGGTAACAGCATGGTAGAAAAGGAAAAAGCACTGGAAATCGCGTTGAGCCAAATTGAGAAACAATTCGGCAAGGGCGCCATTATGAAACTGGGCGACGCTGCGGCGCGTACCAACATATCTGTCATCCCGACGGGCTGCATCGAGCTCGATTACGCGCTCGGCGTCGGCGGAATTCCGCGCGGCAGAATCATCGAGATCTACGGTCCGGAATCCTCCGGTAAAACTACGCTTGCGCTGCATATCATTGCGCAGGCGCAAAAGGGCGGCGGCACCGCCGCATTCATCGACGCAGAGCATGCGCTCGACCCCGTGTACGCCGAAAATCTCGGTATTCACATCAACGATCTGTACGTCAGCCAGCCGGACACCGGCGAGCAAGCGCTCGAAATCACCGAGGCGCTCGTGCGCAGCGGCGCAATCGACGTTGTCGTCGTGGACTCCGTTGCCGCACTCGTTCCAAAGGCGGAGATCGAGGGCGATATGGGCGACGCGCATGTCGGCTTACAGGCAAGGCTTATGTCGCAGGCGCTTCGAAAGCTCGCCGGCGCAATCAGCAAATCCAACGCCATCGTAGTTTTCATTAATCAGCTGCGTGAGAAGGTTGGCATTATGTTCGGCAACCCGGAGGTTACGCCGGGCGGCAAAGCGCTAAAGTTCTATGCCTCCGTGCGTTTGGATGTGCGGCGTATCGACGCGCTTAAAGACGGCACGACCATCGTCGGCAACCGTACGCGCGTCAAAGTCGTCAAAAACAAGGTCGCGCCGCCGTTTAAGACCGCTGAATTCGACATGATCTACGGCGAGGGTATCTCCCGCGAGGGATCGCTCCTCGACATGGCTGCGGATCGCAAGATTATTCAAAAATCCGGCGCATGGTATGCATACGGCGATATGCGCCTTGGACAGGGCCGTGAGAACACGCGCCAATTCCTGAAGGACAATCCGGAATTTACGGACGAGCTTGACGCCAAGGTCCGCGCGGCGCTCGAAGAGGAACGCAAAAAAGCCGCCGCGGAGCAGGAAGCCAAGCGAGCTGCGTCCGTTGCGCGTATGGAAGAGCAGCGCTCCCCCTCCGCTACGGCATCTGCCGCCGCAGCGACCGCAAAAGCGCCCGCCACCGCCAAATCTTCTGCCCGCGTGCTGCCGCCGCTCCCGGACGAAAAAGAATAGTCCCTCCGTTACCAAAGAATGGGAAAGTGAGTGAAGCAATATGTCCGCCGCAATATCCGAAGCATCGATTAAAACCATCCGCATGATGCAGCAAAACGAGGTCACCGAATCCGCAACGTATCGCGCGCTTGCAGCGCAGGTCAAAAGCGAATCGAACCGGGATGTTCTGCTCCGCCTTTCTGACGAGGAGATGGCGCATGCGCGTATCTGGCAAAAATATACCGGCGTAGAGCTCAAGCCACAAACAGTCAAAGTGCTCTGGCGCAAGCTGATGGGCAGGCTGATGGGCTTTACGTTCACCGCAAAGCTCATGGAAAAAGGCGAGAGCAACGCCGAAGCCACCTATACGGCGCTGTCTAAAGAGGTTCCCGAAAGCCTGGCCATCGCGGAGCAGGAAGATGCGCACGAGCAAGCGCTGCTCGGCATGCTGGATGAAGAGCGGCTGCGTTACGTCGGCTCCATGGTGCTTGGCCTCAACGACGCGCTTGTGGAGCTCACCGGCGCGCTCGCGGGTATTACGTTCGCGCTGCAAAACACCAGGCTTATTGCCCTGTCCGGGTTGATAACCGGTATCTCGGCAACGCTGTCCATGGCAAGCTCGGAGTTCCTCTCCGCCAAAAGCGACGGAAACCCGGATGCGTTTAAGTCCTGCACGTACACGGGCATTGCGTATCTTATTACAGTTGCTCTGCTTATCCTACCCTACTTGCTCTTCAGCAACGAAAACTACATCTGGGCGCTTGCAACCATGCTGCTCATCGTCGTTGCGATCATTGCGTTCTTCAGCTACTATATTGCCGTTGCGAAGGATCTTTCGTTTAAAAAACGCTTTCTGGAAATGTTCTGCATCAGCATCGGCGTTGCCGTCATTGCATTCTTTATCGGACTGCTCGCAAAGAATCTTCTGGGCGTGGAACTATAAACATTCGGTAATATCGATCAGCCGCCCGCAGCATGCGGGCGGCTGATTTATGTTGGTACGGCGCTTCCCCTTCGCACCGGCTCACTATCCCGAAAAACGGCGCCGCCTTATGACAGCGCCGCAATATGCTCGTCCGTCAGCGCCTGAAAAGGAATCTGCACCTCCGACGCCTGTCCCACATACGACGCATACCACGCGTTGTAAATAGACGCGTCGACCGGCGGAACCGCCTGATATTCCGCGCCCTCTACGATGAAATAGACAATCCCGGCGTTACTTGTGTCTATCGCGTCCGGGAAGGCTTCTCCGTCCCAGTTGCTCGGCGCAAAAGCCTTTTCCCATGCGTCCGCCATACCGACACGGTTGTAGCAATCCGCATCCGGCTGATACCGGTACAGCGTGTATGGCCAGAAGCTGCCCGCCAAGCCCTGATTATGCGACCATCCGGCCTTGATTACGCCGTTGTCAAAAAATGTCAGCAGGGGATACTCGGTCAGTTCCGTCTTCACCTGTCCGCTGCTCGCATCATAACCGAATATGCCCTGCACCTGCCCGGCCATATACGTTGTGGTATACATAACGATGAGCTCGTCTTGCCCGTCGCCATCCACGTCGAAAACCGCAAATTGGTTCCCCGCAGGATCGGAAAGCTCGTCAAATCCGCAATCCGTTCCGTCCGGCAACATGTGTTCGTGCAGCAAATTGGTAAGCGCCGCCCGGTACGCGGCAAGCATGTCCTGTTTGATGGTGCTGTCCACCGCCGGTACGGGGACCGGGCTTTCGGCTGCCGTTGCCGTCGTAATTGGCACAGCGGTCGAGGGAACAGCAGACGGCTTGCCCGCCTCCCGCTTGGCGCACGCTGCGAGATTGCATACAAGTAAAATCGCCAGCAAGCTGATCGCATATACCGCTTTATTGTGCTTCATATTTCATATTCCCCTTGGCATTTACACTAGTGCGTCTTCCGCATCAGCCCGCCCTTGCATGAAACGCTGTGCATAAACCAGGCTGAGGCGATTCGCTGCGGCTTGCTTCAATGGGGCGCGCGAATCCTGTCATGACCGGCCTTTGCCTACTCTTTAAACAGCACGTCCAGCATGCGCTTCGGGTTTGCCATAAAGCTCTTCGTAACCTGGTAATGCTCCGTATCCGTATACGCAATCGGGTTGATTCCGTTCTCATCCAGCAAATAAATCGCCGCGTCCGGATACGCCATCAGAATCGGTGAATGCGTAGCGATAATAAACTGCGAGTCCGCCTGCACAAGCTGATGCATAATGGAAAGCAGCGAAAGCTGCCGCGTCGGTGAAAGCGCCGCTTCCGGTTCGTCGAACAGATACAGCCCGTTGCCGCCAAGCCGGTTGAGCGCAAGGTTCAAAAAGCTCTCCCCATGGGATTGCCGATGCAGTGATTTTCCGCCGTAGCTTCTGTACAGGTCTCCAACGCCTTCGTCCATCTCGTCGATATTGCTCGCCATATTATAAAAGCTCTCCGCACGAAGAAAGAATCCGTCCCGCGGACGCGCCGGTGAGCGGGCAATACGCAGGCAACGATGCAGACCCGAATGCGTGTTTGCGGTCGCAAAGCGGAAGTTCTTCGACCCGCCCTCCGGATTAAACCCCGATGCAACAGCGATCGCCTCCAGCAAGGTGGACTTGCCGGAGCCGTTCTCCCCGACGAGGAACGTTACGGGCGTGGAGGAAAAGTCCAGCGTGCCAAGCGAACGGATCGCCGGAATTCTGTTTAGATAGGCGTCCTCATCGGAAAAGTCTTCGCGCAACAAGGTTACGCTGCGTATGTACAAATGCTTTTACCTCCGGTTCGTTTATAGCATGAACGGATTATTCTACGGTGGAAGCCGTACATCCATTCCGAAGGCGCCGCGCCGCCCGGCCGCAAAATAGGGAGCGTGCTTTATTTTAAGGCAAAGCGTCAGCCGAGCGTCGTCAACCGCTCCTGAAGCTTTGTCAGCATCTCCTCGGCGGCGGCGAGTTTCTTGCGCTCCTCCTCCACGACGGCCTGCGGAGCTTTGGCAACAAAGCCCGCGTTCTTCAGTTTTCCGTTTGCACGCGCAATTTCGCCCGTTACGCGCTCGATCTCCTTTTCCACGCGCTGCTTTTCCTTTTCAATATCCACCAGCGAGGCAAGCGGAATCACCGCTTCTGCGCCGGTTGTAACGATATGGATATCGTTGGCCGGAATTTCGCCGCGTATATCGGAAACACGAATATGCTCCGCGCCAGCAAGACGCGTTAAATACTGTGCCATGCCGTCGAACGCCGCCACGTCCTTCTTGTCCGCAATCACGCGGATATCGATCTTTTGGGACGGCGGCACCTTCATCTCCGCACGAAGGTTGCGAATGGACCGAACCAACTCCATCACGGACTCCATATGTGCGCAATCCGACGGGAAGGCGTACGCGTCGTTTGCCGCGGGCCAGCTGGACAGCATGATGCTTTCCTCATCCGAAATCTGCAAGAACAGCTCCTCCGTAATAAACGGCATAAACGGATGCAACAGCTTCATCGCGGTCACGAGCACCGTTTTGAGCACGGCGGATACATTGCGTTTGGCAGCGACGTCCTCTCCGTACAGGCGGGATTTGGCAATCTCGATATACCAGTCGCAGAACTCCGTCCAAATAAAATCGTAAATCTTTTGCGCGGCAAGGCCAAGCTCGAAACCGTCCAGATTGGCCGTCACGTCGCGCACCGTCTCATTCATGCGGTGCAGAATCCACTTGTCCGCCGTTTCCAGCAGCGCAGTATCCGGCGCGTCGGGTGCGTCCGCATCCGCGCTCATCAGCACAAAGCGCGCCGCATTATAGATCTTGTT
>CAYPLG010000066.1:0-13878 GCA_964411535.1 uncultured Oscillospiraceae bacterium
CGCGGAGGAGATGCTGGATAAGGAAAGGCCGGATCTTGTTTCGGTCTGTACGCCGAACGCATCGCACAAGAAAATGGCGATGCTTGCGCTGTCTTATGGCGCGCACGTTGCCTGTGAAAAGCCGATTGCGCTTACCTATCGCGACGCAAAGGAGATGTTCGATTATGCCGAGCAACAGGGGAAGGTGCTCTTTGCCTGCCAGGTGCTCCGCTACAATCAGGAGTATCAGCTTGCGCGCGAATATATGGAGGACGGTACACTCGGAGACATTTACTATTCGGAATTCTCCCTGATTCGCAGGCGCGGCGTACCGAAGTGGGGGATGTTCCACAAGAAGGAAGCGAACGGCGGCGGCGCGCTCTGCGACCTTGGCGTGCATATGATCGATGCGGCGCTGTGGGTAATGGGCAGTCCGGCGTTTACCTCCGTTTCCGGCATGACGTCGTCGGTTATTGCACATAACGAAAAGAATGTTTTGACGAGCCTTGTGGAGAGCGGCGCGCCTGCGGGCGTACACAATGCCCGTCCGTATTCGCCGGAGGAATTCGAGGTAGAGGAGTTCGCTTCCGGAACGCTGCGGCTCGCGAATAGCTGCTGCATGAATTTCAAAACAAGCTGGGCTGTCAACCTGCCGAACGAGTACAGCATGTCCTTTGCGGGCAGCCGTGCCGGGCTGGCATTGCCGAAGATGGAGCTGTACACAACGATGGGCCGCTATCAGACGGACGTACAGCCGCGGCTGTTTCCGAATGAGCGACGGTTTGCCGGAGAGGCGTTTCCGGGGCACTTTTATCTCTTTGAAAACGCGGTGAATCATATTCTTACGGGCTCTGAGCTGATTGTCAAGCCTGCCGAGACGTTGACCGTGTCCGCAATCATCGACGCGTTTTATACCTCCGCCGCCGAAGGGCGTGAGGTGCGCGCGAGCGAGGTTATGGCGTAGGGCATTCCCTGCATAACGCAGGATACCGGGTCTTGCACCGGCCAGTGCGCAGGGCGGGCGTAAGACAATATATGCTTAGATACCCCTTCGGGGGAAATTGGAGGAATTTAGTATGAAAGTCGGTTTATATTCCATTTCCTGTTCCGGCACATGGTTTGCTGATCGTCCCGCCCTGTCGGTGGAAGAGTTTATGGATACGGCGAAGCGCTTCGGCTACGAGGGCGTGGAGCTTGACCTGAAGCGGCCCCATGGATCACCGCTTGACCTTGACGAAAAGCGGTGCAGCGAAATCCGTGCATACGCCGATAAGCTGGGGTTGGAAATCTGCGGCGTAGCGGCGAATAATAACTTTGCGTCCATCGTACCGGAGCAGATCGAGAACGAGCTGCTGATGGTGCGGGAGCAGATTCGCGTTGCAAAGCAGCTTGGCACGAATGTACTGCGCGTTTTTGCGGCATGGCGCGGTATTGTAAAACGCAACGGCGTTGCAACCTACGAGGTGCCGGAGAAGTATCACAACTACTATGGCGCGCTGGATTACGAGCTTCGCCAGAGCGTGACGGAATGCCTTAAGGAATGCAGCAAATATGCGGAGGATGCGGGCGTGGTGCTGGCATTACAGAATCACCATCCGATTATCAACGATTATCACGACATGCTGGATATCGTGTCCTGGGTGGATTCTCCATTCGTGCAATGCTGCCTCGATGCGCCCTGCTGCGGCTGGACGGAGGAGCACCAGAGCACCGAGTATTTGACGCAGGCCGTCAAGGACGTTGGCAAACGCCAGATGATTTCGCATGCAAATGCGGAGTTCGTAGAGCATGCCGACGGCAGCATCGAGATGATTTCCTTTGATCCGCAGTTGCAGCCGGTGCTGACGAATTACCCGGCGTTTATCAAGGCGCTGAAGGCCGAGGGCTATGAGGGTTATATCAACTATGAGTTTTGCCACATGCCCTTCCGCAACGGCAAGGTGCGTGGCTATAACGACTATATCGAGGACCAGATCCGCATAGCGCGTAGCTATTTCGCACAATTGATTGAAAACGCATAAGGACAAGCTGGTTAGAAATGACGGAATATGAAAAAATTCTCGCAAAACGCAACGGATATTTGCAAAAAGTCGAATAATACTTGCAAGAAGCCGCAGTGGTATTGTATAATACAGGCATCCAGAGAACTCCAGAATCCGTCAACTATCCATCGGGTGGAAAGCCGATATAAAGCGGGCTTATCCGCCGTAAAGCAGCTAGTCAAGGCGCAAGCCCTGATATAGAAAAACAAGGAGGAACAAAAATGAAGAAGTATCTCGCAATTCTGTTGGCTGTTGCGATGCTGCTTGGCATGGTCGCCTGTGCGGCGCCCGCGCCTGCTCCGGCAGCGGAAGCAGCTCCGGCAGCGGAAGCAGCTCCGGCAGCGGAAGCGGCTCCGGCAGCGGAAGCAGCCCCCGCAGAGGAAGGTCCGAAAGACGTACGCCTTGCATCGCACAACGCGATCATCGAAGGCAACCCCTACCGTGTTCGCTATGAAGCGGACATCCAGGAAGCCTGCGCAGACGCCGCCAACTACGGCCTGAACGTTTCCTATGCATCCTTCGTATCCAACTGGGATGCGGCGACCGAGTCGCAGCAGATCGAGAACAGCATCAACGAGGGTTATGACATCATTCTGGTCAACCCCGTGTCCTCGACCGGCCTCGATCCGATCATTGAGAAGGCGCAGGAAGCCGGCATCGTTTACATCAATGCCGACTGCGAATATACTTCGCCGGACGTGAACGTGCTGAACGTTTGCACCGACCAGTATTACCTGGGCTATCGTACTGCGACCTATGCCGGCGAAGTGCTGGGCAAGGGCGCGAAGGTCATCATGATTGCCGCGTTGGACGGTAACTCCGCCAATACGCAGCGTCAGGACGGCTTTGCAAAGGGTATCGAAGAGCAGGGCCTCGAAGTGGTTGGCGGTCAGTACAACCATGATTGGGACGCTGTGAAGGCGCAGCAGATCATGACCGAAGTTCTGAATTCCGGTCTTGAGTTTGACGGCGTTCTGATCTCGCAGTGCGCAGAGGCAGCTTTGGCGGCCTATGATGCAGCGGGCAAAGAATATCCGAAGTTCATGGGCTTCAATGACACCGGCGAATGGATGCAGAGAGTGCTGAAGCTCAAAGAAGACGGCAAGAACATGGACTTCATCGTCCTGTCCAACCCTCCGGGAGTTGGCGCGAGCGCGCTCAACTTCGGCCTCAACATGCTGCTGGGCAAAGAGCTGAAGGATGATGTGTACAACGTACCGGAAATCCACAGCATTTACCTCAAGTCCAAGGTAGACTACACCTCCAAGGACGTGGACAACGAAGAGTTCAAGTCCATGGCGGCGTCCATGGAGCCGGGCGATGCGATCACCTACTGGCTGACCATTGACGAAGTTGCGCAGGAGTACTTTAAGTAAGCTACTCCGCATCCGCGTAGGATGCATTGGGTAAACCAAAGCATGACCGGCGGGATATTCTGTTCCGCCGGTCAAGTTCAATTCAGTGCGCGGCATAATTGCGCACAATGGCGAATTCCGGGTATGATATTATAAAACAATATGCTTGCCGCAACCGGCGCGTATACGCCCTTCCGGCAGCAAATGAATACGGAAATAAAACGCATTTTGCGTTTGTGATATACGGGAAACAATATATTGGGAGGTACTGCTCATGTTTGAGTTACGTGGAATCGAAAAACGGTTCGACGCGGTCGTTGCGCTAAACGGCGCTTCGTTATCGGTCGGGCCGGGGGAGATTCGCGCGCTTCTGGGTTCCAACGGTTCCGGAAAATCGACAATGATCAAGGTGCTGGCGGGGCTGGTTAGTCCCAACGGCGGCGAAATTGTATTTGATGAGAAAACGGTTACCATTACCAGCGGTCTTGATTCACGCAGGCTTGGCATTGCAACGGCGTTTCAGGACTTAAGTCTCGTTCCGACAATGAGCGTGCGCGACAATATCCTGCTTGGCAACGAGCCGGTTGGCTCGCTGGGTCTGGTCGACAAACGCGCTGCGGATCAACGGATTCAGTCGCTCCTGGATCGGTTTCATATCGATTGTGATCCGAATGCGTACGTGCAGACGCTGACGCCATCAACGCAAACGATGCTGGAGGTGGCCAAGGCTGTGTCCATGCAGCCAAAGCTGTTGCTTCTTGACGAGGTGACGGCAGCGTTGCATTATGACGAGATCGAGGTGCTCTTCTCCGTCATGCGCGAGCTGAAAGCGGAAGGCCTTGCAATGATTTACGTAACGCACCGCATGAATGAGATATTCAAAATTTGCGATACGGTTACGATTATGCGCAGCGGCGAAACGGTGAAGGATGGCAATATTAAGGACTTTACGCTCGATGATATCGTCTTTTACATGACCGGACAGCGTCCTGACGCGGAGAAGAAGCGCGCCGCGCATGATTATGAGAAGGAGGACGGAGAGGCCGTCCTGAACGTCCGCGACCTTGCGGTATTCCCTCGCGTACGCGATCTGTCCCTGAAGGCTTACAAGGGAGAAATCGTTGGCGTTGGCGGCTTGCAGGGGCAAGGGCAGTCGGAATTTATTCGCGCATTGCTTGGCGCGGAGCCGTATGAGCAGGGCACGATTGAGTATAAGGGGCGCGTCGTGCGGTATAAGTCGCCTTCGGATGCGGTAAAGGACGGCATGGGCTTCATTTCCGGCGAACGAAATCAGGAGGCCATGTTCCCGGTCCGTTCCGTGGAGGAGAATATTCTCGCGGGCAAAGTGGCCAAGGGCCCGCTCTTCCAGTACATGACGCCGAAGTCCAACCATGCGTTTGCCAACGAGGCGGTGGAAAAGTACAATATCAAAATTGGCGCGTTAGAGAACCCGGCAAGCTCGCTTTCCGGCGGTAACCAGCAAAAGCTTGTTGTCGCGCGCTGGATTGCGATGCATCCGACGCTGCTGCTGCTTGACGATCCGACCAAGGGCGTTGATATCCATTCGCGCCGCGAAATTCACAGGATATTGAAGTCCTGTGCCGACGAAGGCATGACGATTATATTCTCTTCAAGCGAGTCGGAGGAACTGTTGAGCATATCCGATCGCGTGTACGTATTCTATGAAGGCTGTATCAGCGCGATGCTGGAGGGAGACACCAAAACACCGGAGGCGCTCGTGGCCGCTATGATGGGCATGACGGGCGACGCCGCCAGAACGGAAGAGGAGGTGCAGGCATAATGAAGCGTATTGGCGCCGCATTTTCCCGCTTTCGCAAGACTTCTGCGTTCGCGGGCTTTATCCTGTTTTTGATCGCGTTGATATTGAATGCCGCTATGCAGGGCGTAAGCTCTACGATGCAGGGCGGCGGTCCGCTTGCGTTTTTTACCATTAAGAATCTGAATACGCTGTTTGCCAAGAACACGCCGTTTATTTTGGTAGCCATTTCGCAGAGCCTTTTGCTGATAGCGGGTACGATGGATGTTTCCTGCGGCATACAGCTTGCGCTTGTCAACGTTGTGATTATTATGACCGGGCAGGAGCTGGGGGTTCCATTTCCCGCGGCCTGCCTGCTTGGCATTGGCGCAGCGATAGTCGCTTCTCTGCTTTGCTGGGTATGTTGCTCGGTGTTCCGTCTGCCGGCGCTGCTTGCAAGCTATGCGCTTACGTACGTAATCAAGGGCGTAAACGTCCTGATAATGGACGTTCCGCAAGGCAAGGTGGACAAGGTCTTCTATAAGGCGTATGATTCACAGCTGTTGGGGATTATTCCCGTATCGCTGCTTGCGATTGTGCTGGTGCTGCTGATTTGGCTGTATATGAAGCGCACGCGTTTCGGTACGCATATCTATGCCGTTGGCGGCAATCCGCGCAACGCGTTTGCAGCCGGCATTAACCCCATGACGGTGCAGTTTAAGGCATTTATGCTTAAGGGCGTAATCGTCGGTATCGCCGGCGTATGCTTAACGCTGATGATCGCGTCCGGCAATCCGCTGCAAGCGGAGGATTATGGCATTCGCTCGCTTTCGGCCTGCATTATCGGCGGCCTTGGCTTCGGCGGCTGGGGTACGGTTTCCTGCGCGGTGTTCGGGTCGAGCTTCCTCGTATTGATACAAAACGCCGTATACTATGGCTTCTCGCTGCTGGTCAAGCTGATTCCCGGATTTTCGGTATCGAGCTATTGGCAGAACTTTGTGTCTGACGTAATCATTTTCCTGGGCTTGCTCATGACAATCGTAACGGCGAAGGGGCAGCGCGAAGCGCTTAAGCAGGGCATCGTCCGTCAGTTCCGGCGCGACGACCGAAAATATGACGAACCTGCGAGAAATTCTGTGAAGGGAGGCAGCGACGATGGAGAGTAAGCAATTATCCATACAGAATCAGCGCGGCTTTGCGCAGAGCGTTCGTTCGTTTGTACAGAAGAGCCCGGCGCGGATGGCTTTCATCATTGCGGCTTTGCTGTATATTGTAACGATCATTATTTCGCCGTCCTCGCTGAACCAAAGCGCGATTGGCTCCATCATTATGCTGACGCTGCTGTTGAGCTTTGCTTCCGCCGGACAGACGATTGTGCTTATCGGCGGCGGCATGGACTTTGGCGTTGGCGCGGTGATGTCGTCTGCGGCAATACTGACTACGACGATCATGAACAGCCAGAACGGCCACTTTGTAGAGCTGTTGCTTGTGGCGCTTTCCATGGGCGCAATTGTCGGCTTGCTAAACGGCGTGTGCTCGGTCAAGATTGGCCTGCCGCCGATGATCGTTACCATGGCTATTTCCAATGTAGTCAGTCGCATGCAGTATGTGCTTACGCAGGGCAGCCCGATGGGCTATGCTTCCCCGGCGTTTATTAAGTCCGTTACATCACGTTTGTTCGGGCTGCAATTTTTGCCGTCCATTGTGCTGTATGCGCTGATCATTATCCCGCTCGTATACTTTTTATTGAACCGTTCACGCTTCGGTAAGCAGGTGTACTTGATTGGCAATAACCCGGTTGCTGCGCGACTGAACGGCGTTAACGTCAACAAAGTGAAGATTCTGACCTATGTGTTTTCGGGCATGTTTGCCGCGTTTGCGGGCATGCTGGGCGCGGCGTATATGAACGCGGCGCGCTGCCAGATATTCGACGAGTACGCCTATAACTCACTCATCGCCGTTATTATTGGCGGCACGGCGTTCTCCGGCGGCGTCGGCACGTATACCGGCAGCATCGCGGGCTCGCTCGTTATGGTGGTGCTAAGCAACGTGTTGACCGCGATGGGCCTTGCGCAACCGATGCGCAACATATTCATGGGCTTTATCATGGTGCTGCTTCTGATCCTCTACAATCGGGAAAAGAAGGTTCGTCAGTAACATTGCACACATAAGAAACCGGCCCGTGAAGGCAAAGCGGGCCGGTTTTTTTAAGCAAGGGAAGGGAGAATCCGATGGAAATCCATACGAACGCGGGCAAAAGCGCGGTAAAACAGATTACGTTCGGTATTCTGGGCGCATGTTTTGCATATGCAATTGCCAATATTCTTATCAGCGTACTGATCAACGATATAATTGACGCGTTTTCGCTTTCCGGCGCAGCGCAGGGGTCCGTAAGCAGCCTGTTTAGCGTCGGAATGTTCATTGCGTTTTTGGTAACGCCGATGATGCAGGGGCGCATATCGAAGATTACAATGCTGCTGCTTTCCTGCCTGATACAGGTTGCCATGCTGGTGCTTTCCGGCTTGGCCAGATCGTTTGCGCTGTTTACGTTTGCGATTGTGCTGCTCGGCGTCGGCTGCGGCTGGCTCGATAGTTTTGCAAACTCATCCATGGTGGACGTGCATCAGGGCGACAGCCCGAAATACCTTGGCTGGCTGCACGGGACGTTTGGGGTCGGCAGCCTGGTTGCTCCGCTTTTGATTGCGTGGCTATTGACGGGGATGTCGTGGCGCGGCGCATACTTTGTGACGGCGGGCGTCATGCTGCTTGCGGCCGTATACGTGGCAATTGTGCGCGGAAACGTACGGCAGATCGGCGGGATGGCCGCGATAGAAGAGAAACGTCTGTCTGCGCGGGATGTGCTTGCCTATGCAAAGAGCGGGCGTAATCTACTGCTGCTTCTTTGCGGGGCTATGTCGCAGATGATGCAGACGGGGTTGCTGTGCTGGATCGTGCGGTATATGACGGTTGAGTTTAACGCGGCTGCGCTCGGCGCGACATGCCTCACCATCTATTGGATTACCGCAACGTTGAACCGGTTTCTTGCACCGCGTATCCGGATGCGCCCGCTTGCGCTTGTGATTCTTGGGGGCGTGCTGACCGCGGCAATACTGGTTTTTGGCGTACTGCTGCATAACCCGGTCGTTATGTGCGTTACGGTGGGCCTTGCGGGGCTAACAAGCGGGCACTTTATGCCGATGATGGTTGCCGTATGCGCGGACGATTACGCGGGCAATACGACGATGACGACATCTGTTCTGATGCTGATTATGGGCGTAACACGCATTATTGTGCCGCTGATGATGGCGGCTGCAACCAGCCGTATTTCCGCAAACGCGAGCATGATGGTACCGGCGGCTGCGGCGCTGCTGACGGCGATGTTTGGCCTTCTTGCGCGCCGAAAGGACGGCACGCAAAAGCTGGCGTGAGCAAGGTTGGTTATAGAGAAAGCGGGCGGCTGTGGCCGTCCGTTTTGCATAAATGGGGTTGTACCCGGCGGATTTGACCGAAAGACAGGTTTGTGCTAATATACTACCTTGTATGGATATGTTTACATTGGACAAACTGCTTTCGCTGGTGGAAAAACCTGCGCGTTACATCGGCGGGGAGCTCAATAGTATTGTAAAGCAGGACGCCGGCGTTCGCTTCGCGCTTTGCTTTCCGGATGTATACGAGATTGGCATGTCGCATGTTGGTTCCCGCATACTGTATCATATTCTCAACAGCATGGAAGGCGTTGCATGCGAGCGTGCATACGCTCCCTGGCCGGATATGGAAAAGGCGCTTACGGAGGCGGGGGAAAAGCTGTTCTCGTTGGAGACAAAGCGGCCGCTCGATACGTTCGATATCATCGGATTTTCACTTCTCTATGAGATGTGCTATACCAATATTCTGACCATGCTGGCACTGTCCGGCATTCCTTTGCGCGCAAGCGAGCGCGGCGAACAGTATCCGCTGGTGATTGCGGGCGGGCCGTGCTGCTGCAACCCGGAGCCGGTTGCGCCGTTTTTCGATGCAATTCTCATCGGCGACGGAGAGGAAATGATTACCGAGGTAACGCAGCTTGTTGCCGATGCTCGTGCAAAGGGCAAGTCGCGCGCGGCGCTGCTGACGGAGCTTGCGGACATGCGTGGCGTCTATGTTCCGGCGCTTGCGGATGCGCAGAAGCCTGTTGTACGGCGCATTGTGTCCGATTTGGATTCTGCCCGGTATATGGGAAAGCCTCTCGTTCCCTATATGGGTATCGTACATGACCGCGTAGCGATTGAGGTTATGCGCGGCTGCACCCGCGGCTGCCGCTTTTGTCAGGCGGGATATATTTATCGCCCGATACGGGAACGCTCCGAAAAAACGGTTATGCGGATTGCACGGGAGCAGCTTGTCTGCACCGGTTACGACGATGTATCGCTTCTGTCGCTTTCGACGGGCGATTATTCCGAAGTGCATACGCTGGTGCCGGAGATTATCCGGGAGATGGAGTGCAATCGCGTATCCGTATCGCTGCCGTCGCTTCGTGTTGACAGCGAGCTGGCAAGCGATTTGACCGTCATGCAGAGCGTGCGCAAAGCGGGGCTGACGTTTGCGCCGGAGGCGGGTACGCAGCGGCTGCGCGACGTCATCAACAAGAATGTGACCGAGGAGGATATCCTGCGCGCCGCGTCGGATGCGTTCAACGCGGGGTGGAGCAGTGTAAAGCTGTACTTTATGCTTGGGCTGCCGACGGAAACGGACGAGGACGTTGTGGGAATTGCGGAGCTATCCAAAAAGGTCAGCGCGCTCTTTTACGCAATGCCAAAGGAGAAGCGCGGCAAGGGCCTTAGGCTGCATGTGAGCGTGTCGACGTTTGTACCGAAGCCGTTTACTGCGTTTCAATACTGCGCGCAGAATGCGCTTGACGAGATTCGCCGCAAGCAGGCACTGCTTCGCACGGCGATGAAGGGTGTGCGAGGGGCGGAGCTTAGCTGCCATCTTTCCACCTTGTCTGTGCTGGAGGCGGCTTTTTCCCGCGGAGACGAAAAGCTTGCGGACGTTCTGCAACGCGCTTGGGAGTATGGTTGCCGGTTCGACTCATGGACCGAATACTTCCGGGCGGATGCATGGGAACGCGCGTTTTCGGATTTTGACCTGCGCGCGGAATCGTATGCAATGAAAACGTATGCGCCGGACGAGCCATTGCCCTGGGAGCATGTGGATATGCTTGTAACGCAGGACTATCTTAGACACGAATACGAGCGTGCATTTTTGGGCAAAACCACAAAGGATTGCAGGGAAGGCTGCAACGGATGCTTTGGAGTGAAACATGCGAATGATTGCCGTCTATCATAAGGGCGAGGCCCTTAAACATATTTCGCACCTCGATATCCAGCGCACGCTGCACCGGGCGTTCCGGCGTGCGAATCTGCCGCTTGCGTATTCGCAGGGATTCAACCCGCATCCGCAGCTTTCGTTTGCGTCCGCGCTTTCTACTGGCGTTTCCTCGGAAGCGGAGTGGTTCGAGGTGCAACTCTCGGAAACGGTCGCCCCGGACGCGTTTATGCAGCAGGTGAACGCGGTTATGCCGGATGGCATGCGGATATCCGACGCGTTTGCTGCGCCGGAAAATTTCGGCACGCTGGCTGCAAAGACCTGCGCGGCGTCGTATACCGCGCAAATTATGTTCGATGCTCCGGTATCGGACGAATCGCTGCGGGAGGCGCTTTCTGCGCTGCTTAGCGGCGAAATAATCGTAAATAAACGGACGAAGAGCGGGATAAAGCCCGTGGACATTCGTCCGCAGATTCTCGACGTCTTCGTGACGGGGATTGTGGGTAACATGGTTACCCTTCGCGTTCTCGGTAAGTTGCAAGCCGATGGCGGACTGCGTATGGAGCTGCTGCTCCGTGCCCTTTACGACCGTTTGGATGCGCATGGACAGGCAAATATTTGCCGCACCGCCATGTATTTTACCGGAGATGGTCCGTTGCCGCGTTTGCCTTGAGAATCGGAAAGTGAAAGGGAAATGAATAAGGAAATCTTAGTGGACGCGACAGCGTTTTCAACGCGTGTCGCGGTGGTGGAGAACGGCGCGCCCGTCGAGCTCTATGTGGAGCAGGAGGGAACGCAGCGTTTAGTCGGCAACATTTATCAGGGCAAGGTGCAAAACGTCCTGCCCGGCATGCAGGCGGCGTTTGTCGATATCGGCCTAGAACGCAACGCCTTTTTGTATGCGGGCGACATTGTTATGTCCGACGACCCGGACGATGTGCCGGACCAACTTCCGGAGTCGCGTAATATTCGCGATATGTTGAAGCCGGGGCAGATCATTATGGTACAGGTGGCCAAAGACCCTGTTGGGACGAAAGGCGCGCGTGTGACGACGCATATCACGCTCGCGGGCCGTACGCTTGTGCTTATGCCGACAATGGATTATGTCGGCGTTTCCCGCCGCATCGAGAAGGAAGAGGAGCGTACGCGGCTTCGAAAGATCATCAGTGAAATAAAGCCCAACGGCATGGGGGTCATTGTGCGCACCGCATCCGCAGGAAAGAGCAAGGACGCTTTCGTGGAGGACCTTGACGGGATTGTAAACCTGTATCACCAGATTGCGACGCGTGCGCAGCATGCAAAGGCGCCGTCGCTGCTGCATGCGGAGCAATCCCTGCTGTTCCGCACGGTACGCGACCTGCTGATGAAGGACGTGGATCGTATTTTCGTCAACACAACGGATACCTATGATCAACTGCGCGATATTGCGGACGTCATGGCGCCGAAGCTGAAGGCGCGCATATTGCTCAAGGAGAGCGAGGCGCTGTTTGATCGCTATGATACGGAAGGCAAGATTGAAAAAGCGCTTACGCGCAAAGTTTGGCTTAAGAGCGGCGGGTATCTTATCATCGACAAAACCGAGGCGCTGACCGTTATTGACGTCAATTCAGGAAAGTTTGTCGGCAAGGACAACCTTGAAAAAACGATTACCTCCGTCAACGGTGAGGCCGCAAAGGAGATTGCAAATCAGCTTCGCCTGCGTGATATCGGCGGTATCATCATTATCGATTTTATTGATATGGAGAAGGACAGCAACCGGCAGATGGTGCTGAATACATTGAAGACCGCGCTCAAGGAGGATCATACGCGTTCGCATGTGTTCGGGTTTACGCATTTGGGTCTTGTGGAAATGACGCGGAAAAAGACCGGCCGTTCCATTGCGGATACATTGCAGGAGGTTTGCCCGTACTGCAACGGCGACGCACGCGTATTGGCACCGGAGACGATGGTGGGAAAGATCCGCAAACAAACGATGCAGGTGCTCAAGGGAAGCAACAATAAGCGTATGCTGATCGAAGCGCACCCGGATGTGGTTGCGGCGATGGAGAGCGCCGAACATACGCATGGCAGCGTGTTCCCGGCGGAGGCGGGCGGGACCTATTATGCAAGACCGAATCCGGCGCTGCATATGGAGAAATTCTCCGTTCGTCCGCTGTCTGACAAGCGCGTGAACGAGGCCAAGAAGGACTGCAAAATCTTGCATTGACAGAGGCAGTTTCGTGTGTTACAATTGTTCGGTGAGCCGCTCCGGGACGGTTTGTAAGTGTGTGCCGAGCATTCGGTGCAGCACCGTGATCGGGCGAGTCTGGTTTAAGGAGGTGCATTTATCGTGTATGCAATCATGCAAACCGGTGGTAAGCAGTACAAGGTAGAGGTTGGCGACCAGATTCTGGTCGAGAAGCTTGACGCCGAAGTAGACGCTTCTGTCGATTTCGAAACGCTGTTGGTTGCGGACGACGCTGGCGTAAAGGTAGGAACTCCGGTTCTTAGCGGCGTAGCGGTCAAGGGCAAGGTGCTCGAACACGGCAAGGGCAAGAAGGTTATCGTCTTCAAGTACAAGCCGAAGAAGAACATCCGTACCAAGCGTGGCCATCGTCAACCGTATACGAAGGTCGAGATTCTTTCGATCGGGTAAGAGACAATGATTCATGTCGATATTCTGCGAAACGGTGCGGTAACCTATGGGTTTACAAGCCGCGGACATGCGGATTATGGCGAGTATGGGCAGGATATCGTTTGCAGCGCCGTTTCGGCGATTACGCAGACTTGCATCCTGGGACTTACAAAGGTAGCGAAGATTGACGCAGGCGTTTCGGTCGATGAAGAGAACGGGATTGTCTGCATACTGGACCGGGATACGGATCGTGAAAAATTGCAACAGGCGCAGCTTTTGTTTGATACGCTTGTGCAGGGGCTGAGCTCCATCGAAAGCGCCTATCCCAATACCCTCAACATTCGACACAGGGAGGTGTAACCGAAATGTTCAAGATGAATTTGCAGCTATTTGCACATAAAAAGGGCGTTGGTTCGTCCCGTAACGGCCGCGACAGCGAAGCGAAGCGCTTAGGGCCGAAGCGTGCGGACGGGCAGTTCGTGCTTGCGGGCAATATTCTTGTCCGTCAGCGCGGTACGCATTTCCATCCGGGCAATAACGTAGGCATCGGCAAGGATGACACGTTGTTTGCGAAGGTGGACGGCGTTGTCCGCTTCGAAACCAAGCATCTTGGCAAGAAGCAGGTCAGCGTATACCCCGCGGCGGTTAACGAGTAAATCGTTTTTTGACCGCATTGAGATGCAATACCAACAAAAGCGGCTCTATGTCAATAGTTGGGGTAGAGCGCAGACAAAAGTCACAGAGGAGCCATCCGCAGCTTAGGCAGCGGATGGTTCCTTCGCATTGAGGGTAAGAAGGATACGACGACGGAAGTTGTGGAAGTTTCGG
>CAYPLG010000067.1:0-13653 GCA_964411535.1 uncultured Oscillospiraceae bacterium
GCATCGGCAGCAGGCAGCCGAGGGATTTCGCCACAAGCACCGTAACGATCAGCGTCAGGCTGACAACCAGCGCAATGAGCGGCTCCCCATACTGGATCCAGATGCGAAGAAAGTTGACCAGCGAAAGCGTCGCGCCGCACAAAAGCGCCACACGAACCTCCTTCCACCAGACGCGCAGGACGTCGGAAGGCTCAATCTCGTCGAGCGCCATACCGCGGATGATCATTGTCGCAGCCTGGCTGCCGCTGTTTCCGCCGGTATCCATAAGCATCGGAATGAACGCAACAAGCAGCGGTATGCTAGAAATTGCCACCTCGAAATGCTCCAACAGCGCGCCTGAAATCATTGCGGAAAACATCAGGATGGTCAGCCATACGATACGGTTCTTGGCAAGCGTAAGCACGGGGGTCTTCAGATAGCTGTCCTCGCTCGGCGTCATGGCCGCCATGCGCTCAAAGTCCTCCGTGTTCTCCTCCTGCATCACGTCCACGGCGTCATCAATCGTGATAATACCGACAAGACGTTCCTCCTTGTCCACAACCGGCATGGCAAGCAGGTCATATCGCGAAAACCGCTTTACAATATCCTCACGGTCGTCGAGCGTATGCGCACGAATGGGATCCGTCGTCATGACGTCGGCAATGTTCGCCTCCGGATCGGCCAACAGCAGCTCCAGCATGCTGACGACACCTTCCAGCTGCCGCTGCGTATTCGTCACGTAACAATAGTAGACCGTTTCCTTGTCAATGCCGGTATTGCGAATGACGTTGAGCGACTCCCGAACGGTTAGCGTGCGTTTGAGATATACGTATTCGCAGGTCATAAGCGACCCTGCGGAGTCCTCCGGATAGTTCAGGTACTGGTTGATCAGACTGCGATTCTTTGGCGAGGATACCTTCATCACGCGCTGCACGACGTTCGCGGGCATTTCCTCGACCATATCGACGTAGTCGTCAATATGCATATCTTCGAGGATGTAGGCAAGCTCCGTGTCCGTGATAGCCTCAATAATCCGTTGCTGCACGTCGCCATCCATATAGGAAAAAGCCTCGGCAGCCTGTTCCTTCGGCAGCAGGCGAAACAAACGAAGCAGCACCTCGCGATCCTCGATTTCCTCAAAAATCTCCGCGACGTCCGCTTCGTGCATGGCAAGTATCGTCCGCTTAACCTCCGGATATTTCCGTTCTTCCAGAAGGGTTAAAACCTGTTCGATCATATGGCACGTCCTTTCTTCGGGACGGCCGGCCGAAGCGAATGCAAACGGACGCCGTTTCCCGGTATACAATTTGTGTGTCGTTGCTACTTGGGTAGGGTCCAGCGTCCATGTATGTACATTCCTTTCCTAAAATATCTGATATCCCTGCGCTCACGCCGCCGGGATTTGCAGAAGCTGTGTTGCGATAGCGAAAAAGACCAGGATGGAGCAGGCGTCCGTAATCGTGGTGATCATCGGCGCGGCCATAATTGCCGGGTCGAGACGCAGCAGCTTTGCCAGCATTGGCAGCAGGCAGCCGAGCGATTTGGCGACGACGACCGTCACGATCAACGTAAGGCTCACAACCAGCGCAATAAGCGGTTCGCCATACTGGATCCAAACGCGCAAAAAATTTACGACAGCCAACGCGCTGCCGCAGAGAACGGCTACGCGGATTTCCTTCCACCACACCTGTATCACGTCGGAAAGCTCGATTTCATCGAGCGCCATACCACGGATGATCATCGTTGAAGCCTGGCTGCCGCTGTTGCCGCCGGTGCCCATCAGCATCGGAATGAACGCGACAAGAAGCGGTATGCCTGCGATTGCGGATTCATAATGCTCCAGCAGCGCGCCGGAGATCATCGCGGAAAACATCAGGATTGTCAGCCACACAATGCGGTTTTTGGCGAGTGTAAGCACAGGGGTTTTCAGATAGCTATCGTCGCTCGGCGCCATAGCCGCCATGCGCTCAAAGTCCTCCGTGTTTTCCTCCTGCATCACGTCCACGGCGTCGTCAATCGTGATAATACCCACCAGTCGGTCTTCCTTGTCCACAACGGGCAGCGCCAAAAGGTCGTAACGGGAAAACAGCTTCGCGATATCCTCGCGGTCGTCGAGCGTATGCACCCGAATCGGGTCGGCCGTCATAATGTCGGATATTGTCGCGGCAGGGTCCGCCAAAAGCAGCTCCAGCACGCTGACCACGCCCTCCAACTGCCGCTGCGCGTTGGTTACATAGCAGTTGTAGACGGTCTCCTTATCCACGCCGGTATTCCGTATGACGGTAAACGCCTCCGCAACCGTCAGCGTTTTTCGAAGATATACGTACTCGCAGGTCATGAGCGACCCAGCGGAATCCTCCGGATAGTTCAGGTATTGATTGATCAGGCTGCGGTTTTTCGGCGAGGAGTTTTTCATCACACGCTGGACGACGTTGGCCGGCATCTCTTCAACAAGGTCGACATAGTCGTCAAGGTACATACCGTCCAGAATATAGGTAAGCTCCGTGTCGGTAATGGCCTCAATAATCCGCTGCTGCACATCGTTATCCATATATGCAAACGCTTCCGCAGCCTGCTCCTTCGGCAGCAAACGGAATAAACGAAGCATCACCTCGCGATTTTCGATTTCCTCAAAAATCTCCGCGATATCCGCTTCGTGCATAGTTTGTACAGTTTGTTTGATCTCCGGATATTTACGCTCTTCCAGAAGCGTGAGAACTCGGTCGATCATGTTGCACGTCCTTTCTCCGGGACGGCGACCGATCGCTGTTAATAGCGCAAGGTGGACGTCCCGCCATATACGATTGTGCGTAAGCTTCTACTGGGGTAGGGCCCGGCGTCCATTCGTTTCTTTCCTTTCGCTAGTCTGTGAGTTTGCAATACGAAACTTGCATGCCTATTTTAACAGACGCAATCTTCGTTTGCAAGACTGCGAAACGCTTTTTCCATACGATAATTTTTTCCTTTATGCGCCGTTTACGCAAGGAGCTGAATATGCTATGATACGTGTAATCCACCGGCAAATCCCAATACCTGCAATTATTCATACGAATTCAGACGGATACAGGAAGGAGTCATCTCACTATGTCGGAGCAATCGAATATCGCAAAGCAAATTGAACTAGGCAAAACAGTCCTTGGTATCGAACTCGGTTCCACGCGCATCAAGGCGGTGCTTATCGACGAACGTCACACGCCCGTCGCCTCCGGCGGCTACGGCTGGGAAAACCGTTTGGAGGACGGCGTTTGGACATACAGCCTTGCCGACGTCTGGACGGGCATACGGGCCTGCTATCGCGACCTTGTCAGCGACGTACAAGCCCGGTACGGCGTAGCGGTAACAACGTTCGCCGCCATCGGTGTCTCCGCCATGATGCATGGTTACCTGCCCTTTGCCGCTGACGGCGCGCAGCTTGCGCCCTTCCGCACCTGGCGCAACACCATTACCGCCGAAGCATCCGAAAAGCTCACCGCACTGTTCGGCTTCAATATCCCGCAGCGCTGGAGCATCTCCCACCTGTACCGCGCCATGGAGAACGGCGAAGCGCACGTTCCGCAGATTGACTTTTTGACTACGCTTTCCGGCTATGTGCACTGGAAACTGACAGGCGCGCGCGTGCTGGGCGTCGGCGACGCGGCCGGTATGTTCCCCATCGACAGCGCGTGTAACGACTATGACGCGCGTATGGTAAAGCAGTTTGACGCGCTGGTTATGGACAAGGGCTTACCCTGGAAGCTTACCGATATCCTTCCGCGCGTGCTGCCCGCCGGGGCGCCTGCGGGAACGCTGACCGCGGAGGGCGCGGCCCTTCTGGACGAGACCGGCACGCTACAACCGGGCATACCGCTCTGCCCGCCGGAAGGCGACGCAGGCACCGGTATGACGGCAACCAACAGCGTTGCCGCACGCACCGGCAACGTCTCCGCCGGTACGTCCATATTCGCCATGGCGGTGCTGGAACGGCCGCTTTCGCGCGTATATCCGGAAATCGACATGGTAACGACCC
This sequence comes from uncultured Oscillospiraceae bacterium, assembly GCA_964411535.1. GTDB lineage: Bacteria > Bacillota > Clostridia > Christensenellales > CAG-138 > CAYPLG01. The sequence continues at coordinate 3,986 of CAYPLG010000067.1, forward strand.
CCACCGGAAAACCCGTCGCCATGGTGCACTGCAACAACTGCACAAGCGACCTTGACGCATGGATCCGCCTCTTTGGCGAGGCTGCGGCGGCGCTTGGCGCCAACTGCGGCGCAAACGACCTCTACACCGCGATGTACGGCGCTGCGCTGGCGGGCGCGCCGGACGCCGGCGGTCTGATCAACTATAATTACTTTTCCGGCGAACACATCACCCATGTCGACACCGGCCGTCCCCTGTTCGTCCGCTCGCCGGAGAATACGTTTACGCTCGGCAACTTCATGCGTGCGCAGATATATTCCGCGCTGGCTACGCTTAAGATCGGCATGGATTTGCTTTTCGACAACGAGCATATCGCGCTTGACGAGCTCCTTGGCCACGGCGGCTTCTTCAAGACAAAAGGCGTCGGACAAGCGCTGCTGGCGGGCGCGCTCAACGTTCCCGTCTCCGTCATGGAGACGGCCGGCGAGGGCGGCGCATGGGGCATCGCCCTGCTTGCCGCCTACCTTGTCAACGCAGATCAGAACGAGTCTCTGGAAGCGTATCTTTCCGGAAAGGTATTTGCGAACAGCCCCGCCAAAAAGCTTTCGCCAACGCCTTCGGATGTTGCGGGCTTTGCAACCTTCCTTTCGCGCTACCGGAAGGGCCTTTCTGTTGAAAGAGCCGCTTCCGAAACTATCTGAGAAGCAGGTTTTCCAGCCGGGCGGGCGACCTTTGGTCGCCCGTTGCTGCGTAAGCCGGTATCGGGACCATTTTCTACCGGGAGGAGAATCGCTATGATTATTCCCAAGCCACAGTCCGAAACGTATGCCGACGGCGCCTATATGCTTCCGGCACATCCGCAGTTTTTCCTGCCCGCGCACTTTGCCCCCGTCCGCGACGGCGTCGCCGCGCTCCTTCCCGCATTTTCCGGTACGGAACAGGCGGCGGACGCGGACGTTCGCTTTGCGCTTGACGGCGCCCTTGCAGAAGAAGCGTACAGCCTTTGCTGCGACGGGAACGGCATAACGGTTGCCGCGCACGACGGCCCGGCCGCCGTACACGCCGCCGCAACGCTTATGCAGCTTATGCGTTCCACCAGTATGCTGCGCGTGCCATACTGCCGAATCGATGACGCGCCGCGCTTTTCCTGGCGCGGACAGCATATCGACGTTGCGCGGCATTTCTTTCCGATGGAAACGCTGCAAAAGCTTGTCGACTGCATGGCGATATATAAGCTCAACCGCCTGCACTTTCATTTTTCGGACGATCAAGGGTACCGCATCGAAAGCGAATCCCTGCCCGCGCTGCACGAGACGGGTTCCCGGCGCGAAAGCAGCGCGGTAAAGCGCGGCGAGGGCGAAAAGCAGGACGGCGTTCCACACAGCGGTTATTACACAAAGGACGAAGTTCGCGGCCTCATCCGGTATGCGGCGGCGCGCGGCATCGAGGTCATACCGGAAATCGACCTGCCCGGCCACACCAATGCGCTCATCGCATCCTATCCGTTCCTCTGCTGTTTTCCAGCGGCTGCAAAGGTCGTTACGGAATACGGGCTACGTCCCTTCATGCATACAATCCTCTGCGCGGGCGAGCCGAGAGTATACGAGTTTCTCTTTACCCTCTTTGACGAAATTACCGCGCTTTTTCCCTCCGAATACGTGCATATCGGCGGCGACGAAGCAGGAAAGAACAACTGGCGTAAATGCCCGAAATGCCACCGCGTTATGCAGGAGCAGGGTATCGGCAGCCTGCGCGATTTGCAAGGATATATGCTCGCCAGAGTGCAGGCCCACCTACAGCAAAAGGGAAAGCGCGTCATCATCTGGAACGACGCCATAAACCGGTTTACCACGGCGGATGCAATCGTGCAGCATTGGACGCCGAAGTCGGTCGAGGGCGACCGGCGAACCGCCGCGCACGTAAACAGCGGTGGGCAAGCGATTATGAGCGGCTTTCGATATCTCTATCTCGATTATCCATACGCCATGACGCCCGTGAGAAAGGTGTACGAATACACACCCATGCCAAAGGGTGTTCTTCCGGAAAACCGCAGCAACATCATAGGCTGCGAAAGTGCGCTTTGGACGGAATGGATAGCGGACGAGAAAAAGCTGTTTTTTAACCTTCTCCCCCGCCTTGCCGCCGCATCGGAGCTTTTCTGGAGCACGGAAGCAAACCGGGATTACGCGGACTTCCTGCGCCGCCTGCAACCGCATTATGCGCTATACGCTGACTTGGGCCTGCCGTATGCAAAAGACATGGAACGCGCAGGCAATGTACTGCGGCGGCTAAGGATCGTGCATGCGTTTTTTCGAAAGGACGCGTATACCGAATTGCGCTGAAGCCAGGCGCAGAAACGGCAACGATTGTTATTTGGAAAGCAAAAGTTTCTGCTTGACACCGGCAAATCCCATGTATATACTATATACAATTTCAAACGCAGAAAGGCTATGACTGCGAAGAAGTACCGGTTCCCCGTTCCATAAGAGAGCTGCCGGTTGGTGCAAGGCAGAGGGAGCGCACCGGGAATACACGCAAGCAGCCGCCCGCTGAAAGGTATCGAGCCAAGTAGGACGGGACGGAGTTTCACCGTTACAGGAAAAGGGTATCCGTTGGCGGCATTTCCGCCGGCATGTACCTCATAAGGCCGTATCCGCGAGGGTGCGGTGAACAAAGGTGGTAACACGGGCATGTGCTCGTCCTCTGGCAACAGGGGACGGGCTTTTTATTTGTCAATATAACGAAAAGAAGAGGAACTGGGTATGAGTACAATCAAAATGTTCACCGGGCGGGATATCCCGCTGGAAATGCACAAGGTGCGCATCGTGCAGAAGCTGCCGCTGCCGCCGGTAGAGCGCAGGCTCGCCGCCATCACGGAGGCTGGCAACAACACGTTTTTGCTCAAAAACGCGGACATCTACCTCGACATGCTGACCGACAGCGGCGTCAACGCCATGAGCGACAACCAGCAGGCCGCCATGCTGATCGCGGACGACAGCTACGCCGGCAGCGCAACGTTCTACCGTCTGGCGGACTCCGTCGCAGACGTGTTCGGCACGACATGCTTCCTCCCTGCGCATCAGGGCCGCGCATGCGAAAACATCATCGCCGAAACGTTCGTGCACCCAGGCGATATCATCCCCATGAACTTTCACTTTACAACCACGAAGGCGCATATCGTCAACCGCGGCGGTACAATCGTAGAGCTGCTCTGCGACGAAGGCTTCTGTGTCAACAGCGATTGCCCGTTCAAAGGCAACATCGACCTTGCCAAGCTCTCCGCGCTCATCGACGAGGTCGGGGCAAGCAAGATTCCGTTCATACGCTTTGAGGCCGGTACAAACCTCATCGGCGGACAGCCCTTCTCGCTCGCAAACGCAAAGGCCGCAAGCAAGCTCGCACATGATCACGGCATATTGACCGTGCTCGACGCAAGTCTCCTGGAAGACAACCTGTACTTTATCAAGACGCGCGAGCCGGAATGCCGGAACATGAGCATACGCGAGATTACATTGGCGCTCTCGCAGTGCATGGACATCATCTACTTTTCCGCACGAAAGTTCGGTTTCGCGCGCGGCGGCGGTATGGCAATGCATGACCAGAAGCTCTTCGACCGCATGATGGAGCTTGTGCCGCTCTACGAAGGGTTCCTGACCTACGGCGGCATGAGTGTGCGCGAAATGGAAGCCGTCGCCGTCGGTATTCAGGAAACCATGGACGAGGACGTCATCTCGCAGGGGCCGATGTTCATCAAGTTCATGACCGACGAGTTGCAGCGCCTTGGCGTGCCGGTTGTCACCCCCGCAGGCGGACTGGGCTGCCACATTAACGCCATGGAGTTCCTTCCGCACATTCCGCAGGAGCAATATCCGGCGGGCGCGCTTGCGGCGGCTGTATATCTGTCCGGCGCGATACGCGGCATGGAGCGAGGCACGATGAGCGAGCAGCGCGAACCCGACGGAAGCGAGCGTCTCTCCGCCATGGAGCTTCTGCGTCTCGCCGTTCCGCGTCGTGTATTCACCATGTCGCAAATTCTTTACGCGGTGGACCGCATCGCGTGGCTGCATTCGCACAGGGATATGATCGGCGGGTTGCGCTTCACGATGGAACCCACAACGCTGCGCTTCTTTTTCGGGCGCTTGGAGCCGATCGGCGACTGGCAGGAAAAGCTTGTCCGCCAGTTCCGCGCAGATTTCGGGGAGGAAAGCCTGTAACTGCGTCTTTCCGCAACCTATTGGGGGAACCGGCCTGCGCATGAAAGTGCGGCGGCGCTCCCCCCGTTATTCCCCACACTTAGACATTGTCCGCTTCGCTCTGGAGCTGCTGTACCAGCAGTTCCAGATTTTCTATTGTGCGTTCATTTATGAAGTGCTCAATCTTCTCCACCTGCTCCAGCTCGTTAATGGAATGGTTGAGAAGGCACAAAAACCGATGCAGCACGTCATGCCGGTGCAGTAAATAATTCCCAAGCCCCGCGCCCTTTTTCGTAAGCGCAATGCCCCCATACTTCTGCGTGCTGATCAACCCCGCTTTTGCAAGCTGTTGCATCATTTTTGTAACGGACGAAGCCTTTACATGCAGGCGCGCAGACAAATCCACTGCGCGGACGGTTTCACCCTTGCGCTGGATACGGGCGATCATCTCCAAATAATCCTCCATTGCGCTTGTCAATCCACCGGCCGATAAAAGCGTATACCCTTTCATCGTATAGAACCCGTCTGGGGGTATCGTCATGGTTGTCATCTCCAATATATATGGTTTTTCGCCGCCTTTTCCGCCGGGCAAAGCGCACGGTGACGAAGAAGTTCCTTACCTAAAATATTACGAATTTCTCCATAATATGAGCATGTGCACGAAAAGCTGCAAGGCGCCGCCCAGCCGGATTTCGCGTTTGTCATGCTGCGCTGTTGTAGCCGGAGCATGTGCGCCATACGCCCTCTCGCAGGCCGGAAACTGCCGCAGCGATATCTTTTTGCGCCCTGCGCCCGGCAGCCGTTTGCCTTGGATGCCGCGCCGTACTTGTAACACAATTCGAAGAATGGAATATCATGATACTAAATGTTTCCTTATCCTAAATTTAGCAATTGAGGTGGCAATATAATGAGCGTTTGTTCCACACTAAATGATATTGGCCCCGGCCAGCGCGCGGTAGTGCATGCACTGCGGTCTACCGGCAGCATGCGCCGCAGACTGCTGGACATCGGTTTAATAAAGGACACCTGCATCGAATGCATTGGCCGAAGTCCGGGCGGCGACCCGTCCGCATTTCTGATTCGCGGTGCAGTCATCGCAATCCGGTCCGAGGATTGCAAAAACATCCTAGTCTCCGCAAACTGACAAAGGAGGCAAGTAAATGGGTTTGACAAACAGTTCTGTCGGGATAAAAGCGGTGGATTCCGAGCTTGTCATCAAAAAAAAGGCCGCTGAGGACAGGGTAATTGCTTTGGCGGGAAATCCGAACGTAGGGAAAAGCACCGTGTTTAACGGGCTGACCGGATTAAATCAGCATACGGGAAACTGGCCGGGCAAGACGGTTGCCAACGCGCAAGGCTACTGCGCATCAAAAAAGCATTCCTATGTCATGGTAGACATCCCCGGCACATACTCCCTGATGGCGCATTCCTCCGAAGAGGAAGTAGCCCGCAACTTCATTTGTTTCGGCGAACCGGACGCCGTCGTTGTGGTTTGCGACGCAACCTGTTTGGAACGCAATCTGAATCTGGTGCTGCAAACCATTGAGATTTCCCCGCGCGTGATCGTCTGCGTCAATCTGATGGACGAAGCGAAACGAAAGCGTATTGCAATCGATTTGCCCCTCCTGTCAAAGCGGCTTCATGTGCCAGTTATCGGCACAACTGCCCGCAAAAAGAAAAGTTTGCAGCATTTGCTGGACGCCCTTGACGGCGTGGTGGAAAGCACAGCGCCGCCCAAACCGTATATCGTGCAGTATCCGGCGGCTGTTGAACAAGCGATCTCCCTGCTTTCCCCTGTTATGCAAAGAAAAACTGGCGGTAGGCTAAACAGCCGATGGCTAAGTCTTAAGCTGCTGGATCAGGACGCGTCGTTAATCCGCGAAATTGAAACCTATTTGGGCGAGCAGTTTTTGCAGGACAGCTCGCTGCAAGCAGCGCTGTCCGCTGCAAAGGATTGCCTAAAGCAGCACGGCATCGATAACGGTGATATCTTGCGGGACCTGATTGTATCCGCGCTCGTAAGCAGTGCGGAAACCGTTTGCAAGGGCGTCGTGCAATGCGGCAATCGCCAATATGCCGAAGCGGATCGCAAGCTGGATAAAATACTGACCAGCAAGCTAACGGGATATCCGGTAATGATCCTGCTATTGGCAATTGTCTTCTGGCTGACAATCACGGGCGCAAATTATCCATCGCAGCTTATATCGAGCGGCTTGTTCTGGGTGCAGGACAGACTCACCGAGCTGTTCATGCGCATGCATGCGCCGGACTGGCTGCACGGCATTCTGGTGCTTGGCATATACAGGGTTCTTGCATGGGTCGTGTCTGTAATGCTGCCGCCCATGGCAATTTTCTTTCCGCTTTTCACGCTGCTGGAAGACGCAGGATATCTCCCCCGCGTTGCGTACAATCTTGATAAGCCATTTAAGCAATGCTGCGCTTGCGGCAAACAGGCGCTGTGCATGTGCATGGGTTTCGGCTGTAACGCCGCAGGCGTTATCGGATGTCGCATCATCGACTCGCCCCGCGAAAGACTTCTGGCTATACTGACCAACAACTTTGTGCCATGCAACGGGCGATTTGCGCCACCAGTCAAAGGGAAAAAAGCGCCTTTCGCCCACTTGTAAGCCAGACGGCAAAAGGCTATCCCCGGTAATTTTACGTCTTTTTGAACTTATGCCATTACGAGACGGTACTCTCAAAACTTCTTCGTCTACAGAACACTTAGACGCCTCTTTCGGCAGTATTGGACACGCGATAGCTAGATAACGGCAACTAGAATACCCACAAACGGCACATACTAGCATCGAGGTGATGAAACATGCAACTAACGCAAAAGGAAACAATGCTTTTGCAGGATTTAAAAACGCAGGAACAGGTCTGCGTAACGAAGTATAAAGAATATGCCGCAAAAGCGCAGGACTCGCAACTGCGGCAGCTCTTTAGCGAGATCGAGCAGCAGGAGCAAACGCATCTAGACACGGTGAATCAAATGCTCTCCGGTACAGTTCCCATGATGACCGGAAGCGGCGGACAACAACAAAGCGGGAGCGCACAGCCCTCGCAAGCCAGCGTTTCACCGGAGGAAAAGCGGCTGGACAATTACCTGTGTCAGGATGCGCTGGGCACGGAAAAGCATGTGTCCGGCACGTATGATACATGCATCTTTGAATTCAAGGACGCCGGTGCACGGGACGCGCTCAATCACATTCAGAAAGAAGAACAGCAGCACGGGAAGCGCATCTATGACTATATGGCAGCAAACGGTATGTCTGCCTGAACGTACGGTGACTCCACCTGTCGCAGAAGGGTGCGCCCAATATGGACGTGCCCTTATTATATACTCTGGAATTTGCATTAGCTTCGATTCCAGGATAGAATCATGCACATGCCTGGATGTATGGAAAAGTCATAGCCAGTAGTACCCATCTACGAATAATGATAAGGTCACCCTGATTTTGCCTTGCATATCTTACGTTACCACAAGGCTTGCATGGCAATGGCCTATCAAACGCAATCATGAAACGACACATTTAAAAAACGCGCAAGCCCAAAATCGTTTACCTTCTTGTTTATCGGCGATACTATTGCACTTCTTCTTCACTGCTACTTTCCTGTGCTATAATATGTTATCATGAAATACGGCAATGGCAGCATGGAACAGGTGGTAGACAAACGCATGCGCAAATTTGATGCATTGTGGAAATACGTTGCAGAGAGGGGCGGCACGGGATTTGTTCTGACGTTTCATGAGATCGCCGACATTGTTGGGATTCCCATCGATCATTCCTTCCTTAACTACAAAAAAGAGCTGGAAAGCTACGGCTATCAGGTCGGCAAAATCTCGTTGAAGCAACAAACCGTAGCGTTTGTGAAAAAATCCTAGTGTATACGCAAAGCAGGGACACAGAAGTTTTGTTTTTGAAGCGTCTGTGGCGGGGTGAGGAAGTTTTATGTCCCAAGTGCTGCGCAGCTTCCTTGACGCGGCTGCACAAGAAAGCCAAGAAAAGCAGCAATGACTGGATCTGCCCATCCTGTGGGGTGATTTATCGCACGATCAATCTGCTTCATCATTTACCGAAAGAATAGGATGCGAGGCAACAGCAATGTGGTATGACGGTTTATTTGAACAGATGGAAGCACTGCGCAATGATACACAGGCGCAGAAGATGTCCGCCTATATGCAGAACCGCTTCCCCTTCCTCGGCCTGCCGAAGCCGGTGCTGGAAAAGATCAGAAAGCCCGTTTTGGGGAAAAGCAAGCCTCTGTCCTTTGACTGGGACTTTGTGTTCATGTGCTGGGAAAAGCCCTACCGCGAAGCGCAGTATGTGGGCGTAGCCTATGTGCAGCTGCACGAACAGCAGTTGGGCATAGACGACATGGAAAACCTGAAACGCCTGATCACCGAAAAGTCCTGGTGGGAAACCGTAGACAGCCTGGACGCGGTCTGCGGAACGTTAGTGATGAAGTATCCGGCGCTCAAGGCCACGATGCTGGACTGGTCGCGCGCAGACAACCTGTGGCTTAGGCGCACGGCCATTGATTTTCAGCAGCGTTTTAAGGAGAACACCGACACGCAGCTTCTGGAGGAGATCATCGTCAACAATCTCCATTCCAACGAATTTTTCATCAACAAAGCCATCGGCTGGAGTCTGCGGGAATACAGCAAGGGCAACGCCCAATGGGTGCGGGATTTTCTCGACCGGCACGCTGACGGCCTTTCTGCGCTAAGCCGAAAGGAAGCCTCCAAATACCTTGATGCATAGGATGGGCAGCATGAACGAACAACGTTTTCGGATTCTCGACGGATTTACCCTTAAGTGGATCGCCATCGCAAGCATGATAATCGACCACTTCGGCTCCATTATTATGGACGGTGTGCTTGCGCCCTACCGCGTGGACGGCGTAATCTATTTCACTTCGGACATGCCGTGGTTTATTCGCAGCGCGCCGATGATCAAGGAGGTCTGCGAGGCGCTGGGAAGCGTAGCGTTTCCCATCTTCTGTTTTCTGCTTGTGGAAGGCTTCCTGCATACCAGTAACCGCCTCCGGTACGGCCTGCGCATCGGATTGTTTGCGCTGCTCTCGGAGATTCCGTTTAACCTTGCCCACAGTAATACGATTTGGCATCCCTCTCTACAAAACGTGCTGTTTACGCTGTGTGTCGGCGTCTTCACGCTCTATGCCATCGCCTGGTCGCAGGAACGTCTTGCCGCCCGGCGCGCAGCATGCGTCCTGTCGGTCATTGGCATTACGCTTGCGGGCGCCGGATTGGCGTTTCTGATTCGAAGCGAGTATGTCTTTCTCGGCATCCTCTGCATCGTGCTGCTGTATGTGCTGCGGGCAAACCGGTATTGGCAGCTTGCGGGCTTTGCGCCGCTTTTGATCGTTTCCCCGTGGATACTCCTCGCCGTGCCTCCGGTGACCGTATACAACGGGCAGCGCGGGCATGGGTCGCAATACTTCTTCTATGTGTTTTACCCGGTGCACTTTCTG
>CAYPLG010000068.1:0-9846 GCA_964411535.1 uncultured Oscillospiraceae bacterium
GCGCCGGCTGCAAAAATGTGGTTGCCGTATTGTCGGATTCCGGCATGATGGGCGGCAAAATTTCCCATGAATTCATGCTGCTTACCGATATTGGCGAGGATACGCTCGTCCTCTGCGACAGCTGCGACTTTAAGGCCAATCTGGAAGCCGCGCCCTGCGTTACGGACAATACCGGCCTTGCCGCCGTCGAGCCGCTCGCAAAGGTGCAAACGCCGGAAATGGCCACCATTGAGGCCGTGGGCAATTTCCTGCACGTAGACGTGCGCAACACCTGCAAAGCCGTCGTATACCAGCGCAATGCGGACGATTCCTATGTCATCGCGTTTGTGCGCGGCGATACGGAGGTCAACGAGGTCAAGCTCCGCAACTATCTCAAAGCGGAGATTCATCCTGCGGAAATTACCGAGGAAAGCGGCATCGTCGCCGGGTTTATCGGGCCGCTCGGCCTCGACAGCAAGCGGCATACCGTCGTCTTCGACAAGTCGCTCGACGGCGTGGGCAGCCTGGTCTGCGGCGCGAACGAGAAGGATTATCACTATACCGGCATGAACGTTATGCGCGACGTTGGGGAAGTTACGTATGTCGACATCGCAAAGGCGCATGCAAACGGGATCTGCCCCGTCTGCGGAAAGCAGACGCTGCGCATTTCCAACGGTATCGAGGTCGGCAACATCTTCCAGCTCGGCACCAAGTATACCGAAAGCATGCATATGCAGTACATCGACGAGAACAGCCAGCTGCACAACCCCATCATGGGCTGCTACGGCATCGGCGTAGGCCGTCTCTGCGCTTCCGTCTGCGAGGAAAGCCGCGACGAGTACGGCCCCATCTGGCCCATTTCCATCGCGCCTTGGGAAGCGCACATCTGCTGCCTGCGCGCCGACAGCGACAACATCCGCCAAATCGGCAACGACCTCTATGACGCGTTGCAGCAGGCCGGTGTGGAAACCGTTATCGACGACCGTACCGTCAGCGCCGGTATCATGTTTTCCGACGCGGACCTGCTCGGCGTTCCCATCCGCATCACGGTCAGCCCGCGCAACTGCAAGGAGGACGTTGTGGAGATCAGCACGCGCGACAAGCGGATACAAAAGAAGGTCCCCATTGCGGAAGCAACGGAGGCCATCCTCGCGCTCAAGCGGGAATTGTTTATGGAGATTCAGGAAAACGTCCGCTAAGCGGCGTAAATAAGCACGGTTACACAAAGGAAACTCACGAAACGGTATTTTCCGTTTGCCGGGTTTCCTTTTCTTTTCCCATTTTGGCCCCCGCCAGCAGCATGAATACGGCAAGCGCAAGCATGATGGCAAGCGCAGCCTGCCACGAACCGAACAAGTCGAACAGGTAGCCGGACAACGTCGGGCTAACCGCCGCCGCCGCATACCCTACCGACTGCACCATGCCGGAGAGCCTTGCGGCATGGCCGGAATCCTCCGCACGCAAGGCAAGCAGCAGCAGTACAATGGAAAAGCACGCCCCCGTACATACGCCGCACACAATCGTCGCAAGCCACAGCGCCGCGTCGGCCCTTGCAAAAAGGAACAGCAAAAGGCCCAGTATATAACACACGGAAACGCTGAACAGCACGGGTCTTTGCGCGCTTTTTCGCGCGGCAAGGTTCGGCGCAACCAGCATCCCCGCAATGCTCGAAATCTGGTAAGCGGTCGCCATCGTACCGGACACAACCTGCGAAACGCCGCGATACTGCGCAATGCTCGGCAGCCACGCAACGAAGAAATAGAAGATGCATGCCTGCGCCGCCATATACCCGGCAATCCACCACGCGGCGGCGGAGCGCCATACCGAGCGGCGCGCGCCCGCGCACGCGTCGGCCGGTGTTTGCAGCGTCAGCTTCCGGTGCGGCGCCCAAACCAGAACGGCTGCAATCGCCAGCACGCCCCAAAGCGCCAGCGTATGCCGCCAGCCCCAGCCCGCCGTCACGCAAAGCGGCACGCTCGCGCCGGAGGAAATCGCGGCAAACGACGCCGTCGTCATGGAAAACAGGCTTGTACACAGGCCCGCCTTTTCCGGCAACGCCGACTTGATGATGCTAGGCAGCAATACGTTGCCAAACGTCATGCCCACGCCGATGCACATCGTGCCGAAAAACAGCCCGGCAACGCCCGCGTAGGAACGAATGACAAGTCCCAGCAGCGTGCAGCACAAGCTTGCCCAAATCACGCGCCCGACGCCGAACCGCACGCCTGCGCTGCCGGCCAGCGGCGAAAAGAGCGCGAACATGAGCAACGGCAACGTCGTAAGCAGGCCCATCACCGCACTCGAAACCGAAAGCGCCTCCCGTATAACGCCGACGATCGGCCCGACAACGGTGATTGGCGCGCGCAGTGTGGAGGCGACAAGCAGTATGGCAATCAATAAAGCGGTTTTCGCGTTACTTTTCATTTGCATATATCCACAATAGCACAGGCGCAGCGGGCATGCAAACGCTGCCTACCGCCTGCGCGGCGCAGCGGAGCTTTCCCGGATGATCAGCTCGTCGAGCGGCAGCGTTACGCTCTCGCACGGCTCGCCGGCAATCTGCTTTTTCAATAGCATAAGCCCCAGCTCCCCAATGCGGTCACGATCCACGCGGACGGTTGTCAGCGACGGAATCGTATAGGGGGAAATCACGATATCGTCAATACCGACAATGGAAACGTCCTCCGGCACGCGCATGCCGAGCGAATGAATGTGCCGGATGGCGTGAATCGCATAGCAATCCGCCGCGCAAAACAGCGCCGTCGGCTTGGCCGCGCCCTGAAAGACATTGTCGATGCATTTGGTCAGCGTTGTTTCGTCGTATACGTTAAGCTGGATGCGGTCGGTGGAAAGCTGCAAGCCGCTCTCCGTCGTCGCGCGCTGAAAACCGCCGAACGTCTGTAGGTTGAAATCGTGCATACGGTCATTGCCAAGATAGGCGATGTCCCGGTGTCCAAGGTCTATGAGGTACCGCGTCGCAACGTATGCGGCGTTTGCGTAATCTACATAAACAGCATTCCTAAGCCCGTGGCGGCTGCTGTCCAGCACAACGGTCGGAATGGCGAGCTTTTCCAACTCCTGCTCAATTCGCCTGTCCAAATCGCCGTAAACGATGATGCCGTCCAGATTGTCCATATACAATGCGTTCGGCAGCATCGCCTCGCCATTTTGAATCTGCACGGACATCATGATGAGACTGATGTTCGGCTCGTCACAAACCTGCATCACGCTGTTGTTGAGTTCCGTATAGAAAAGCTTGTCCAGCGCGGGAAGATAGTTACGAAAAACGACCGCGAAGTTCATCTGCTTTTCCGCCCTTGGCCCGGCGGGCAGGGGACGATAATTCTGCTCCCTTGCAATGGCAATGATCTGCTTCCTTGTTTCCTCGCTGATCCCCCTCTTCCCGTTTAGTGCAAAGGATACGGCTGCCGGCGACACGCCGGCAAGGCGCGCGATTTCTCTCGTGGTCATTTTGGTCATGTCAGTACGGTTCCTTCTGTTTATCATTCTTAGCTTAACCAGTATACTAAACATGTTTAGTTTTCGCAAGCAAATATTCCAAATATCGAGAAATCCGACAAATTTGCAGGTTTCGCCAAAAAAATACAGGTGCAAAACCTCTTGACACCTATTCATTTTAGTGGCAAACTAAAAAAGAGTTAAACGCCTAAACAAACTGCTAAACAAACCAATGTCATTTTCACAGGATCCTGCGCATGTTCGCACAGTATCCGGCAATCGCTTTTTCATTGTTCCCCATCAAGCAGACGCGCTTGATAAAATAAAAGAAGGAGAGAAAACCAAATGAAGAGATTACTAGCCCTCGTACTTTGCGTGATGTTTGCGTTGAGCCTCGTCGCCTGCGCAGCGCCCGCAGCCGCACCGGCAGCAGAAGCCGCACCCGCAGCAGAAGCTGCCCCCGCAGAGGAAGCTGCCCCCGCAGAAGAAGCTGCTCCGGCAGAAGCCAAGCCGCTGAAGGTCGGTATCGTCGTTGCCGAGTACAACGAGTGGAACCACCTCTACTATGCGGAAATCGAGAACAAGTGCAAGGAATTTGGTTGGACGAGCGAAATCTTTGACGCCGGTCAGGACGTCAACCAGCAGATCAACCTTGTCAACTCCTGCGTTGCGCAGGGCTTTGACGCCATCACCATTCAGCCGGCCGACAACGCCGCGCTGGCTCCCGCGATGAAGAAGGCCGCAGACGCTGGTCTGATCGTCGTTTCCCACTATGACATGGATCCCGCCCTCGGCATCAACGACATCATCTATCAGGTGCTGTTCGGCCAGAAGGCTTCCGGCGTACTGGAAGCGGAAGAGTACATTAAGGCCGCTGGCGAAACCGGCAAAGTTGCCATCATCGCCGGTCTGACCGGTGCGGACAATGCGCAGCAGCGTACCGCCGGTTTCATGGAAGTCTTTGACAAGTATCCGGGAACCGAAGTTGTCCAGACCGTGTACTGCGATTGGGATCGCCAGAAGGCACAGGCCGCCGCAGAGGATATCCTCACCGCGCATCCGGACCTCAACGCCTTCATCGTACAGGACGACGGCATGAGCTGGGGCGTCTACGCAGCCATCGAAGCGGCCGGCAAGACCGATTCCGTAAAGATCGCTTCTCAGGGCTTCTATGAGAGCTCCATCCCCGCCATCAAGGAAGGCAAGTTCATGTTCACCATCTCCTATCCGGCAGGCTTCTTTGCCCGTGACGCCATGGATATGATCAAGAAGATCACCGACGGTGAAGATGTAGAGCGCATCCAGACCCTCGGCATGCTGCTTGTTACCACCGAGAACGTTGACACCGCGCCGCATGATTGATCGGCACCGTGTACCAGTAAAACTGTAAGCTAAGTGATTTGGACGGGGTGATGAGCCCCGTCCAAATGAAAGGACGGGATCATGTGAGCAACGCATATTTCGAAATTCGCAATGTCAGCAAATCGTTTCCGGGCGTAAAAGCGCTCGATCATGTAAGCATGTCGGTGGATCACGGCGAGATACGCGCCCTTGTCGGCGAAAACGGCGCCGGAAAATCCACTCTGATGAAAATATTAAACGGAAATTACCAGGCGGACGAAGGCTCGCTGCTAATCGACGGTACGGAAGTGCATATCGCCAACCCGACCATCGCCGCGCAGCACGGCATTAGCATCATCTTTCAGGAGCTGAACCTTGTCGACGGCCTGTCAATAGCAGAAAATATATTTGCCGGGCGGCTGAGCGACAACGGCAAGTTAATCAACTGGAAGGATATTCGCGCAAAAGCCAAGGCATACTTGGACCGGATCGGCTTTGACGCAGACCCCCGAACCGAGGTTGGAACGCTGTCGGTTGCCGGCAAGCAAATGGTGGAAATCGCCAAGGCGCTCAGCTATAATTCGCAGCTGATTCTAATGGACGAGCCGTCTGCCATGCTGACGCAGAACGAGTTGGAGAAGCTGTTTGAGATTATTCGCGACCTTAAGGCCAAGGGTGTTTCGGTCATTTACATCTCCCATCGTCTGGAGGAAATCTTCTCCATTTGCGATTCCGTAACCGTCATGCGCGACGGACAGATCATCGATACGAAGCCTGTTGGCGACGTTACGCGCGACAGGCTGGTCGAGATGATGGTCGGCCGCGAAATCAGCCAGACCTTCCCGGCTCGCGAGCATAAAATCGGCGAGGAAGTGCTCCGTGTGGAAAACCTGAAGCGCAGGGGCGGCAAGGCAAGCGTCAGCTTCTCCCTCCACAAGGGCGAAGTGCTCGGCGTGGCGGGCCTCGTCGGCGCGGGCCGTACGGAGACCATGCGCGCACTGTACGGCGTCGACTATATCGGAGGCGGCACGGTTTACGTCAAGGGAAAGAAAATTAGCAAGAGCAACCCGAAAGCGGCCAAGGAAGCGGGCATCGCATTCTTGACCGAGGACCGCAAGGAGGAGGGCCTGACGATTGACTTCACCGTGAAAAGCAATATCGTCATGGCAAACCTTGACAAGATCAAATCCGGCGCGTTCCTCAATAACCGGAAGGAAAACGAGATTGCGGACAAGTATATTGCCGCAATCAAGGTCAAAACGCCTTCCCGTATGCAAAAGGTGCTCAACCTCTCCGGCGGCAACCAGCAGAAGGTCGTCGTGGCCAAGTGGTTTAATACGGACTCTGATATTATCATAATGGACGAGCCGACGCGCGGCATCGACGTTGGCGCAAAGCTCGAAATCTATGAGATTATCAACGAACTGGTATCCTCCGGAAAGGCGGTTATTATGATCAGCTCCGAACTTCCGGAAGTCATCGGCATGAGCGACCGCGTTCTGGTGATGAAAAACGATGCAATTGCGGCGGAGCTTACGGGCGAGCAAATTAACGCGGTTGACATCATGCGCTATGCGTTCTGAGGGTGGTGAAACAGATGAATGAAATGACAGAATCCAAGTGGAAGCGAGTCGGCGGCTGGGCGCGTGACAACACAAACCTGCTGCTTTTGATCGCTCTCATCATCGCGGGCGCGATTCTATCCGAAAACTTCTTTACCTGGTCGAATCTGATGAACCTGATGCGCCGCGTATCGGTCAACGGCGTCATGGCGGTCGGCTTTACGCTGACGCTGCTTGTCGGCGGTTTCGACCTCTCCATCGGCGCAACGCTGTCGATGTGCGCCGTGCTCTGCGTCGGTCTGGAGAAAACGACCGGCTCCGCCGCAATTGGCATGGCCGTCGCAATCGCTGCCGGTATCGCAATGGGCGCCTTCAACGGCGGGCTCATGATGCTGACAAGAGGCGGCAGCGGCGAAGCGTTCCTGATCACGCTGGCAACCAGCATGGTCGGCACGGCCATCGCGCTGACCTATTGCAGCGGCCTCGATATTTACGGTGTTAACGCGCCTTGGTACAAGGCTATCGGGCAGGGCAACGTTGCCACCTTCCCCATCGCGGCCATCATCTGGATCGTGATCATGATCATTATGCAGGTGATAATCAAGAAAACAAAATTCGGCCGGCAAATGCTGCTAAGCGGCGCAAACAAAAAATCCGCTTACCTAGCGGGCGTGGACGTCAACTGGATGAAGTTCATCGGATTTACGCTGGCCGGCTTCATGGCGGCAATCGCGGCGATCATCATGACCTCCCGCACCACGGCGGCCTCCCCGTACTCCGGCAACGGCGCGGACTTTGACGCGGCTATTGCCAGCATCGTCGGCGGCAACTCGCTTGTCGGCGGCAAGGGCGGCATGGTGCAGGTGCTAATCGGCGTACTGATCTATGGCCTGATTACGAATATCCTAAACCTCATCGGCGTCGATTCGGTTGTGCAGTACATTGTCAAGGGCGGCATCTTGCTTCTCGCCATCTGCCTTGACAAGCTGAAGCGGAGGTAAGCGCGATGAAAGCAGTTAAAAAATTCGTAATGCAATATCGTATCCTGTTGCTGTCGGTCGTGATCTTCGTGGTCATGAGCTTCATCAACGAATACTTCCCCCGTCCGGCAAACCTGACCGGCCTGTTTGAAAGTATCCCGGCCTACGGCATTGCGGCGATCGGCTTTACGTTCGTCCTTCTCTGCGGCCAGCTCGATATCTCCATGGGTTCCACCATGGCGCTGACGGCCTGCGTGTTTATGATGACGCTGCCCAAGATCGGCTTTATCCCGGCGCTTCTGATCGCGCTGTTGCTAGGCTGCGCATGCGGCGCGCTAACGGGCTTCTTTATCGCAAGCTTCCGTCTGCCGCCGTTCATCGTATCGATGACCATGCAGCTTGCTTACAAGGGTATCGCGCTCACCATCACCAATTCGGTGCCGGTATCCAACATGCATGCAACGCTCCTTGCGATCAGCGAGATTAAGATCGGCGTCATTCCGATTACGTTCTTTATCTTCGTCATTGTCGCATTGATTGCGGAATTCGTCTTAACGAGAACGCAGTACGGCCGTAACCTCTATATCATCGGCGGCAACATCGGCGCTGCGGATCGCCTCGGCATCAACGTGCGCGGACATCTTTGGAGTGTGTTCATTGTGCAGGGCTTCTGCGCGGCGCTCGGCGGCATCGTAATGATGACCCGTATGTTCTCCGCCTCCGGCAACCTCGCCCTCGACGGCCCGCTCAACATCATCCCGATGGTCATCGTCGGCGGCACGGCGTTCTCCGGCGGCAAGGGCGGTGCGCTCTGCACGCTCTGGGGCGTTATCCTCATGAACATCATCTATAACGCCATGAGCATGTTCAGCCTACAGGCCAATATGCAGGAGATGGTGAAAGGGTTAATCCTTTTGATCATCATCGTGGTCGACAAATACATGGAAAATCGGCATTCAAAAATCTAACAGGAGGAAGCATTCATGAACATTCTTGCAATCGGTGCGCATCCTGACGACATTGAAACCATGTGCGCAGGTACGCTGGCTAAATACGCATCCCTGGGGCACAAGGTATACCTCGCCACCGCGACCAACGGCAACATCGGCTCCGCCCACCATACGATGGAGGAGATTGCAAAAATCCGCAAGGCGGAAGCCGCAAAGAGCGCTGCGCTGATCGGTGCGGAGTATATTTGCCTCGATTATGACGACGAGATGTTCTACGAGGACAAAAGCGTCCGCATGGCGTTTATCAACCTGGTGCGGCATTGCAAGGCGGACGTAATCCTGACGCATTATCCGGTTGATTACAACCCGGATCATGAGCTGACCAGCAAAATTGTCAACGACATCGCCGTCATGATCCCCATCGCGCACCTGAAGACAAAAGAGGCGCCGTACGAGAATATCCCGGCCATCTTCTACTTTGAGCCGGCCAACAGCATGGGCTTCGTTCCGACGGATTATGTCGATATCACGGACTTCTATGAGACGAAGATGAACATGCTTTCCTGCATGGACAGCCAGAAGCAGTGGATGGTGGACAATTACGCCGTGCTCGGCGGCGACACCTCCCGTTTCTTCGATACCATCCGCATTACGTCCGAGTTTCGCGGCATGCAGGCAGGCGTTAAGTACGCCGAGGGCTTTGTCCGCGCGATGGACGCCTATCGTGGTATGCTGACCCAGCGCGTTCTTCCGTAACGCACGAATCGTATTGCTTTCCCGTTTGATTACGACAGAAAGGCGGTGAACGAATATGCTAAAAAACGTACTGGACGCCTTGCAGCGGGCTCCCGATTGCACAGATAGTACCCTTACGTTCGGCAACGCATATTTTTTCGCCGCCGAATTGGCATTCTTCAACGGTTTTTTGAAAGAATGAGGCGCGGTAAGCCCCATACAATAAAGCATACATTACAAACATTACTATGAATTTCAGGAGGATAATACTATGGCAGGCGGACCAGGGTCCTATGTAATTGGCGAAGAAGAAAAGAAAGAGTTAATGGACGTCATCGAGAACGGTTACCTTTTCCGTTACGGCACGGAAGGCGTGGATGGTTTCCAGCACAAGGTAGCCAGCTTTGAAAAAGAGCTTGTAAAGATGATGGGCATCAAATATGCAGTTGCGACGACAAGCGGCACCGGCTCGCTGCTCTGCTGCCTTGCGGCGCTAGGCATCGGCGCGGGCGACGAAGTCATCGTCCCCGGTTACACGTTTATCGCATCCATTTCATCCATCGTGCTGAGCAACGCCATCCCCGTGCTGGCCGAGGTGGATGATTCCCTGACCATCGACCCGACCAAGATCGAGGCGCTCATCACCCCGCAGACGAAGGCGATCATGCCGGTACATATGCTGGGCAATCCCTGCGACATGGACCCCATCATGGCAATTGCCAAAAAGCACAACCTGTACGTTATCGAGGATTGCTGCCAGGCGTTCGGCGCAAAGTACAAGGGCAAGCCGGTCGGCAGCTACGGCGACATCGCAGCCTTCTCCCTAAACGTATTCAAAAC
>CAYPLG010000068.1:9866-13588 GCA_964411535.1 uncultured Oscillospiraceae bacterium
TACGGCAGGCGACGGCGGCGCGGTCATGACCAACGACGAGCGGCTGTATGAGCGTGCGTTCGGTTTCCATGATCAGGGCCACAAGCCCTCGCGCATGGGCGTCGAGGTCGGCAACCGCAGCATCGTCGGCATGAACCTGCGCATGAACGAGCTCACCGGCGCAGTCGCGCTGGCACAGCTCCGCAAGCTGCCGAACATTCTTGCGACGCTGCATGCAAAGAAGACCATTCTGAAGAACGCGCTCTCCGGCCTGCCGAACTTCCAGTTCCGGAAGATCAACGACGCGGACGGCGAATGCGCAACGCTGCTGACGCTGCTGTTCGATACAGTCGAGCTTGCGGAAAAGTTCTGCGAGAAAATCGGCGGCAAGCCCATCGCATACTCCGGCTGGCATGTATACAAAAATATGGAGCAGATCCTAAACCGCGTCACCGGTGCGGACGCCAACTGCCCCTACGACTGCCCGCGTTTCCCGACCAAGCGGGAGTACAAGGCGCACATGCTGCCGCAGACGGACTTTAACACCGGCCGCGCAGTCAATATCAGCGTCGGCGTTGTGGACAAGGGTCTCGGTTCCGGCTACGGTATCAACATCAATTCCTCCGAGGAGGAAATCAAGCAGGTGGCGGAGAACTTGAAGCAGGTTCTGCTGTCTCTGTAAGCAGATAGAAGAACGGAGGAAGCCATGGAACGAATTAAGACGGCCATCGTGGGCTGCGGCTCTATCAGCAACATCTACATGGAGTCGTTCACGAACGGGAAATTCTCCATCATCGAGCTTGTTGCGTGCAGCGATCTGGACATTCCGCGCATGGAGGCGAGCGCCGCAAAATTCGGCATTCGCGCCCTGACACTCGATGAGATTCTTGGCGACAAGAGCATCGAGCTTGTCGTCAACCTGACCACGCCCGCAGCGCATTACCCGATCATTAAGGCATGCCTTACAGCCGGAAAACACGTTTTTTCCGAGAAGATGATCGCAGTAGACCTTGCACAGGGCAAGGAGCTTGTCGCGCTGGCAAACGAGAAGGGCTTGCACCTTGGCGTTGCGCCGGATACGTTCCTTGGCGCAAGCGTGCAGACGGCCAAATACATTGTGGAGAAGGGCCTGATTGGCGAGCCGGTTTCCTGCCGTGCATCCATCAGCCGCAACTACGGTATCTATGGCGAATTCCTGCCGCATCTGTACAAAAAGGGCGCGGGCATCGGCTTTGATATGGGCGGGTACTATCTCACGGCGCTTGCCGCAATACTGGGTCCCGTCAAAACCGTGTCCGCGTTTACCCGCGTAAACCGCCCCGACCGCGTCAACACGCGCATCGGCGCGCCGATGTTTGCGCAGAGCTACAGCCTCGAAGTACCGAACGTAATCACCGCGGCAATGCAGTACAGCAACGGCGTGCTGGGTACGCTGCATATGAATTCGGACTGTATCCTTGACGAGAAGACCAACCTCGAAATCTACGGCACGGAAGGCATTCTTACGATGGGCGACCCGAACCAGTTCGGCGCGCCTGTGTACCTGCAAAAGACGCTTGGCGAGCCGGTAGCCTTCCCCTTTACGCACGGCTATGCGGACAACTCCCGCGGGCTGGGCGCCGCAGAAATGGCCTGGTCCATCCGCGCAAACCGCAACCACCGCGCGAGCAAGGAAATGGCATACCATGTGTTTGAAACGATGCACGGCATTATGCTAAGCAGCGAAAGCGGCGCTATGTATCAAATGCAATCCACGTTCGAGATTCCGAACGCGCTTCCGCCCTGCTACATGGGCGACGGCGCATGGACACAAAAGGAAGAGAGCGCGTTGATTTAAGGAGGTTCGGCTATGCGAACAGTACAAATGGAGTTCCTGCGTCCCGGCGAAATACTGGCCGAGAAGCAGCGTTGCTCGATCGTATACCTGCCGGTGGGCCCGCTTGAATGGCATGGGCCCGCCATGCCGTTCGGCACGGATCCCCTTGCCGCGCAGGCGCTTGCAAGGCGGGCGGCAGAACGTCTTGGCGGCGTTGTCATGCCGACCCTCTTCGTTGGCACGGAGCGGGAGCGTCCCGCCGATATTCTTGCGACAAAGGGGTTTGAGAACGCCGATTCGCTCTATGTCGTCGGCATGGACGTACCAAAGAACAGCATGAAGAGCTTCTATGCGCGCGAAGACATGTTCGCGCTCATGATACGGGAGCATCTTCGGCTGCTTGCGGCGCAAGGCTACGCATTGATCGTAATCGTCAACGGCCACGGCGCATGGGGACAGCGCGCAACGGTCGAACGGCTTTCCGTCGAGTTCACCAACGAAACGGACAGCCGCGTATTGGCGGTTACGCCCTTCGAGCTGCCGGAAGGCGCGGAATTTGATTTCGGGCACGGCACCATTGCGGAAACATCCATGATGCGGTACCTTTGCGACGACAATGTGCATCTTGCCTCGTTACCGCCGCGCGACGTACCGCTTGCGTACACCGATTATGGCATTGCGGACGATTTCGTGTTCGAGTGCAAGCGCTCCGAGAACAACTGCGTCGTTTACGACCCGCGCGATGCAACCCCGGCGCTTGGGGAATCGGTATTCAACGCATGCCTGGACAGCCTTATCGCCTCCGTGGAGGCCGCGTACGCGCAATGCCGCAAATAGAAACATACATTCTACACGCATAATAGCAAAATAAAATGCAAGCAGGAGGAATTCAATTATGAGCAGATTTAAGTTTACCGCAGGCCCCTGGAACGTCAACGAAGGCGTGGAAGCGTTCGGCCCCGGCGTACGCCCGACCGTCGACCTCGAAGAGAAGTTCAAGAAGTTCAAGGAAATCGGCCTTTCCGGCGTACAGTTCCATGACGACGACGCCGTGCCGGACATGAACAACATGACGGAGAAGGCCATCGTCGACTACGCCAAGGACATCAAGGCGACCCTCGACAAGTACGGCCTCGTTGCCGAGTTCGTTGCGCCGCGTCTTTGGATGGACCCGCATACGACCGACGGCGGCTTTACGTCGAACAGCAAGGAAGACTACGAATTCGCAATGTGGCGCGCGAAGCGCAGTATTGACATCGCCAACGCGCTGGGCGCAAAGAACATCGTGCTGTGGCTTGCCCGCGAAGGCACGCTCTGCGCGGAAAGCAAGGACCCGGTGGAGAAGATCGGCCAGCTGATCGATTCCATCAACGGCATGCTCGATTACGACAAGAACATCCGCGTACTGATCGAGTCGAAGCCCAACGAGCCCATCGACCGCAGCTATTGCGGCACGATCGGCCATGTTATGGCGGTATCCGCGGCGAGCAAGGACCCGAAGCGCGTCGGCGCGGTGCTGGAGAGCGCGCATGCAATCCTCGCGGGCCTCGACCCGGCGAACGAAATGGCGTTTGCGCTGAAGTTCGGCAAGCTCGGCTCCGTGCATTTAAACGACCAGAACGGCTGCCGCTATGACCAGGACAAGAGCTTTGGCGTCGAATCCCTGCGCGGCGCGTTCGACCAGATCAAGGTGCTCTGCGACCATAACTACGGCGCGAACGGCGAAATGGTCGGCCTCGACGTCAAGGCCATGCGTACGCAGCATCCGGACGATCAGTACCGGCACATCGAGAACAGCATGAAGATCGCCTGCATGCTCGAAAAGAAGGTTGAGAAATTCGACCGTGCGTTCCAGGCCAAGTGCATTGCGGAGCGGAACTACGAGAAGCTCGAAATGTACGTCATGGAACTCCTTATGGGCGAGTAA
>CAYPLG010000069.1:0-13417 GCA_964411535.1 uncultured Oscillospiraceae bacterium
CGCAGCCAATCAGGAAGCGCTCAAACGCATTCTTGCCGCGCAGCCGACGCTCGTTGGCCTTGGCATTGCGGGCGAGGTTGTTCCCGGCATGGCGAAGGGCAAGAAGCTCTTCCTGCATGCGGGCCCGCCGGTTACCTGGGAGCGGATGTGCGGACCGCAGCGCGGCGCTGTCATGGGCGGTATCATCTACGAAGGCTGGGCCAAGGATCTCAAGGAAGCCGAGAAGATGGCGGCAAGCGGCGAAGTCAAGTTTGAGCCGTGCCATATGCATTCTGCTGTCGGCCCGATGGCTGGCGTTGTAACGCCTTCCATGCCGGTGTGGATTATTGAGAACAAAGCTTTCGGCAACCGTGCGTACTGCACGATTAACGAAGGCCTTGGCAAGGTGCTTCGCTTCGGCGCATGCGACGACGAGGTATTGACCCGTCTGCGTTGGATGGAGAAGGAACTGTATCCGGTGCTGAAGGCCGCGATGGAGCTCAAGAAGGAGATCGATATCAAGGTTCTTATTGCGAAGCTCCTCCAGATGGGCGACGAAGCGCATAACCGCAACGAGGCCGGCACGTCCCTGCTGATTCGTGAACTGGTTCCCTCTATTATGGAGACCAAGTTTACGCAGGAGCAGAAGATTGCCGCGTATAACTTCATTAACGGCAACAACCACACGTTCCTCAACATCTCGATGCCGTCGATGAAGAGCACGCTGGATCCGATCTTTGACATTCCGTACTGCACGGTGCTTGGCACGATGTGCCGCAACGGCACGGACTTCGGCATCCGCATCGCGGGCCTCGGACCGAACGCATGGTTCACCGGCCCTGCGGAGATGGTCAAGGGCCTGTATTTCCCCGGCTACGACGAATGCGACGCAGCGCCGGATCTTGGCGACAGCTGCATTACGGAGACTGGCGGCATCGGCGGCTTCTGCATGGCGGCAGCGCCCGCGATCGTGCAGTTTGTCGGCGGACAGGTCAGCGACGCGATCAACTACTCGACGCAGATGTACGAAATCACCGTTGGCGAGGGCCAGGCATACAAGATCCCGGCGCTCAACTTCCGCGGCAGTGCAACGGGTATCGACCTGCGCAAGGTGATCGAGACGGGCATTCGCCCGATCATCAACACCGGTATCGCGCATAAGGATCCCGGCGTCGGCCAGGTTGGCGCGGGCATCGTGAATCCGCCGGAGGAGTGCTTCAAGAAAGCGCTTGCCACCTGCGCGGAAGCATGGGCCAAGTAACTGGATGATATTCCCGCCTACGGGGAATGCACCATACAACACCTACTTAAATTACAATAGGAGGATTCAATTATGAGCAAATGGTCTGACATCAAAATGTACGATCTGACGATCCCTCTCGGTATTACCACTCCGCCGTGGCCGACCTACGAGCCCCTGCAAATGAAGTTCTTTAAGCGCCTTGCGCCGAACGGCGCCAATGGACAGCTGATTACGCACAGCAACCATGTTGGCACGCATTTGGACGGCCCGCTGCATTTCGATACCGCCGGCCGCGACATGGCGTCTTTGGAACTGACCAAGCTTTGCGCCCCCGGCGTCATCTGCGACCTTTCCGACGAGTTCGGTGAGGACGATTTTGGCATTTACACCGCTGCCGATATCGAGAAGCGCTGCGAAGTGCGCGAAGGCGATATCCTGATTATCAACACCGGCTACCATAAGTACGGTTTTGATATGCCGGGCGCCGACGAGAAGCGTTACATGCTGCGCCATCCGGGTCCGTCGCTGGACTTCGTCAAGTGGGTACGTGAGAAGAAGATCCGCTGGATCGGCGTTGACTGCGGCAGCGCAGATCACCCGATGAACACGAAGATTCGTGACTGGGAGCCCATGGAAGCCGCCAAGTGCGACAAGAAGTTCCAGGAGAAGTACGGCAAGTCGCTGGCAGAAGTCTATCCGTGGCCGGATCATTATCAGGCGATGCATATCGAGCTCTTCTGCAAGCCGTATGAAGCGATTCATGCAGAGTGCCTGGGCGGCGATATTGACAAGCTCAGCAACAAGCGCTGCGTCATCGGTATCTTCCCGTGGAAGCTCATCGAAGGCGAAAGCTGCATTTCGAGAGTCGTCGCGTTCGACGGCTTTGAGGATGCATAATTAGAACGCCATTGCAGGCGGCTGCGTTTCACAGCCGCCTGCTCCTACTTTTGCAGATCGAGAGGTCAAGCGCCAATGCCGATGCAATGGCTGTCCATAGTGATCGTTGCCGCTGTCGCCCTGTTGTTTTGGTGGCTGTCAAAACAGAGGGAGAGGCGGCTATGTGCGTTTACGGATCCTTTTGCGAGAGCATTCTGCGAGGCGGCCGATCATCTGTTCACCGGCGTGCCGCAGGACGCCGTTTTGCGGTATCGAAGGCTGGACGGCGGGTATATCGAAGCGTTGCCCGCAGAGGAACAGCCGGAGGCGATTCGCCGGATATTTGAACAGGGTGTTGACGTATATATAATGGAGCGTCTTCGCACCATGTATGCGATGCGCGACGAGGCGCAGTCCATGCTTACGAGCGTCAATTTTATCAAGGATAAATACAATATGGCGCTCAATAACTGCTACGACATGGCAAATCTGTTTTTCAGCTTTGTGGACGATCCAAGCAAGATGAAAACGGATGATGATCTTGCCGCGTTTACCTATTTCTTACAAAAGCAGGCGTTTATCCGAAACACCACGTTTGCCGCGATCGTATCGGACGCGTGTAAACGGGAGATTTCCGTGGCATAGAGCATGCGGCGGAAACTTGCCCGAAAGAGTTTTGTTGGAGGGTTGCAATTATGAATGAATTTGAGTTTTATCAACCGAAAACCATTGCTGAAGCCTGCGCGCTCAAGGAGCAGGGCAAAGGCGTGATTTTCAACGGAGGAACGGATATCGTGATTCTGCTTCGCGAAAGGTTGATCCACCCGGAGTATGTCATCGATATAAAAAAGATTCCCGGTCTTGATACAATTACGTTTAATAAGCAGGACGGCCTGACCATCGGCGCATGCGTGACGGTGGCTGAAATATCCGAGAACAAGGATGTAAAAGAATTCTATCCTTTCCTTGCGGAAGCGGCTGGTTCGCTTGGCAGCAAGCAGGTGCGCAACCGCGCAACCTGTGCCGGAAATATCATTAACGCTTCGCCGCTGTGCGACACCGGTACGCCCCTGTATGCGCTTGACGCCGTACTTTGCATCGAGGGCAAGAACGGCAAACGCGAGGAGAAGATTACGGACTTTATCAAGTTTGTCCGCAAGGTAGACCTTGCGCCGGACGAGATTGTTACGGCGATCAAGGTGCCGTATATCGAAGGCACGAAGGGCATCTTTACGAAGGTTGCCCGCCGCAAGGAGGTCGATTTGTCGACCATCTGCGGTACGGTTGCGTACGTAAACGGCGAATACCATATCGCTATGGGCGCCGTCGCGCCGACGCCCGTTCGCTTGCCGAAGACGGAAGCGTTGGTCAACGGTGCAAAGTCTGTTACGGAGGCCATTGTTGAAGAGGCGGCAAAGCTTGCGCGCACGGAGGTTAAGCCGATTGACGACGTTCGCGCATCCAAGGAATACCGTCTGGACGTTGTGGAGGTCATTGTCCGCAACAGCTTGAACGCCCTTTTACGAAAGGAGGCGAAGTGAGCATGAAAAAGTATCCTGTAAAGTTCTATGTCAATGAGGAGCTTGTCGAGCTCGACGTACAGGCGAACCGCACCATGCTCAATGTGATTCGCGACGATTTACATTTAACCGGTACGAAGGTTGGCTGCGGCGCGGGTGAATGCGGCGCATGCACCGTTATCGTAGACGGCAAGCCGATCAACGCGTGTCTGGTGCTGGCGCCGGAAATGGACGGCATGCACATCACGACTATCGAGGGCATTGCGGATAGCGACGGCAATCTGTCGCCCTTACAGAAGGCGTTTGTCGACCATGCCGCGTTGCAGTGCGGCTTCTGCACGCCGGGCTTCATCATGTCCGCCACGGCGCTGCTCAACGAGAATCCCCATCCCACGCGCGACGAAATCAAGCACGCCATCTCCGGCAATCTCTGCCGGTGCACGGGTTATATTCGCATTATCGAGGCTATCGAGGATGTAGCAAATCAGAGCAAAGGAGGCGCCAAATAATGGAAGAGTTAAAGCATGTAGGCAAATCTTACCCGCGTTCCGACGCGATTAAAAAGGTCACCGGCGCCGCCGAGTACGTGGATGATATCCATCTGCCGCGTATGCTGTACGCGCAGTGCGTCAGAAGCCCTTATGCGCACGCCAAAATCATCTCCGTCGACATGACGGAGGCGAGGAAGCTACCGGGCGTCCGCTGCTGCATCTGCGGCGACGAGTATCCGAACCGTGCAGGTCTGTATCTGGAAGACCGCTACTTTATGGCAAAGCCCGGCGATACCGCCAAGTATATGGGCGAGGCCGTTGCTGCGGTTGCCGCCGAAACGCCGGAGATTGCGCAGGCTGCCTGCGATCTGATCAAAGTCGAATATGAGGAACTGCCCGCTGTCACGGACGCGAAGGAAGGCATGAAGCCGGACGCGCCGGTCATTCACCCGGACCTTGGCAGCTACAAGGTGGCGCCGATCTTCTACCCGGTGCCGGGCACGAACATTTCGCATCACTATGTGCTGCGGAAGGGCGACTTTGAAGCGGCCTGCAAGGAAGCGGACGCTGTGTTTGAGCACGATTTCTACATTCCGCATGTGCAGCATGTGCCGCTTGAGCCGCATGCCTGTATGGCCAAGTATGAGGCTGACGGCAAGCTGACGGTTTGGGCAAGCTGCCAGTCGCCTTATGCCGTACGGCAGGCGCTCTCCGTTGCATTTGCCATGCCGCTCAATAAAATCCGCGTAATTTCCCCGACGGTGGGCGGCGGATTCGGCAGCAAGGCCGGTACGACGCTCGAAGGCATCGTTATTCCGCTGGCCAAGCATTGCGCGGGCCGTCCCGTCAAGCTGGTGTATTCCCGCGAGGATGAGTTTATGAACGCGTATGTCCGCCAGGGCATGCATGCGACGATCAAAACCGCTATCAACAAAAACGGCAAGATCATCGGCGTGAAGAACGACTTCTTCTGGGATGGCGGCGCCTATACCGAGTATGGCGTCAACATCACGAAGGCTGGCGGATGGGCGTCCGCCGGTCCTTATGATATCGACAACGTTTGGACGGATAGCTACTGCGTTTATACGAACCATCCCGTCGGCGGCCCGTACCGCGGCTTTGGCATGTGCGAAATCCATTTTGCAATCGAGCAGAATATCGACATGATTGCCAAGGAGCTGGGCATTTCCGAAGTGGAAATCCGCCGCGTCAACGGCCTGCGTCCCGGCGGCACGACCGGCATGGGCGAGCATATGGATGTTGCGGGCTTCCAGGAGTGTCTGGAAACCGTGCTGCAGGACATCGAGTATGACAAGCCTTCCGAGCCGACCGGCAACCCGCATATCGTGCGTGCGAAGGGCATCGCAAGCGGCTGGAAATCGCCTTCCATGCCGACGAACGCCGGCAGCGCAGCCATCATTCGCATGAATGAGGACGGCACGTTCTTCCTCATGAGCAGCGGGCAGGAAATCGGACAGGGCGCAGCCACCGTACTGCCGCAGATTGCGGCGGAGGTGCTTTCCGTCACGCCCGATAAGATCACGTTCTGCTCCGGCGATACCGACCATACCCCGTACGAGTGGCAGACGGTTGCAAGCCGTACCACGTACTGCGCGGGCAACGCGGTAAAGCTTGCGGCGGAGGATCTTGTGAGCAAGGTGCTCGATCTTGCGACGATCAAGCTTGGCGCGGTCAAGCGCGACCTGAAGTTTGAGGACGGCTATGTGGTGCACAAGCTCTATCCGGAGCGCCGCTGCCCGATCTCCGACTTTGCGCTGGGCATTGCGTTCCCGGATGGATCCGGATACGGCGGTCCCGCAATCGGCGTTGGCTCCTTTACGCTGGAGAACAACATCAACACCGACAAGAAGACCGGCGTAGCCAAGCATCATCCGGCAGCGTTCTGGACGATGGGCGTCAACGGTGCGGAGGTTGAGGTCAATACCGAGACCGGCCACGTCAAGGTGCTCAAGATGGCAAGCTGCTTTGACGCCGGCAAGGTGATCAACCCCGCGACGTTCTGCGCACAGAGCGAAGGCGCAATGGTGCAGGCGCTCGGTACGGCGATCTTTGAGGAACTCAAGCTCAAGAACGGCAAGGTGCTCAACAAGTCCTTTGTCGATTACAAGATCCCGACCGCAGACGATATCCCGGAGATGATCGTCAAGTATGTCGAGCATGCGGAGCCGACCGGTCCGTATGGCGCGCGCGGCGTTGGCGAACCGCTGATGGTTCCCGGCGCACCGGCTATCGCAAACGCAATTTATAACGCCATTGGAATTCGTTTCACGCGTATGCCCATCATGCCGGACGACGTCCTGCGTGCGTTGCGTGAGAAGAAAAATAATGACAAATAAATCACGCTGATGTATAATTGGGTAAGCGGGTAAAACCGCTTACCCATCAAAAGAAATTCACAACCGTTACAAACACAACTGTACTTTGACAAACAATTACCGAACACAATGGTATCAAAGAGCTCCCTGGCTCTTGATATAACAGAGAAATGGAGACCTAATCAAAAATAATTAGGAGGTAATTCAATGGATAACAAAGTAGACGGCATTTATGACGGCTTTAAACAACTTGGAACAGGCAAAATGCTTGTTCTGGGTCTCCAGCACGTCTTTGCCATGTTCGGTGCGACAGTGCTCGTTCCCTTGCTTACGGGCCTGTCCGTATCGGTAACGTTGCTTGCAGCGGGTATTGCTACGATCTGGTTCTACTTCATCACCAAGAAGAAGGTTCCGATTTTCCTCGGCTCCTCGTTCGCTTTCCTGGGCGCGTTCGCGTCCATCGCAAACGGCGATATCGCGAAGCTGCCGTACGCAACGCTGGGCGTTTTCTGTGCCGGTTTGGTCTATGTGGTTCTTGCGATCCTCATCCAGATCTTCGGCACCAAGAAGGTTATGCGCCTCTTCCCGCCCGTTGTTACCGGCCCGATCATCATCCTCATTGGTCTGATCCTCTCGCCGTCCGCCATTGCAAACGCACAGAACAACTGGATCCTCGCAGTGATTGCCATTGCGATCATCATCGTTGTGAACCTGTTTGCAAAGGGCATGATCCAACTGCTTCCCATTTTGATCGGCGTATTTGGTTCGTTCATCATTGGCGTTATCATCTCGCTGATCTCCGGCAACGCTCTGTTCGGCCTGCCTTGGGTAGACTTCTCTCCGCTCAAGGGCGCGGCAATTATCGCCATCCCGCCGATCATGGATTACTCGCCTCTCCGCTTCCTCTTCGGCATGCAGTCGTTTGATCCGGTTGTCGCCGGCGAAGCGATTGTAACGTTCGTAGTGGTTTCGCTTGCGGCCATGATCGAGCATATTGGCGACATCTGCGCTATCGGCGCGACCTGCGGCAAGAACTTCATCGCCGACCCCGGCCTTACCCGTACCCTTCTTGGCGACGGTATTGGCACGTCCATCGCGGGCGTTCTGGGCGGCCCGGCCAACACGACGTACTCCGAGAATACCGGTGTTGTCGCGCTGACCAAGGTGTATGATCCGAAGGTCATGCTCATTGCGGCCATCATGGCGATCATCCTGTCGTTCGTAAACATCTTCGACGCGTTCATCAACACGATTCCTGCTTCGATTATCGGCGGTATTTCGATCGTCCTCTACGGCATGATCTCCGCTACCGGTATCCGCACGGTCGTTGAGAACCAGGTGGACTTCAAGAAGATGCGCAACATCCTCGTGGCTGCTTTGATCCTTGTCTGCGGCCTCGGCTTCAACTCGGCTCCGTTGGTCATTGGACCGATCTCCCTTGGCGGTCTGGCCGTCGCGGCAATCGTCGGCGTTATTGTCAATGCGCTGCTGCCCGGCAAGGATTACGAGTTCAAAGAAGACTAAGCAGACTGCAACAGCAGCAGGAATACCCCAAGACTCCATTTCTCGTTCGGAGAGAAAGCGGCGATATGCAAATATCGCCGCTTTCTTCATGCAGAATGAAAAACCGCCTATGCAGCGCTGCAAAGGCGGTTTTGTGCGTGTTGCAGGTATGACTAGATGCGTGTACCGTAGGTCTGCGCCAGCACATCCGCTATGTGAAGCTTTCGGCAGGCTTCACACAGGGTTGTTTCCGGCTGCCCGGCGCGCGCTGCCGCGTAAGCAAGCTCCTCCGGCGTACCGATAGGCGCGCCGCAGCGGCTGCAATGCAGCATGCGAAACGTTCTGCCCCAGATGGTGCGTTCCGCTTCCGTTTCCGCACATGCGATATGCCCGGTCGGGCAGATGGCGGCGCAGCTTCCGCAACCGATACAATCCGGTGAGGGTTCGTCGTACGGCGTGCCGACAAGCTTTTCCGTTCCGCGCAGCATGGTGTTGATCGCTCCGGCGCCGAGGCGCTTACATGCGTTGACGCAAAGACCGCAGAGCACGCACTTGCCGGAGGGCAGGGGAGCCAGACGCGAAAGCACGGGCGCATCGTACCGCTCGCACAGCGCTGCGATATCTTTGCTCTCCGGCGCGCGGCACCGCAAAAGCGCCAATATAACGCCGAGTTCCTCTCGCACACGATCGCTGCCGGTTTCGACGCTGCATACGCGCGTAATCGGGTATACGCAAGCGGTGACAATCTTTTTTCGACCGCTTTCCTCGACCTCAACAATGCATACGCGGCATGCGCCCTGCTCGCCGAGCGAGGCATGCTGGCACAGTGTCGGAATTTCTATGCCGTTGCGCCGCGCGACCGGCAGGATGCATTCACCCTGTTCGCATACGCACGGCTTTCCGTTGATGGTAATGGTCATAGTCATGATGGTACCCTCCCGGTAACACGAACTGCATCAAACCGGCAAACGTTGCGGCAGCTGCCGCAGGCAATGCATTGCTCCTGATTGATTCGATGCGGCTGCTTGACGGCGCCTGTTATTGCGCCGGTTGGACAGGCGCGCACGCATGCGGAGCATCCGCGGCACTTGCTTTCGTCAACGGCAAAGCATGTCAGCCTGCGGCAGACGCCTGCCGGACAACGGTGTTCGCGGATATGCGCATCGTACTCGTCGCGGAAATACCGGATTGTGGTCAATACGGGGTTGGGTGCGGATTTGCCGAGCGCGCAAAGCGCACTGTCCTGCAAGGTTCTGCCGAGGCGTTCGAGCAGCTCGACGTCGCCCTCCTGTCCGTGGCCTTCACAGATGTCGGTGAGAATTCTGTGCATCTGACGCAGCCCCTCGCGGCAGGGCGTGCACTTTCCGCAGCTTTCCTCGCAAAGGAAGCCGACGTAGTAACGTGCAACCTCCACCATGCAGCTTGTGTCGTCCATGACGATCATGCCGCCGGAGCCCATCATTGCGCCGTACTTTGTTAACGTGTCAAAATCAACCGGCAGGTTCAGCATGCTTTCCGGGATGCATCCGCCGGAGGGACCGCCGGTTTGCACGGCCTTAAACGGCCGTCCTCCCGTTACCCCGCCGCCGATTTCATAGATAAGCTCGCGCAGGGTGCAGCCCATAGGCACTTCCACAAGGCCGGTGTTTCGGACCTTGCCCACGAGCGTGAATACCTTGGTGCCCTTGCTGCCCTCCGTGCCGAGCTGCGCGAACGATGCGCTGCCGTCGCGGATAATGACCGGTACGTTCGCCCAGGTTTCCACGTTGTTCAGCACGGTCGGGCAGTCCCATAGCCCGCGTTGTACGGAGCGGATGTACTTGGCGCGCGGCTCCCCGACACGGCCTTCGATGGAGGCCATAAGCGCGGTGGATTCGCCGCAGACGAACGCGCCGCCGCCGCGCACGACGGAGAGATGCAGCGACTTGCCGCTGCCCAGGATGTCGTCGCCCAGGAAGCCGGCGTCCTCCGCCTGTCGAATTGCGCCGTTGATGGCGTGTACGGCCATGTCGTATTCATCGCGAATATACAGAAAGCCTTCCGTTGCGCCGATTGCGAGTGAACAGATGGCCATACCCTCCAGCACGCTGTGCGGATCGCCCTCCAGGATGGAACGATCCATGAACGCGCCGGGGTCGCCCTCGTCGCCGTTGCAGACGACGTACTTCGGGAATGCGTCATAGCCGGCCGCTGTACGCCACTTGCGCCCGGTAGGGAAGCCCGCGCCGCCGCGACCGCGTAGGCCGGAAGCCTCCACTTCGCTGATGATTTCGTCCGGCGTCATGGCAAGCGCTTTTTGCAGCGCCGCATATCCGCCCCGGTCAAGATAATCGGAAAGCGCATGGGGGTCGATCTCTCCGACATTGCGCAGAGCGATTTTGCGTTGCTTGCTATAAAACGGGTGTGCGGCACGCGGCGTATGCACGCAGCCTGCCGAATCCTTGTATAAGAGGCGCTCAACAGGCGCGTTGCTGATGAGCCCTGCGACAATATCTTTTGCGTCGCTTTCCTTTACCTGATAGTAAGCGATATCGTCCGGCTCAATGCGTACGAGCGGCCCGACCTCGCAAAAGCCGTGGCACCCGGTGCGTTTGACCGTACGCTCCACCGTACAGGCAATGCCCGCTTTACGAATTTCTAGTTCAAGCGCGTCGGCTACGTTGCTTGCGCCGTTGGCGAGGCAGCCGGTATCGCAGCAGACCAAAATCGTTTGTTTCATTGCTGTGCC
Organism: uncultured Oscillospiraceae bacterium; assembly: GCA_964411535.1. Lineage (GTDB taxonomy): Bacteria > Bacillota > Clostridia > Christensenellales > CAG-138 > CAYPLG01. The sequence continues at coordinate 10,677 of CAYPLG010000069.1, forward strand.
GCCTCCTCCCGATACGTGTTGAGTACGCCGGGAAGGCGTTCGAGCGTCATTTTGCCATAGAACGTATCGTCGATCAATATTACCGGCGCAATGGCGCAGGAACCCAGGCAGTTGACAAGCTGCAAGGTGAACAGCCCGTCCGCCGTCGTTTCACCGGGACGGATGCCAAGCTCGCGCGTAATGCCCTCCAGCAGGAGGCTGCCGCCGCGGATATGGCAGGCGGTACCGTCGCAAAGCTTGATAACGTGCTTGCCCTTGGGCGAAAGGCTAAACGCTTTATAGAACGTCGCCATGGAATACAGCTGTGAAAAGGGGCAGGAAAGGTGACGCGCAAGCGCTGCCAGACCTTCCCGCGGTAAGTAGTGAAACTGCCTCTGCATATCCTGCATGGCAGCGAGCGCATAGCGCTGATCCTTGGGGTAACGAATAAGAACCGCCTGTATTTCGTCAAGTGGTATCAAGGCGCCCGCCTCCTTCCAATATGAAACCAATCAAATGCATTATCCGCCGGCGACCATCGGGAAAATGGAAACGACGTCCGGTTCGGCGATGGTTGTATCAAGGCCCTGTAAATGCACGACATGCCTTCCGTTTACGAGCACGATGGCGTCCCAGCTTAGGGAACCGTCCGGCAGGTACAGCTTGTCATGCATGGCTTTTCCGTACTTTTCGGAAAGCAGGTCGAGGAGCCCGCGAACCGTTTCCGGCGCGGGCACCTCGATGGATTTCGTAAGGGTGATATCCCTGTATGTCGCAAAGAAGCGTACCTGCATGGCTTAGAGGGAAAGCGCCTCGCATTTTGCGGCGGTCGGCGTGCCCTCGGCATCCCAGCCGCGCAGCGTATAGTACTCGCCAAGCATTTCGTAAAGCTCGGCAACCCTGCCCTTGGCCGGGCCGCTGGGCAGCTTTTCACGCAGCAGCCGTGGCGGCAGAGTATCCTTCTCCACGCCTGCGGCAATGTTGAAGCGCTTTTCGAGGTTCCAGATCCGTTCGCCCTTGAGCAGGATTTCTTCGTCCGTTTCGTCCGTTCCGACCGCCTCGCGATACTCCGCCGCAATCTCCGGTAGGCCAATGCCGAACGTTGTAAACAGGCAGGTGCCGCTTGCGTCGACCAGTGCGGTAAGATCCTGGAAGAGCTTGAGTAGCCCGGCCTTGCCTTCCGTAACGAGCGGGTCGGTCTTAAGCGGTACGCCGAGGATTTCCGGCGAGGTCAGGTAGCCGCGTACGTGGCATCCGCCGCGGTTGCTCGTTGCGTACTCCAGCGCCATACCCTGAATTGCGCGCCCGTCGTAGGCTGGCATCTCTTGCTTTTTCACGCTCATGGACAGCTCCGGATGGCCGTACTTTTCCGCCATGCGGTACGAGCCGAGCGCAAGCACCTTGCCAAATCCCTCGTTTTTGCCGACGGCCTCCGTAAGATCCACGACGGCCTTGGCGTCGCCGAAGCGAAGCTTGAAGCCGACGTCTTCTTCGGGGAGCGCGCCCATGTCGGACAGCTCCATTGCGCAGGCGATTGTCGAGCCCAGTGTAATGGGGTCCATGCCGTATTCATTGCACAGATGGTTTGCGCGTACGATGGCGGCAAGGTCGTTAACGCCGCAATCCGCGCCGTAGCTCCATCCGGCTTCGTATTCCGGCCCTTCGCCAAAGCTTTTGAACGGGCCGTCGGGGACGTTCGTTACGCGGCCGCACGCGATGGAGCAGCCGAAGCACCCCTTGTTTTTGACAAGATAGGTCTTGGCAAGCGTTTCGCCGCCGGTGTCGTCCGCCTTGTCAAATACGGAGCCGTCGCGCCAGTTATGCAGCGGCAGCGCGCCGGACTCGTTGATAATGTTGACGAGTATCTGCGTGCCGAGCTGACCAAGGCCCGCGCCGGAAACCGGGTGCGCCTGGAGCTTTGCGCGTGCGTCCGTAACCGCCGCCATGAAGGCTTCCGGCCTTGCCACCGTGACGGAGCCCGTGCCGCGTACGGCGACCGCTTTCAGCTTCTTGCTGCCCATGACCGCGCCGAGCCCGCCGCGGCCTGCCGCGCGGTGCTTCTCGTTCATGACGCCTGCATACAGGCAGAGGTTTTCACCCGTCGGCCCGATGCAGGAGATTTTATATGCGCCAAGCTGTGCCTGCAACAGATCCGTGGTTTCATACACGGTTTTGCCCCAAAGCTCGCTCGCATCACGCAGCTCTACGACATCGTCGTTGATGTAGAGATACACCGGGGTGTCGGAGACGTTTTCAAAGATGACGCCGTCGTAACCCGCATACTTAAGCTCCGGCCCGAAATGCCCGCCGGAGTTGGCCGCGCCGATGGTACCGGTCAGCGGCGCCTTTGCGACGATTTCGAAGCGTCCCGCGCTGCCGGCGGCCGTACCCGTAAGCGGGCCGGTCATGTAGATAAGCTTGTTGGCGGGGGAGAGCGGGTCGATCTTCGGGTCGACTTCGTCGCAGAAATACTTTGTACCGAGGCCGCGCGCACCGACGTAATCGTGCGCGTTCTTCATATTGAGCGGCTCTTTTTTGATTGTCTTGGTCGCAAGGTCAACGCGTAATAGAATTCCAGTCCAGGCGCTCATGCAAGACCCCCCTCTCCGAAGACTTCCTTAAAGCTTTCCGCAACAGCCTTCTTTCGATCGGCGCTTTCCGCCGGGTCGACGAATGTAATCGCGCCGGATGGGCAAAACTTTGCGCACAGGGGCTCGCCGCCGCATAGGTCGCACTTAAAAACGCGCTTGGTAATCGGCGAG
>CAYPLG010000070.1:0-13358 GCA_964411535.1 uncultured Oscillospiraceae bacterium
GACCCTTGAAGGGCTCGTAATCGTGGAATACGGAGTTCATAACGCCGTTGCCGCGCGTATCGGTCATTAACTCCGTTCGATACCCCATCAATCCGCGCGCCGGGATAAGGAACCGCAGGCGCATCGCTGCGTCGGAAAGGGGCGTCATATCGGTCATTTCCGCTTTGCGGCGACCCAGTTTTTCGATAACGGAACCCACATACTCGTTCGGTACGTCGATGGTCAATTCCTCAATCGGCTCCGTTGTCTCGCCCTTGTCGTTCTTTTTCAGGATGACGCGCGGGCGGGAAACGGCAAATTCGTATCCCTGGCGGCGCATCTGCTCGATCAAGATGGAAAGATGCAGCTCACCGCGGCCGGAAACGCGGAACGTATCGGTTGTGCCGGTTTCGTCCACACGCATGGAAACGTTGGTTTTGACCTCGTTGAAAAGCCGGTCGCGCAGGTTCCGGGAGGTGACATACTTGCCTTCCTTGCCGGAAAACGGACTGTCGTTGACCATAAACAGCATGGATACGGTCGGCTCGTCAATATGGACGAACGGCATGGGCTCGATAAGCGCGGGGTCGCACGCGGTTTCACCGACGTTGAGACCCTCGACGCCTGCTACGCAGATGATGTCGCCGCAGGGGGCTTCCTCGACCTCGACGCGGGACAGGCCTTCGAAACGGTACAGGCGCGTAATTTTTGTGCTGTGGTTGCGGTTGCCCTCGCCGCCGCAGATGACGATCGGCATGCCGCGCTTGGCCGTACCCCGCTCAATGCGGCCGATGCCCAGACGACCGACGTATTCATCATAATCGATCGTGGAGAACAGAATCTGCAACGGCGCGTCCGGCTGCTGTTCCGGTGCGGGGATGGTGGAAAGAATCGTGTCGAACAGCGGGCGCATGTCGTTTTCAAGCGTATCCGGTGACAGACCGGATTTGCCGTCACGCGCGCTGGCGTAAACGACGGGGAAATCCAGCTGGTCGGCGGTTGCGCCAAGCTCGATAAACAGCTCCAGCGTTTCGTCGACAACTTCGGCAGGGCGCGCGTCCGGGCGGTCGATCTTGTTGACGACTACGACGGGCACCTTGTTGAGCTCTAGCGCCTTGCGCAGCACGAACCGCGTCTGCGGCATGCAGCCCTCGAACGCGTCGACAAGCAGCAGTACGCCGTCGACCATCTGCAAAATGCGCTCCACCTCGCCGCCAAAGTCGGCGTGACCCGGCGTGTCAACAATGTTGATACGTGTGTCGCCGTAGGTAACGGCGGTGTTCTTCGACAGAATCGTGATGCCGCGCTCTTTTTCAAGATCGTTGCTGTCCATGATGCGCTCCACGCCCTGCTCGCTTCTTTTCAGTACGCCTGCGTCACGCAGTAACTGGTCAACCAGCGTCGTCTTGCCGTGGTCGACGTGCGCGATGATGGCGATGTTCCGGATATCCATAGCTTCTTCCTCTTTCCTTATTAACAAACGCGTTATTATACAATAATTTTGTCCGTATGACAAGAAAAATTACAAGAAATCCGGGAGAATCCGAGAAACCGGCAACCGGAGTCGGTCAAATTCTTTCCGCGTATGCATGGCTTCTCGATGAATAGTATGCGATAATGTTCGCAGTGGGGATAAAATGCGGAAGAGCGATTACTATATATAAGAAGGATGAACGGAAATGAACATCGTGGTATTGGATGGATTCTGTGAAAACCCCGGCGATTTAAGTTGGGAACCGATTCGCAAATATGGGAATTTGACGGTATATGAACGGACAAGCCTCGTGAATACGGATGAAATTATCGAGCGCATCGGGGATGCGGAAATCGTTTTGACGAACAAGACGCCTGTTACAAAACCGGTGATAGACGCCTGCCCAAGCCTTCGGTATATCAGCGTGCTTGCGACCGGATATAACGTGGTGGACTATCCATACGCTTCTGAGAGGGGCATTCCCGTCTCCAATATTCCTACGTACGGGACGGCGTCCGTCGGACAATTTGCAATTGCGCTGCTGCTGGAGATATGCCATCATATTGGTGCGCACGACGCATCCGTACATGCGGGCGAATGGGAGAACCATGCGGACTGGTGCTATTGGAAGTCTCCCTTAATCGAGCTGGACGGGAAAACGATGGGCGTCATCGGCTTTGGAAAAATCGGGCAAACAACAGGGAGAATTGCCAAAGCGATGGGGATGCGCATTCTGGCGTATGATCGGTATGAAAGCGACGGCGGAAGAGCCATTGCAGAGTATGTTTCGCTGGAGCAGCTTTTGTCGGAGTCCGACGTTATCGCGCTGCATTGCCCACTGTTTCCCGATACGGAGCGAATCATTAACCGGCAAACGATTGCGCAGATGAAGGACGGCGTGATTATTCTCAATAACAGCCGGGGCGGGCTTGTGGATGAAAACGATCTTGCAGAGGCGCTGCAATCCGGGAAGGTATACGCGGCCGGCGTAGACGTTGTGTCTACGGAACCGATTCGCGGGGATAACCCGCTTCTTACGGCAAAGAACTGCCTGATTACGCCGCATATTTCGTGGGCGCCGAAGGAAAGCCGCCAAAGAATTATGGACTATACGGCGGACAATATTGCAGCTTTTCTTTCGGGAAAGCCGATCAACGTTGTGAATGCGGTGCGCGAACGGGTATAAGCGGCATACTTTCTATGACGTCCATGCACTTATAGAGGATTGCGCGCGGGCGCTTGCAAAAGCCGGTGTGCCGGACGAGGACGCGGCAACAGCCGCGCCTGCATAAATGAAAGACGCATTCGCGGGATATACTATGACGGAAATTAAAACGAGGAGAAACGTCATGAAGCAGCTGCTGTATATCACCGTGAATTCCAAGGAGGAAAAGGATTCTGCAAGCAAAACGGTAGGCCGGAGGTTGGTGGAAGCCATCGTTGCCGCCAATCCGGATACGGAGGTGCAGGAACTCGACTTATACAAGCACCATGTCCCGCAGTTGAAGGGCTGTTATTTTGAAAATCGAAGCGCGATCATTCATGCGGACGCCCGCGAGCGGCTAAGCCCGGAGGAGCAGGAGGAGATCCGCACGATTGAATCGTTATGCGATCAATTCCGCAACGCGGATATCTATGTGTTGGCGGCGCCTATGTGGAGCCTGTCCTTCCCGGCGCCGCTGAAGGAATATCTCGACTGCGTGATTCAATCCGGAAAGACCATCGAGTTTGAAGACAACAAGCCGCATGGATTGTTGGACAATAAGCACCGGGTCTTTCTTTACGTCCAATCGTCCGGCGCGAACATCCCCTGGATTATCCGCCCGGCGTTGAACAAGGGATTGAATTATGTCCGGGAAATCATGCGCTTTCTGGGCGTCGATACGTTCGACGAACTGCTGGTGGACGGCACGGGAACAACGGAGAATGAACGGCAGGAAGCCATTGAGAAGGCTACCGGCCAAATTGAAGGGCTGGTCGGCCGGTTGTTTTGATTTTCCGTAGCCGCGAATAAGGAAAAGTCCATCGTCGCATTCAGAATCGATACAAGCCATGACGTACAAAACATCCGTACGCTTCATGGCTTGTTGCATTTTCTTGCAAATCATGTATAATTTTGTTGTTATGAAAAGGCATTAGCCGGATTGGGAAGGCAAGCTGCAGGTATTGCCGGGCTGCTTTGCCGAACGCAAACTACCTTGGCGGACGCTGATACAATACGATATAGGATTGGAAAGGCGCTATGTTTTTTGTTAGCATTCCCTTTTTGCTGTTTATTGCAGCTTTCCTTCTTGTTTACTATGCAATTCCGCGCAACTATCGATATCTGGTGATTCTGGCGGGAAGCTATATCTTTTATGGGTGGAACAACATCAAGATGCTTCCTGTATTGTGCCTTTCAACCGCTATTACATATATTGGCGGGCAGGTTCTTGCAAGGAAGAAAAACAAAGGGTGGTTCGCCCTGTTCTTTTCGTTAAATATTGCTGTATTGCTTGTGTTCAAATACACGAATTTTGTGCTTTCCGGCATCAACCAATTGCTTTCTATCGCTGCGTTGCCTTGGGGACCGGCTCCTTTGCAAAACATCATTCTTCCGGTCGGGCTCTCGTTTTATGTTTTTCAGTCGACAACGTACCTAAACGATGTTTATCGCAGAGGGTGCGAGCCGGAGCGGAACCCGTTCAGGTATGCTGCCTTTGTATCCTTTTTCCCGGCGCTTCTTTCCGGCCCGATACAGAAATCGCGGGACCTTCTTCCGCAATTACGGAACCCTGCCGCCTTTGACACAAACCGGGCAATCGGCGGTTTTGTTCTCATAGTGTGGGGGCTGTTTCAGAAGATATGCGTTGCGAATACCCTTGCGCAGATTATCAGCACGGTGTACAGCACCTATGATAAAACCGCCTATTATGTTGTGGCTGTCATTGGCTTCTCACTGTATATCTATGCGGATTTTTCCTCCTATTCCGACATGGCGAGAGGTATCTCCAAATTGCTGGGCATTGAGATTCATAAGAATTTCAACAATCCGTATTTGTCGACCTCCCTGTCAGAGTTTTGGAAGAGATGGCATGTCTCGCTCAACGAGTGGTTTGTGGAAAACGTATATATTCCGCTTGGCGGCAACAGAAAGGGTACGCTAAGGAAGTATTGCAATATTCTGGCTGTGTTCTTTTTGAGCGGATTGTGGCATGGTGCATCCTGGAACTTTGTGCTGTGGGGTGTTATCAACGGAATGCTGGTTGTTGCGGGCCAACTGCTCCGGCCGTGGAAAAGGAGGCTATATACTGCGCTCTCTGTCGATGAATCGCTTTCGTCGATTGTCTTTTTGAAAAGGGCGGTCGTATTTTGGATCGTCAGTATGACTTGGGTGTTTTTTCGAAACGACATACATACCGCACTCCATGTCGTAAGCAAGCTGCTGCTGTTCAGTCCCGTAAGACTTTTCGATTCGGCGGTTCTGACAATCGGCGGTACGGCGGCAAAGACGTTGCTGGCTGCCGCCATGACGGCTGTTTTCTGCATGGTACAGTACGCAAGAAAGGATGAAGCGAAGTGCTACTGCGCGTTTCGCAAACAGCCCGTGGTAATACAGTGCTGTTTGCTTGCGCTTGTGTTGTGCGTATGCCTGTTCGTGGGTACTGCGTCAACCGCAACGCTGAACACGGAGTTTTTGTACTTCCAGTTTTAATGCAATGAAAAGGTTTATTTGCTATGCCGGCGGTACAATTCTGCTTTGCGCCATACTGGTATGCTGTGCTTTTTTCGGCATTGTTTTGTTTCCGAAGGACGTATTTTGCGAAAGCTATCAAAGCGCGATACAGGACAAGTTTCGCGCGCTTGTCCGGACGGAGGCGCCAAAGATCATCGTGGTTTCCGGAAGCAGCTCCGCGTTCGGTATCGATCAGGACATGCTGGAGGAGGCGACCGGATATAAGGTCGTGAACCTTGGCGTGCATGCGGGGTACGGAAATTTGTTTTGCTCCGAACTGGCAAAGCGAAATTTGAATGCCGGGGATATCGTGCTTCTTGGATATGAGTATAACTGGCATGCAAAGGATGCATTTACCGATATTCATCCGGAGCTTGTGATGTCCGGCATAGACAGCGATATAGAAATGTACAGGTATTTGCCCATTCGAACCTGGCCCGCTTTTTGGGGATACCTGTTTTCGTACGCGGAAAAGAAAAACACTTATGTACCATCCGATACCGGGTTTTACCGTAGGACGGTGTTCGACGGCGAGACGGGGCAGATGACCGCCGTTCGCGAGGATACGTTGGAAGATTACTTCGGGTCCGAGGATACGTACGGCCACGTTGATATTCGCAACGCGGTCGTCAGTGAGGAGTCCATACGGTATTTGCGCGCGTATAAGGCATATGCAGAGAAAAGAGGCGCCGCAGTATACTTTATTGCGCCGCCGTTATTGAAAGAGGCCAGCGTGGGCAATGGGGCGGACTATAGAAAGCTAACGGAGCAGGAGGAATCGCTGATTGGGATTCCCTATATCAGCGACCCGGCGCAGTATCTGTATCCGGGAACACTGATATTCGATTTCATATACCATTGCAATTCCCGCGGCGAGAAGGTTCGGACCAAGCAACTGATACAGGATCTGGACCGGGCGGGGGCGGTGCCGGTTGACAATATGGCGGAATATGCATGGGAGAAGGACGATCAAATCATATTTGAAAATGATTTGGCGCAGTATTTGGCGCAGATTCGGGATGCAAGGTATTCCGTGTTCATGACCGCCGGGAACATAAAGCCCGGTACGTTGCCCGCCGGCATAGCCGCCGGCTTGCAGGCGCTTGGAATCGACGCCCGGCAGCCGGGGAAATTCGAGCATAGCTATTATGCGGCAATCCTTTCCAACGGCGTGCACGAGGACTATGGCGCAAAGCTACTTACAGGCAGCGGGACGATACCGGAAAGTCAGGTTCCGTATGCGATTATTAGCGCAGCCGCTGCTGATGGAGATACAAGCTCGATTCTCATAAACGAGCAGGAGTATGCGAGAAAAGATCCCGGTATGCATATCGTTGTTTACAACAATGAGACGCAACGGGTTGTTGACACCGTCAGCTTTGATTCTGAAAATGATTTTGCAGCCAGCCGATAAACGTCACGGCGGTTGACAATACTATAGGAGATAGATAACCGGCGTCCGCGTGCGCGGCAGGCTATGACATGCGGACAACCAAGGGAGATAAAACATGATAAGGAAGCTCTGTATTCTGATTGCGGCGGTGCTGCTTGCCGCCGGATGCGCCGGACCAGCCGAAGCGCCCGCAGCGCCGGATGCGAAGACGGCGGCGCCGCTTGCGACGGAACCGGAAATGGAGGATGTCGTATCCGAAACGGATGAGACGGAGCCGGTGCGCTACGATGCTGTGATGATTACCGTGCGCAGGGATGCAAAGATCTTGTCAGAACGCGCCGTCACAAGTGAAGAGGAGATACAGCTCGCGCAGGAGATCGTATTTGATTACATGCTGAAATCGGCTGCGTGGGAGGGGGTTGAGACCTCCGAGCTGGAGAATTGCATCATTCTTTCTTTTGACTGGACAGCTGATTCCGAACGTCAGAGCTATTGCCAGTATGATGTGGATGGGAAACACGTCTTGCAAGCGGGCGAGGCGGGCATGTATACCGTCATGAGCGACAGCGCTTACGAAAAGCTTTTGCGCCTTGCGGGCCTTTCTGCTAAAACGGGTATTGGCGTGGAGGCGGCTGTTGGCATGCTGGAAAGGCAATTTGGCGAAAAGGACGCCGCTACCGGCAATACCTTTTCCTTTGGTTACGTAGACACGCTGACAATCGGCGGGAAGGACTATTACCATTTTCGGATTTCCTGGCTTGTAGATGAGGATCATATGTCCTATCTTACGGACTATCTGGTTGCGGCGGATGGGTCGGAAATGCAAGAGTACATACCGACTGCGGGCGCATAAAATCGGACGCCGGACTTTGCTTGCGGGCAACCAAGAATAAGCGCCGCGTTCTATCCGGCTTTCTGAACGTAACGGCGCCGCTTTGCGCATCGCAATTGCTGCATGCATTTAAAATCTGGAACACCAATCGCAAATCGGGATGGCGTTTGCCGGGTGCAAATCGCTTGTGCATGCGTCTTTTTTGCGTATGCGCAAAAGCGGTTGACATACTATAATGTAATCGATATAGTTACAAATGAAAAATGCAATTGATTATGAAAGGTAAGGGAAAGTGAATGATGAGAAAGGTGATAATTACCGCGTTGACAGCTGCGCTGATCTTGACCGGTTGCCAAAGCGCAAGGGAGGAGAAAACGGATATGCCGACGGATGCAGTTAGTACGAATGCAATACGCGTGGAGGAAGCCGGCGGGGATGGGCAATATCATGCGATTTCTGCGGCGAAGGCAAAGAAAATGATGGAGGAGCAGAACGTTGTTGTTGTAGACGTCCGAACGGCGGACGAATATGCGCAGGGACATGTGCAAAGTGCAATCCTGCTGCCAAATGAAAGCATCGGATCGGAAATGCCAATGGAATTACCGGACAAGGACGCAACAATTCTGGTATACTGTCGGAGCGGGCGGCGCAGCAAAGAGGCTGCCGGGAAGCTCCTTGACCTTGGGTACCGAAATGTGTATGATTTTGGCGGAATCAACGATTGGCCATATGACGTTGTAACGGAAGAATAGGAGGAACGCATGAACGGTGTTTTCAGCCTGGCAGTACACGCATTGGTGTATTTGCACCATAAGGATTGCCTTTTGAGCAGCGAGGCGCTTGCGGAGAATATCTGCACAAATCCCGCGCGGGTAAGGAAGGTGATGGCCATGCTGAAAAACGCCGGGCTGGTTGAGACAAAGGCGGGAAACGCCGGCGGATATAGCTTCCTGGGGGATGCGCGAACGACGACGCTCCGGCAGGTTGCCGATGCCGTAAACACCCGGTTTGTGGAGTCGGCATGGCGCAGCGGGGACGTCGATATGGATTGTCTTGTCGCATCCGGAATGGCCGATATTATGGACGATATCTATGAAAAGCTGGATGCGCAGTGCCGTGACGGGCTGCGGAATATCACCATTGCGGATATTGATCAAAGGATTTTTGGGTGCGGAAGGGTATAGGAAAAGGCGGCGCGGCACACCGGGCATCTCGTTGGGCGCGTAGGCAAGAAGGGGTGTACGATACGGCAAAGACATTTTGGATTGCGTCCTGCTTTGTGATTTTTCGTATTGTTCGAACGCGCATTTTGCGGTATACTGTTATAAACTAGAGAAAAATCCGCTTGGCCGGCGCAGTACAAAGGAATTGCCGAACGGAGCGGGGAACAGGATGTTCGCGTGAAACGTGCGCATTCGCTATAGGGATGACATACGGTTGCTGTGATGTTATTGGAGGTCGTCAAATGAGGCCTCCCGTTTTTTAGCAGACAACTACGCATATTATTACGCATTTGCATTTTGGTGCATTTAGCGCTTACAGTATTGACGTGGGGGGATAGCATATGGAATTTCGGGACGCACTGAAGCAACTGCGCCGGGAGCTTGGCATTACGCAGACCGAGCTGGCGCACGCGCTGCATGTCAATGTTGCCACGGTTAGCCGGTGGGAATTGGGTCGCAACCGTCCGAATCGCTCAATTACCGTTGCGTTGCAGGAGCTTGTGAAGGGCAGCGCGGCGTCGGAAACGTGCATAAGGAATCTTGGCTGCGCGATTGAAGATACGGCGAAGGAAAAGCTTAAGGGCACGCACGATGATTTATATGTTGTTGAGCATGCGTCCCTAAGCCAGCTGGTGGAGGATGCAACGTATCCGATTTATGTTTGCGATATGGAGACGGATGCGCTTTTGTACGTCAACCACAGGGCGGAGGAGATGATCGGCGAGAGCTTCGAGTCGTGCAAGGGCAACAAATGCTACGTGCGCTTGATGCACCGCGATACGCCGTGTCCGTTTTGCCATAGAAACGAGCTTGTAAAAGAGGAGTTCAAGTCCTTTGATGCGGTGCGTCCCCTTGACGGGATGGTTTATCGTGTGCAGGGAAAGCTGATCCAATGGAACGGGCGCAAAGCGCAGGTGCGGTATATCGTCGACAGGCACGAATTCGAGAATACAAGCGATATTGTTGAGATCAACAGCCAACTTACCGCACAACGCAACCAGATGACCAAGATGATCAACGCGGCGCCCGGCGGGATCGCGGTGATTGAGGTAGATTCCAGGGATATTGCAGGCAGCCTGCATACAACCTACTATAACGACAGTTTTTATAGTTTTTCAGGCTATAACAGGGAAGAATACGACAAGCTTTTGCGCGGGAACGAAATGCACTTTGTGTTTGAGGAGGACGTGCCTATCCTGCTTGCTGCGACGGCGCAAATATGTGATAGCGAAATGGGCCGTGCTGTCGACAGCACGGTGCGCTGCCATACGAAGGACGGCGGATACCGCTGGCTTCTGCTGACCGGACAGCTGGTTGCAAAGCGCGGGACGGTCTGTGTTATCAACATCGTGCTGGTCGACATTACAAAACGAAAAGACGCCGAAGATCGGCAGCGCATCAGTGAGGAAATGCTCCGCATCGCGGCGGAAACGGATAATCGTGCGCTTATTATCTATGACGTGAAGGCCAATACCTGCCGTGTGGAAAGCCGGAATCTCTATTCGGCAAAATATGGCGAGGTGCTGGAGGACGTTCCGCAGTCGTTGATTGACGTTGGAATCGTTGCACCGGAATCCGTAGTCGACCTCTGTGCGATGTTTAAGCAAATCCGCGACGGCGAGCAGAAGGCTAGCGCTTCCATGCAGCTTCGTACGGGCAGTAACGAGTATCAGTGGTTTGCGTGCAACGCTACCGTCGTCTTTGACGCGGACGCGCAGCCGGATCATGCGGTGCTGGTTTTCCATAATATTACCGATCAACGCGTTAAAGAGGCCGTATTCAAAAAATGGCTGCATTCCATAAGCTCCCGGCCGGAGGAGACCTATACCCTATTTCGGTGTAACCTTAGCAAAGACGCAAGCCTCGACGAGCAGGACGGGGAACTGCTAAAAATAAAATTTGGTTCGGAACCCATGCCCTTTAATGCGCGTACAAAGCAATATGCGGAGCGATACGTCTATCCGGATGACAGGGATCGTTACGTGTCGTTGCTCGATTCCAACAACCTGCTTGCGATGTACTATAGCGGGGAACGCGTTGCAACGCTTGCATACAGGGAGACCGGCGATAACGGGGAGGTTCTGTGGCGGCAGCTAACCGTTGAGATGGTGGAATATCTGAATTCGACGGATGTGCAGGCGTTTTTGATGTACGAGGACATCGACGAAAAGAAAAAAACGAGCTTAAGGAAAAAGAGATGGCGGAAACGGATCCGCTTACAGGCGTGCTGAATCGTGTGGCGTTCTCCGGAAAGGTGGACGCGATGATCGATATGGAGCCGACCTTGCAATCCGCCCTTCTCATGATGGACATGGATGGCTTTAAGCTTTTGAACGATACCTTTGGACATGCTGCGGGCGATCAGGCGCTTATGGACGTTACGGCGGTGCTTCGTTCGCTGATTCGGGAAGGCGACCTTGTCTGCCGCTTGGGTGGCGACGAGTTCTTGATATGGCTGCGCGGCATTCCTTACGATGCGGTTATCGGCAAGATGGCGCAGCAGATATGCGAACAGGTTCGAAAAGCGTTCAGCCTGGAGGTGCAAATCAGCGCGAGCATTGGTGTAGCGGTCTATCCGCGGGACGGTCATGATTTTGACACACTCTATCACCATGCGGATAAAGCCCTGTACGAGGTAAAGCAGACGGGGAAGGACCATTATGCATTCTTTAGTTCCGACGGGAATGCGGCGCAGCCGGAGGACGCGGCGCTGACGACGGAAGCGAGGCCGGAGGTAAGGCAGGAGACAAAAGCCAAGCGCAGAATGCTGATCGTGGATGACAGCGCAGAGACCAGAATCCTGCTGGAAGGGCTGTTTAAAGACGACTACCAAATTGAAATGGCGAAAAACGGAACCGAAGCCATGATACGGCTGCGACACTTCGGCTCCGCAATTTCCATCGTACTGTTGGATCTGTTCATGCCGGGGCCGGACGGCTTTGAAATTTTAAAACGGATACAGAATAATGTCGAGCTGCGTGCGATGCCCGTGATTATCGTAAGCGGCAGCGATGATCATAAAACATTGCTGAAGGCCATAGAGTGTGGCGCTGCGGATTTTGTAACGAAACCGATCGACAGGGATTTGATCCGTACCCGCGTCAAGTCGGCGGTCAGCAAGGCGGAGAACGAGCGCTTGCGGGCGCAAAACAGCTATTTGCAGCTGCAGCGCGACGAGGAGATCAAGTTCCATACGGTGCTTGAAAGCACAGGAACAGTTGTTATTGAATACAATTGGCGTAATCACGTTTTCATTTATGACAATACCATATCCAATTATATTGCCGGTACGTATAACCACCGCGGCCTGTGGGCGGTGTTCCTTGCCGACATGGTTGCGGAGAGTGCAGACGTACAAAGCCTGCAAGAGATGATGCTTTCCCTTGCCAATGACCGGGAACAGAGCAAGGCCACGAAGCTGATCATGCTGAAAACGCCTTCCAAGGTTAAGCACTGGTTTCGCATGAACGTATATAAGCAGGAGGATACGTTTGGCCTTGCGGAGAAAATGATCATCACATTCAATGACGTGCACGAGGAGGTGCTTGCAAACGAGCGGCTCCGGTTCCAGGCGACGCGCGACTCGTTGACGGGACTGTATAACCGCAGCGGCTTTATCGAGAGGGCGACGGAGCTTATTGCGGGCAAGGAGCCGGGCTATTACGTAATTGCCTGTATAGATATCGAAAAATTTAAGGTCATCAACGACCAGTACGGCACAAAAAAGGGTGATGAGATCCTATGCCGGTTTGCGGACGTGTTGCGCAAGCTGTGCCGAGAGAAGGATTCCGCCTGTTGCAGGATTACCGCGGATAACTTTGCCGCATTATACCCCAGGCGATTGATAGGAACGGCCAGGCTTGCGTCGGTGCATAGCGATGTGGAGACGCTCGACGATTCGCTTCCCCCGCTGAAAATCTATGTTGGCCGCTATATTATCGACGACAAGGCGCTTGCTATCAGCGCGGCTTACGACCGGGCGGCGATTGCGAAGGGAACCGTCAAAGGCCGCTATGATAACTATATTGCGACCTATGATGAATCCATGCGTACGGAGCTTCTGCGCCAGCAGAGAATAATCGGGCAGATGAACGCCGCGCTTGCGGGCGGGCAATTCGAAGTATGGCTCCAGCCGCAGTACAATCATAAATGCGGAACGCTTTCCGGCGTGGAGGCGCTCGCGCGTTGGCGGCATCCGCAGGACGGTATTATATCGCCGGCGGAGTTCATACCCGTATTTGAAAAAACCGGGTTTGTCTATGAGCTGGACAAATTCGTTTGGGAACAATCCTGCAAATTCCTGCGCAGATGGCTGGACAAAGGCTGGTCTCCCGTGCCGGTTTCCGTGAATATATCGCGCTATGACGTTTTTCGTGAGGACTTGATTCCTGTAATAAGCAAACTTGTAGAAACGTACGGCTTGCCTGTGGAACTGCTGCGGCTGGAGATTACGGAGTCCGCCTTTGTGGAGTCTTCGGAGCAGATTATTCGCGTTGTCCGGCAGTTTATCGAACGGGGCTTTACCGTGGAGATTGACGATTTCGGCAGCGGGTATTCCTCGCTGAACACATTGAAGGATGTACCGGCGCAGGTCCTCAAAATGGACATGCGGTTTTTGGAAAAC
The DNA here is from genome assembly GCA_964411535.1 of uncultured Oscillospiraceae bacterium. Classification (GTDB taxonomy): domain Bacteria; phylum Bacillota; class Clostridia; order Christensenellales; family CAG-138; genus CAYPLG01. The sequence goes on from CAYPLG010000070.1 coordinate 13,241, forward strand.
GATCGCAACTCGCAACGCGGAGGCAGCATTATTGAATCGTTGGTGCGCATGGCCAAGTGGCTGGGCATGGAGATTGTCGCGGAGGGCGTGGAAACGATAGAGCAGGCGGATTATCTGC
>CAYPLG010000071.1:0-13344 GCA_964411535.1 uncultured Oscillospiraceae bacterium
CGGTCTGTTGCTCATCTGCGGCGCGGTGTTCTTGATAAAGACGCCGATTTCGCTGGCATGGGCGCTCGCGGCAACGGCAGCGATCTCCATCTTCTACAACGCAATCCCGGCGCGGCGGCTGCTGGGCTATCAATTTACAGACCTGCTTGCCGATACGGTGCCGTCCATTCTGGCTTCGCTTGCCATGTTTGCCGCCGTGTACTGCGTCAACCTGCTCGCCCTTTCCGACGCGGTGACGCTCCTAATCCAGATTCCGCTCGGCATTGCCCTGTATATATTGATCGCCGCCGTTTGCAGGATGAAAAGCTTTCACTATCTGCTGCAAACGCTGTGCGAAACGCTGCAAAAAAGGCGTGCGAAGACCGCGCCGCAAACGGAGGAATTGCAAAAATGAAACTTGCTGTCGCCGGAACCGGATACGTCGGCCTGGTCGCAGGCGTATGCTTTGCCGAAGTCGGGCACGACGTTACCTGTGTCGACGTCGACGATGCAAAGATCGCGCTGCTCAACACCGGCCATTCGCCCATATATGAAGACGGGCTGGAAGCGCTCATGGTCAAAAACCTGCAAGCGGGCCGCCTGCGCTTTACAACGGACTATCGCGCCGCATACGAAAATGCGGAGGCCATCTTCATCGGCGTAGGCACGCCGGAGCAGCCCGACGGCAGTGCGAACCTCAATTATATTGCCGCCGCCTGCCGCCAGATTGCGGAAAGCCTTGTGCACGACTGTCTCGTGGTCGTCAAGTCCACCGTACCGGTCGGCACGAACGAGAAGGTGGAGCAGTACCTGCGCGACAACCTTGTCAACAACGTGCGCGTTCTTGTCGCAAGCAATCCGGAATTCCTTGCGCAGGGCAACGCGGTACGCGACACCCTGCACGCGGCGCGCGTCGTCATCGGCACGGATTCGCCGGAGGCGGAGCGTATTCTCGTTGCCATCTATGAACCGTTCGATCTTCCCATCGTATCCGTTTCACGCCGCAGCGCGGAGATGATCAAGTACGCCTGCAACGACTTCCTTGCGCTCAAGATTTCCTACATGAACGACATTGCAAACCTTTGCGAGCTTGTCGGCGCCAATGTAGACGACGTGGCCGAAGGCATGCGCCACGACGCGCGCATCGGCGCAAAGTTCCTCAACGCCGGGGTGGGCTATGGCGGAAGCTGTTTTCCGAAGGACACCAAAGCGCTGCAACACCTTGCGCGGGAGCATGGCTACACGCTGCGCACCGTGGAAGCCGCCGTCGCCATCAACGCCGCGCAAAAGGTACGGCTTTTCGAAAAGGCAAAGCATCGCGTCATGTCCTTTGACAAGCTGCGCGTCGCCGTGCTCGGTCTTGCGTTTAAACCCGGCACCGACGATCTGCGCGAGGCGCCTTCGCTTGACAACATCCGTCTGCTTATTGAAGCGGGCGCGGTCGTAACGGCCTATGACCCCGTGGCCATGGACAACTTCCATGCGCGCTTTCCGGATGTTCGCCTTGCGCAATCCGCGGAGGAGGCCATTTCCGATGCGTCCGTCTGTTTCGTTTTTACGGAATGGGATGAGATCAAAAGGCTGACCGCGGAAAGCTTTAAGCGCCTGATGCGCGTACCCCTTGTCTATGACGGACGCAACATTTTCGACCCGTACACCATGCGGCACGAGGGCGTAGAGTACTACTCCATCGGCCGGTAAGGAGGCGCATCGCCCATGGCACAAACGATACTTGTTACCGGCAGCGCGGGCTTTATCGGCTTTCATCTCTGCCGGCGGCTGCTGGAAACGACGGACGCAAACGTCGTTGGCTTTGACAACGTCAACGATTATTACGACGTCACCCTGAAGGAAAGTCGGCTTTCGATCCTCTCCGCGTTCGACCGCTTTACGTTCGTGCGCGGCGACCTTGCCGATAACGACGCCGTTGTCGCGCTTTTTGACCGCTTTGCGTTTACTATCGTCGTGCACCTTGCCGCACAGGCAGGCGTTCGGTACAGCATCGTCAACCCGCGCGCCTATATCGAGTCCAATATCGTTGGCTTTTTCAACGTGCTGGAAGCTGTGCGCGCGCACCCGGTGGAGCATCTTCTGTACGCCTCCAGCTCCTCGATCTACGGAAACCAGCAGAAAACGCCCTTTTCCCTCGACGACCGCGTGGACGAGCCCATCAGCCTGTACGCCGCCACCAAAAAGAGCGACGAGCTCATTGCCCACGCGTACGCGCACCTCTTCGGCATCCCCGCGACGGGCTTGCGCTTCTTTACGGTATACGGCCCGTTTGGCCGCCCCGACATGGCGTATTTCAAGTTCGCAAACAAAATCTATGCGGGCGAGCCCATCGACGTATATAACCACGGCGACCTGCTGCGTGACTTTACGTATATCGACGATATCGTCAATGCGCTCACCGTCATGCTTGCCCGACCGCCTGCGCCCGACGCTTCCGGCAAGCGGTACGCGCTGTATAACCTTGGCAACAGCACGCCCGTGCCGCTGATGCGCTTTATCGAGGTATTGCAGGATGCGCTCGGCAAAAAAGCCGTCCTGCGCTATCTGCCGATGCAGCAGGGCGATGTGTACCAGACCTATGCGGATATCTCCGCCGCGGAACGGGATTTCGGCTTTTCACCCGCAACGGCGATTACGGAAGGTTTACCGGCATTTGCAAAGTGGTACCGCGCATATTATCATAAAAAGAGATTGTAAGCTGCAAAAACCCGGTAACAACAGACGGAAGTTGGCAACATAACATGATTGGATTTTACAATTATACGGTTATTCTTACATATCTTGGCGCGGCCAGCGGCGTCATCGGCATCGGCCTCGCCGCGTACGGGCGGGTTTCCATGTCGGTGGTATGCCTGATGATTTCCGGCTTTTGCGACCTGTTCGACGGCACAATCGCCAAAACCCGCAAGCGCGATACGCTGGAAAAAAAGTTCGGCATCCAGATCGACTCGCTGTCCGACCTCATCTGCTTCGGTATTCTGCCCGTAGCCATCGGTTTTTCCGTTGGGCTTACGCGTTGGTATGAGGCGGTCGTGCTTGCCTGCTATGCGCTTGCCGCGCTCATTCGCCTTGCGTATTACAACGTGACGGAAGATGTATTGCAGCTGACGCAAAACACGCACCGAACCTATTACGACGGTCTGCCGGTCACGACCGCAGCGCTGCTGTTCCCGCTAATGTTTACGCTGCGCCCGGTGCTCCGCAACAGCTTCCCGCTTGTTTATATGCTTTGGATGGCGCTTATAGCCGTCGCATTTTTGGCAAAAATCAAAATTAAGAAACTCGGCATGACGGGCATGATCATTGCCGCATTGCTTGGTCTGGCCGTGCTTGTCTGCCTGATCATCGGTTGGAACTATGGCGTATAGGAAAGGAGCTCGCGTCCTATGGAAAACTGGCTTGCGACCCAGCTTGCGAATACGGCTGCGCTCCCGTATGCAAAGGCGCTGTTCTATTGCCTAAGGCTGCTTCTTGCGGCGCTGCTCGGCGGACTTGTCGGCCTTGAGCGCACAAAAAAGATGCGTGCAGCCGGATTGCGCACCTACATGCTTGTTTGCCTTGGCTCCGCCATGGCGATGATCGTCGGCCTAAACGTCGCCTCCGCCAATCCAAACGCCGATCCCACGCGCATTGCTTCACAGGTAGTCAGCGGCATCGGCTTTATCGGCGCAGGCACAATTATGATGACGGGCACGCACCGCGTTCGCGGCCTGACCACCGCCGCAGGGCTTTGGGTCACCGCCTGCCTGGGCCTTGCGCTTGGAGCCGGATACTACCTGTACGCGCTCGTCATGTTCGCCGTCATCCTGCTGACCATGACGCTCGGCTCCCGGCTACAGGACCGTTTCCTGCGCAACAGCCGGCGGCTTAGGGTCTATGTTTTGTTTGAGGATGCGTCGTATCTGCGCACCTTCCTGGTCTTCCTCCGCGAAAACGAGATCAGCATTAACGATTTCGAGCAGCTCAATTCCATTGGCGGCAGTATCGGCGCGTCCTTCGTGCTCAAGTTTGGCAAGGATCTTTCCCATGCCGAAATGTATAATATGGTGGCCCGGCGCGAAGGCGTCGCTTTTGTCGAGGAAGTATAAGCCTTTTGCTTCTTTGCCCGCTTCGCCTTTACCAGGCGTTGGCTGCGTATACGTTCCCTCCGGCGCGGGCCTTTCATCTGCGCTTTTATGCGGTCGGCCTGTTTTGCATGCAAGGTTGTACCGGGAACGCCGTACCTTCTTGAAAAATGTAACAAAAACCGTTATAATGTTATAAATTGCAAAACAAAAGGATATAAATATGATTAGCATTGGTATCTGCGATGATATGCCGGATCAGATTTTTGCGCTTGAAAACGCCGTTAAACTGGCGTTGCCTGATAAAGAGTATCGCATAACCGCCTATAACAGCGTGCAAAGCCTTCTTTTGGCACAGAAAAACGGTGAGAATATCGGCATTCTTTTGCTGGATATCTGCATGCCCGAACAAAACGGCATAAGCGCCGCGCAGGAGATCAACCGCATCTCCCCCGCAACGCAGATTATCTTTATCAGCGCCTTTGCAAGCTACGCATTGGACGTTTATGAAGCGGTACATACTTATTTTCTAACGAAGCCTGTACGCCCGGACAAGCTGCGCGCCGCGCTTTCCCGCGCCATCGACCGCATTGCGCAGCAAAGAGACACGCGCATCCTGCTGCCCGTCAAGGGCGGCGAACAGCATATTCTCGCCCTCCCGGAAATCCAGTATTTCGAACGGCAAAACCATGTTACGCATACGGTGCTATCCGCGTCCATTCTTGTTACAAGGCTCAAGCTTAGCGATATCGAAGCGCTCCTTCCGCCGGGGACCTTTGCGCGTCCGCACAACAGCTATCTTGCAAATCTCTCCCACGTACGCGCAGTTTCGCGGGCAAACGTGTGCCTTTCCGGTGATTACAAACTGCCCATCAGCAATCAGAAACGCGCCGCATTTCTGCAAGCGTTAGCGCAAAGCTTTTGATATGTATAGCTTTGCACAATTTAATTACATCAACTACCTTCTCCTGGTTGCCATGTCGCCGGTTTGCGCGCTATTCTTTTACCGTACGCTTACGCCCAAATTTGCGTTTCCGAAATTCCTGCTGTGCACAACGCTCTATATCGCCGTAACGGAAGGCGCCAATGTTTTTTTGTCCCATGCTTTTGCGACCAGCTTCGGGATCCATGCCGCAGCCTTTGTTGCGCTGCAAACGCTGGGATACTGTCTTCTGTGGAGATGCCTTACGAAAAGCCCCCCTGCGCGCATCCTGCTTTTTCAGTTCGCGTTTATCATCTTCATTGCTATCGGATACTCCGCCGGCAGCTTGGTCAACGGCCTCGCGCAAGCCGCAATCGGACCCGCCGTCAACCTTCCGGAGAACATACAAAAAAACATGGACGTTTTCTTTGCGGAGGTTTTCCAGGCAATTATTTGCACGGTTGCTTCCGGGCTGATTGCGCGCAAGCTGTATACGCTCACCGTAGAGGTGCGCTGGAGTACGTTTGCAATTCTGCTGTTTGCGCAATGCTACGCGCAGCTTGCCATCGCCGCGCTGCTGACCTGGAATTCAAACGTGTTGTGGAATGCCGCCCTGCTTTGCACGCATACGCTGATCTGCGTCGCGGCGGATACCTATCTGTTAAGAACATTTCGCTCCATGGTACGAAACGCGGAGCTTGAACAGCGCGTCGCCCTGCTCAATCAGCAACAGTCCCTTGAGCGCGCGCGATATACCGCTGCAAACGAGCAGATGCAAAACATGCGGCGGCTTCGGCACGACTATGTCAATACGCTCTCCACTATCGGTACGCTACTCGCCATGGATGAGCACGACAAAATATTGGAAATTCTCAACAACACCTCGTGTCAGCTTTCGAAGACGAATATTGTACACACCGGAAACCAGATTGTCGACGCCGTACTATACAGTAAGCAGCTTTCCGCCGCGGAAAGAGGCATCGGGCTGGATGCGCATCTGCTATGGCCAAGCGAGACGGAAATATCCGATACGGACCTCATGCGTATCTTCGCCAACCTGCTGGATAACGCCATCAACTATTGCAGCTCCCTTCCGGAAGACGCCACACGCCATATTGAGGTGACCAGCGCCCTGCAAGGGCGCATGCTCGCGCTCCGCTTCACGAACCCCTATTTCCATGATGTTCCGCCCGTCATCCCCGCTTCCGGTTGCGAAGACCTCGCCGCCGCACATGGGCACGGTCTTTCTATCGTGCGCGATATTGCCGAAAGCTACGGCGGCGCGTTTACCGCCTCCTGCAAGAACAATGTTTTAACCTTCCAGGTGCTCCTGTGCTATCGGCTGGAATGAATACCCAAAAATGTATAATTGTAAATTTATTTGTTTTTTATGCAAAAATTGCGTAATCTCTCTGTACATCCGACATAATGTGCGCTATGATAACAACATATTGTGTACAGTTTATGAACAAGATACAATATTGCCTTGTTGATATGTAGAAATGCAGTCTGGGGGGACGCTATGAGTAAGCGCAGACGCAAGCACAAGCGAAGGATTCGCGTTACACCGCGCGGATATGCAATACTCGGCGCTTTGGCGCTCGTTGCATGCCTGCTGCTTGTTCTGTTGGTACGCATCTGCATTGTCTATTTTGATCAAAACAAAAAGGAAAAAACAGACAACGGTACACCCGCCGCCACGGCAAGCGCCACAGACGCCGCTTCGCCCGGTGACGAAACGGCACAGCCCGCGCCCACGCCCAGCCTTTCCCCTTCGCCATCGCCAACCGCCGCAGCGGCGCTGGCCTCCGCCGGGGCGAGGCTGCCTACCGCTGATGAGGAAGCCGGCGCGGTTGCAGGCATTATCCGCACCTCCAGCATAGCGATGCGCAAAGGACCCGGACAGACTTTTGACAAGGTTCGAAAGTACGACGTCGGCGAACGCCTGTTGGTCTACGCGCAGGAGAACGAATATTCCCTTGTAAAGGTGCTCTCCGACGAACGCTACGGCTTTATCGCTACGGAATTCATCACGAAGTTTGGCCTGCTGCCCGGCGAGGTTGCGGCCTGCACGCCGGTGCCCGCCGTTCCTGCCGGAACGATTATGGGGATTGTCAACGTGGAGGAGCTGTCGCTGCGCGGCACGCCGTCCACGAAGGGGAATACGCCGATCAGCGTATGCAAAAAGCAGGAATTGCTCTGGGTTTACTTCCAAACCGGAGAGTTCTATTACGTACAGGCGCCCTCCACCGGTCAAAAAGGCTATGTCTTTGCGGAATACGTTATGACCCAGGCCCCGGCGCCAACCGGTACGCCCGTTCCCGGCGCGTGATTTGCAAACCGGAAAGCGGCGAAGCGCGTTCGCCCATCCTCCCGCGTCCCCTGACATAACGCCCTTCCTTACCGCCTGTCAACACGCAACAAAGTATTGCGCATTTCTTGCGCTTATTTTGTTATCCTGTCCATGTGTTACAAGCAAAGAACGCATATAGAGTCTTGCTTTGCCGGATACCGTCCGGTTCCAACGCGTAAAGGAGGTAAGGGAATGAAACAAATTACAACCGTACTGCTCGTCTGTTTGCTGCTTTGCGCAGCAATGACTGCCTGTGCCAAACAGGCGGAGGTGATTCCCCCGCCGGCGCTTGTTGAGCCTACCGCCGCCCCCGCCGAGCAGATGGTCAGCCTGCCGAATCCTCTTCACGAGGTTGCCAGTTACAGCGACCTACTGAAAGCGCAGCCGCAGACAATGCTTTCCGACGCGCCGGATGGGTCCTCCTCCGTTTCCTACTGCTATATTGACGGCACGCCCGTCCTGTCCCAGATTATCTTTACCTACGAGGGCAACGAATACACCTATCGCGCGGCCGCCGTACAGCAGGCCGCACAAACCGATATTTCCGGCGTATACGATGACCTGAACAAGACGAAGGAGCTTACCGTTGAGGACAACGTTACGCTTGGCGGAAAGTATTCGCTGCGTTTCGCGCAGGGCTCCACAAGCGGTCTTGCGACGTGGTATTATCTGCCCACCGGCTGTCAGTATTCGCTTTGGACGCTAACCGGCTGCGACGTATCCCAATCCATTGAGGAGGTTGTGGACCTGCTGCTGCCGATTGCCAACGACGCAAACGGCAATCCGCTCGAAATTGTATTCAGCACACCGCTCCCGGCCATCGAGGAAGGCAAAGTCAAGGGTACGGTCGCCGGCTTGCAACCCAACCTGCTGACCGTCCAGTTGGAAAACAACAACACGCTGCAATTCATGCTCTCCAACATCAAAGATCCCGGCGTCAAAGTCGGCGACGTGGTGGAGCTCACCTACAGCGGCAATCCCCTCGACGCGCCGGAAGCCATGACGATCACCGTCGTTTCCTCCACGCCGGCTGCAACAACCGTTTCCGGCACGGTGTTCCGCTTCACCAAGCAAAGCGTATTTGTCCAAACCGCGTCGGCCAATATATTCGGCTTCGTTATCGACGCCAATACAGCTTTTAAGGGACAGAGCACAAAGCTCAAGCTTGGCAATCAGGTCACCGTCACCTATACGGGCGAGCTTTCCAACGCACCTGCCGCCACCATGATCGAAACCACGGCCGTTTCCTCCGACCCGGAGCCCACGGCCGCGCCGGTCGATCCCGAACCCGTGAACAAGTCCTTAAAGGGGCTGGTTACGAATCTGACGACAAAGCGTGTAACGATTTACACCGACACGGGCCATTCCTATACGTTCCAGCGCGACGGCGCTACGGTTGTGACCGGCGACTACATGCTCGAATACGGCGCGCGCATCCGCGTGCTGTATGACGGCTATGCCAGCAACAGCCCGTTTGCCAAACGCATCGACGTAATCGCCCCGCCGGACCCGACGCCGCCGGACCCCACGCCGTACGTGCCGACCACCTATACGATCACCGGCACCATCGCCATGAGCGCAGGCAACGGACTTGCCGTTGACGGCGACGACGGCAGAGAGTACAGCTTCCTGCTGCGTTCGCCCTCCGTTTCCGGCGACCTTATCGCCGGCTATCGCGTAAGGCTGACCTACCAGCTGGAATCGGACGGCACCATGAACGCCACACGCATCGAAGCCACCCCGCCGATCGTGTATGAGTCCGGCCCGGAGTATCCGCTTCTTATGGATGCGCCAATGCAATAATCTCGATGAAGCGCGCGCTTCGTTAAACCAGGGTAACGTTACGGGACCGCCCGGCTATCATCGCCGAACGGTCCCGTTCTTTCGCTCTCGATATATTCCTGCACGCCCGCCAATCGGGTGCAAATCCGCACAGGCGCTGCCTTTGCATCTAACAAAGAGCCACTGCTATTCGGAAACCTCGATCTCCTTAATGTTCGTTTCGTTCCCCTGTAAAAGGTACGTGTGTTCGCTTTGGCATTTCGGGCATTGCTTGCCAAAACGCACCGTCTCGTACCGGTTGCCGCATGCCTCGCAATAGGTAATCGCCGGGATTTCCTCAATTTCCAGCTTGCAGTCATGCAGCATCGGCGTACGCTTCGCATTCCAATCCCAGCAGCCCGTCAGGTAGGAATTTACAATGGCGGAAACCTCGCCAACCTCCAAGACAACGCGGTTGATATGCGCCGCGTGGTTCTCCTTGGCGGTCTTTACCACACTGTCCGCAATATAGAATACGACGCCCAGCTCATGCATGGGTCTTGGGATTGCTGCGCTTGTATTCGCGGTGCTTGCGCGCGCTTTCCTTTTCCGCAGGGGTCTTCTTGCCGAACACGATCTTGACGGCGCGTTTTGCGGCATAGGGCAGTATCGCCTTGAACTTATCCTCGCTTCTGTACATCGTGGAAGCTTCCGGGTGATCGCGGTGCAGGTGGATTGCGTCAAACTCGCACTTGGTTGTGCAAATGCCGCAGCCGATGCACTTATTCTCGTCCACAACGCTCGCGCCGCAGCCAAGGCAGCGCGCAGCCTCGGTCTTCACCTGCTCCTCGGTCAGCGTCCCGCGCAAATCGCGGAAGGAATGCGCGGCCTGCTCCGGCTCCGCCGTATTCTGCGCCGCCTGCCTGCCCGCGGTATCATAGCTTTCGATAACAAGGTTGTCCTTGTCCAGCTCGATAAAGTCGCGGCGGTTCCGGCCGATGACCATGCTTGCGCCGGGCTGCACGTAACGATGGAGGGATTCCGCAGCGCACTTGCCCGCCTCAATGGCATGAATGGCAAACTTCGGGCCGGTGAACACGTCGCCGCCCACAAAAATGTCCGGCTCCGCCGTCTGATAGGTCAGCCCGTCGGCCACGGGATAGTCGCCATGCCAAAACTCGACCTTGCTGGTTTCCAGCAAGCCGCCCCACTCGATTCCCTGCCCGATGGCGAATATGACGTTTTTAGCGTCGACGGTGACGGTCGCATCCTCCTCATACTGCGGGTTGAAACGGCCTGTCTCCGGGTCGGTAACGCTCGTGCATTTCTTGAACACAATCGCCCGCACCGCACCCTCGCCGTCGGTCAGGACTTCTTTCGGGCCCCAGCCGGGCTGTATCGAAACGCCTTCCTCCAGCGCTTCCTTGATCTCCTCCTCGGACGCCGGCATCGTCTCCCGGCTTTCCAGGCAGAACATGGATACCTTGCCGTCGCCGAAACGGGACGCCGTGCGCGCGCAGTCGATTGCCACGTTGCCACCGCCGACCACGACCGTATCCCCGCTTAACCGCTGCGTCTGGTTCTCCGCCGCATCATGCAGGAACCGCACGGCAATGCTCGTTCCCTTCGCATTCTCGCCGGGAACGCCCGGCAGCTTCCCGCCCTGGCAGCCGATGGCGACGTAGAACGCCTTATACCCTTCGTCGCGAAGCTGCTGCACGGTGACGTCGCGGCCTACCTCTACGCCGCAGCGGATATCTACGCCCAGCGCGCGCAACACGTCGATCTCCGCTTCGATGACGTCCTTTTCCAGCTTGTAGGAAGGGATGCCGTAGGTAAGCATGCCGCCGGGACGCGCGTTCTTCTCGAACACGGTGGGCTTGTACCCTCTTGCGGCAAGGTAGTACGCGCAGCTAAGACCCGCAGGGCCCGCGCCGATAATCGCAATCTTTTCCTTCCACAAGCCGACGTTGGACGGAATCACGACCTCCGGAACAAAGCGGGTTTCCGCATGCAGATCCTGCTCTGCAATGAACTTTTTGATGTCGTCGATTGCGACGGCTTCGTCGACGGTTCCCCGCGTACAGGCCGCCTCGCAGAGCTTGTTGCAAACGCGCCCGCAGATCGCCGGGAACGGATTGTCCTTTTTGATAAGCTCCAGTGCCTCGCGGTACTTGCCCTCCTTCGCCTTGCGGATATAGCCCTGCACGCCGATATGCGCAGGACATGCAACCTTGCAGGGCGAGGTGCCGGTCTCGTAACAGTTGATGCGGTTATTGTCGCGGTAATCCTCGTCCCACTTGTCCTTGCCCCACGCCATATGGTCGGGTAGCTCGTGCTTCGGATACGCGACGGGGCCGTCCTTTGTGCAAAGCTTTTGCCCCAGCTTGACCGCGCCCGCCGGACAGAACTCCACGCACTTGCCGCAGGCCACGCACTTGTCGCTTTCCACCTTGGCGGTATACGCGCTCCGGCTCATGTTCGGCGTATTGAACAATTGCGACGTGCGCAGCGCGTTACAGATATTTACGTTGCAGTTGCATATCGCGAATATTTTGTTTTCCCCGTCGATATTGGTAATCTGGTGTACAAAACCGTTCTTTTCCGCATTTTCCAGAATCTGCATTGCCTCTTCGTACGTGATGCTATGCCCTTTTCCGGTTTCGCGGCAGTAATCGGCCATGTCCCCGATGCCGATGCACCAGTCCTCGCAGCTGTCGCCGCAGCCCTCGTTAAGCCGCGCGCGGCCATAGCGGCAGGAGCAAATGCCTACGCCAAGGTGGCCTTCGTACTTCTTGAGCCAGTAGGAGATATGCTCGATATCCATGGTTTTGTTTTCCATCGTGATGGCCTTTTCCACGGGTATTACGTGCATCCCGACGCCCGCGCCGCCCGGCGGCACCATCTGCGTAATCTTTTCCAGCGGCAGGAAGGTCATGCGCTCAAAGAACATGGCAAGCTCCGGATGATCGTCCAGCTGCTTTTTCACCATGTTGGTAAACTCCGCGGAACCGGGCACGAACATCGGCAGGATATACCGCCGCTGCCGGTCGCCCTCGATGGGGCCGTCGTGACCATAGCAGTCGCCGTAATCATACTCCAGAATGCCGATATCGCTCATCTGCTTGAGGAGCTTTTCCAGGTCCTCGCGGCTGTACTCCGGCATAAGCGCGCACATTGCGTCCAGCGTGTATGGATGCCGCACGTCCATGCGCAGGCCGACTTCCGCCATTTCGTCGGTAATCACGCATTTGAGGCCCCAATATTCCGGGTCGTTTACCGTTACGCCCTTTAGCTTATGGTCGACGCAGTCGGTAATCTTGCGGGCAAGCTTTAGGATCTTCTCACTCGGATTCGGATCTCCCATAAACTTCGGCGTGTAGGCCTTGCTCATTTCCGGCATTTCGTTTTCCCCCCATTATTTTGTTTTACAGCCTTTAGAATCTCGTCCGCCAGCGCCTGCATTCCCTCGCCGGTCTTGGCGCTGATGGGAATGACGGCCGCGTTGGGATTCAGCTTTTGAATCCGCTCCGTGCATGCGGCAATGTCAAAGTCAAACATGGGCAATGTGTCGATCTTATTGATCGCAACCAGATCGCATACGCTGAACATCAGCGGGTATTTGAGCGGTTTGTCGTCCCCCTCCGGAACGGACAGCAGCATCATGTTTTTATGCGCGCCGGTGTCGAACTCGGCGGGGCAGACAAGGTTCCCGACGTTTTCCAGCACAACAAGGTCCAGCCCGTCAACGCCGATTTCGGATAGTCCCTGCTCCGTCATCCCGGCGTCCAAATGGCACATGCCGCCGGTATGCAGCTGGATTGCGCGCACGCCGCATTTTGCAATGCGCTGCGCATCCACGGAGGAATCGATGTCCGCCTCCATTACGCCGATGGCAAGCTTGTCCCGCAGCAGCCCGATCAGTCCCTCCAGCGTGGTCGTTTTTCCGGAGCCGGGCGAGGACATCAGGTTCAAAAGGAACGTGTTTTGCGCCGTTAACATCGCGCGCACCCGCTCCGCCTCGGCGTTGTTATCCGCAAAGATGCTTTTCTTGATCTCTATTACTCGTACCGTATGCATATTTGTATTATACCTTGCTTCTATTCATTTGGGAAGCGTGGACGGAGAATCCCGGTGAAACCGCATCCGGCTTCCTCGCCGCTTAATTTTCTGCTTCCTCCCGTTTGGATAAGAGGCATACCGTCTCAACGGTATTACCAAAAACCCACAAAGCTCCAGACAGCTATATCAAT
>CAYPLG010000072.1:0-12929 GCA_964411535.1 uncultured Oscillospiraceae bacterium
TTGTCTGTTCGCTACGCGCAGGAGAAACGGCGGGCATTGATGCAAGCAAGATTGATTTTCGTGACAGGAGCTTTTGGATTACGCAGGAAGTACAGCGGGTATCAGACCTCTCGCTTAGTGTTATTCCCAAGAACGAGATCATCCGTGTATTTCCCAAAAGCGTATCGGGCGCAAAAAGCAGCCTGATTCTGAAAGTGCCGAAAACCGAGGGCAGCTATCGAAAGCAGTATCTAACGACGCCGTTGCTACTTGAAATACAGGAACGGCTTGAACAGATCAGAACAAATAAAGAAGCCCTCGGTGCGGAGTATCAAGATTATGGCTTGCTCATTTGTCAGCCAAACGGGAAACCCATTGACCCAACGGCATTAAATAAAGCGTTTAAGAGATGGCAGAGCCAAAACAATATCGAGGATCAGATTGAGTTCCAAGGCTTGCGGAAATCCGGGCAGATGCACAAGGTCAGGCTGTCCCAAAACAATTATCAGCTTGTCGCAGAAAACAGCGGACAGTCGCCGGAGGTATTGATGAGCAACTACAACGAAGCATTGGAATCCGAAAAACGGACGCTATCGCTCATGGTGGAAACCAGCTTTTATTCTCAGGGCGACGAAAAGCAGAATCCTCCCATAGAAGCAACGCCTGAAATCGGCGCAATCCTCAATGCTATCCAACAAAATCCGGCTTTGTACCAACAGCTTTTGCAGACTATGCTGCACAGGTAGCAGTCAATGCGCGACAGGACATTGTTTCAGCGGTGTAGCTGAATCCGTAGCAGAAACGGGAAATGCCAAAACAGTATGCAAGAGCATACGAAATCTATGCAGGAGGCGAAATGAAAAATGTTAGCTGGAAAATCGAGAAAAGGAAAGCGGCCTTTCATCCGTCAAGACCGAAAAGCCGCTAACCTATTGGGTTTGGAGCTGGTGATGGGAGTCGGACCCATGAACCTCGTCATTACCAATGACGCGCTCTACCAACTGAGCTACACCAGCATTATTCATTTTTCAAGGATATTCGTCATTGCCAAACCTCATACTTACCAATGACGCGCTCTACCAACTGAGCTACACCAGCACTATGTAATTATTGTCCTCTTACGCAGCAAGCCGCAATAAACATCCCGCTGCATCTTACGGATTACAACGACCATTATTATAACGAATGGGCTTCGGCTTTGCAAGCATTTTTTGCGAGGGCTACGTTGAAAATCTCGAATTACGCAAGCAGCTTATGCGGCGGGGATATTTTCCCCGCCGCCGCACGTTGTCGTTTCTTACGCAAGCGGCACGTCGATTAACGTATCCGCGCCTCCCGTAACCTTCGGCAGTTGCCCGTCCCATTTCTGCAATGTTTCATATCGCAGCAATTCGTCGCTCAGCGATTCGGCAAGCACGCGATTGCTTTCCGCCTTCGCGTCGGCAAGAAGCTTGATTTCGTTGGCCTCCGCCTCCGCGGCGATAACGCGCCGTTCCGCGTCGGTATTGGCGACCACCAGCGCCTGCTCCTGCTCGGTACGGGTTTTAATCAGGTTCTGCTCCGCTACCTGCTTGGCTTCCACCGCGCTGATATACTCCTCCGAAAAGTCCCAGTTGATGATGTTTAGCTCATCAATATGAATTCCATAGTCGTTCATTTTTGCATTAAGGCCTTCGTCAAGCAGGACGCTGACCTCGCTTCTGTTGCCTACCAGCTCCTGCGCCGTATACTGCGCGGTAACCGCCTTTAAAATCTCATTGACGGCAGGCGTTACCAGTACGTCTTCGTACCCAAGGCCCACCTCCTTGTAGATTGCCGCGCCCATGTTTTTGTTGATGTGATAGTTCACCGCGACCACGGATGAAATGGTTTGCAAATCCCGGCTGAACGCTTCCGTCGTCACATCCAACTTTACGATGCGGTTGTTGATGATCACCACTTGCTGCGCAAAGGGGATCTTTACATGAAACCCTTCCTGCAAAACGGTATCGGAAACCTTTCCCAGTGTCAGCACCACGCCGGTTTGCCCGGCGTCCACCACGACGAAGCTGCCGCCGATGACCGCCAGAATCAATACCAGCGCCACCGCCGCAATGATGACCTTCCCAACGGAGAAATTGCCTGCCTTATCTCGAAACATCTTTCTATCCTCTCTTGCATCTATCTATTGTGATAGTATAACACAATGGCCCCGCGAAGCAAAATTTATGGAAAAAGGCGGCAATTCCACCGTGGCCTTTCGTATCCGAAGCCGCCAATCCATACCCCCGTCCATTGGTATCCACGCATTGCGTATCCGTCATCCTTTCGGAATTTACCGGCGCTTCATGGCAGCGGAATGCGTCTTCGCATCTGCATCCAAAATCCCGCCAAGCATCGTATCGACCGCAATAAGGCTGCGTTGTACATGAAACGGTCCCTTGAACATGCTGCCCTTGCAGGCGGGCTCCGTCGGCCTTCCGTCGCGGCGGCAGTAGCCGTACCATTCGCCGTATGCGGGATCGCAGAACGTTTCCTTGCAATACTCCAGCGCGCGGAAAAAATCCGCAAGGTATGTTTCCTTTTTCGTTTCCTGGTATAGCATCAGCGACGCGATCAACAGCTCGTTGTGCGGCCACCACAGCTTCATGTCGTGCTCGTACGCCTGCGGCGGCTTCCCTTCGCAGTCAAAAAAGTATGTCAGCCCACCGTACGCCTCGTCCCAGCCGCGCGACAAAGCCTGCCGATACATGCTTTCCGCAAGCGCGCGTACCTCCGCATCGCCCGTCCGCGCCGCCTCGGACAAAAGGAACCAGCTGCACTCTATATCGTGTCCGGGGTTCACCACGCGCCCGTCCGAAACGTTTCCCAGATACTCGCCGTTGACGCCGACGGTTTCCAGCGTACAGCCCAGCTCCGGCTTAAAATGATATCTTTGTATTTCCTCCACGCACGCTTTGGCGCGGGCGTCGTATTCCGCGCTGTTTTCCTCGTCTGCCTGCCGCAATACGGAGGTAATATTAAGGAAGATCATCGGATCGGCAAGTGCGCGGCACGCCCTCGTTTCCGGCACGGTTTTGGGGCCGATTCCCGTTGGATCCGGCATGCCGCAATGCAGTCCGTAAATCAAAGCATATGCGCGTCTGGCACGTTCCAGATAGGCGCTTTCCTTTGTCAAGGCATAGTAAGCCGCATTGGCAATCGCATAAAACCCTTCGGAAAAGCAGTATCGTCTTTGCCGAAGCGGCCGTCCGTCCGCCGTTACGGAAAAGAAAAGGCGATCGCCACAGGCACGGTTTATACAATGATTCTCCAAAAAATCCAGACAGCTTTTCGACAGCTGTATCCAGCTCTCCTGCATTCCATACGTTTTGCAAAGATGCGCGTATGTCCATGCGCATCGCCCCTGCATCCATACGCTCTTGTCGTCGGAATACAGGTTTCCAAAGCGGTCCAGGCAAGTATATATGCCGCCATGGTCCTTGTCGGCGCCATGACGCACCCAGAAGTCCGTTGCCGCAGCAAGCTCCTTTTGTATAAAATCACGCGCCGTCAAAAGCTGTTCCCGATCCATATCGCTTCGTCCGCCTTTCGTATAAATTCCAATGTATATACACTATAGCATTCCGCCACGGTTCGACAATCCCAAAAACCTGCCCGAAAAAGCAAAAGTTGCCCAATCTAAATGAAAGCTACATTAAAGTTGCCTGTATTCGATTGACTGTTGTATACATTCAACCTTATATTGATATGGGACGAATCCGTGATTACGCAGTACTATTGTCGAAATGGAAATAATAGGCATATTGTTTTTGCCTGTTTTATGGAGGGATCATGTACCGCTACGAGCAACTCAAACAGAGCATTTTGCAGGAAATTGCTACGTTGGAACCCTATCAGCGCATGCATTCCCGTCCCGCTTTATGCAAGAAGTATAACGTAGCGCGCGCCACCGTCGACAAAGCGCTAAGCGAGCTTGTTTCGGAAGGAAAGCTATACAGCGTCCGTGGCAGCGGAACATACGTTGCGCCCTCCCTGCCTTCCAGCGCGGCGGACAGCGTGCAAAGCTGGGGCGTCATCCTGCCCAATATTGCAAACGATATCTGCCCGCAGCTCGTGCGCGGCATCGAGGACTGCGCGCAGCAGCACGGCATCAACATTATGATCTGCAACGCAGACAACGATGTACGCAAAGAAAAAATGTATCTGCAACGCATGGCGCGCTCCGGCGTCAGCGGCATGATCGTCATCCCGGCAATCTCCGGCATGAGCGACCTCGCCGCCTTCCACGAGCTGCGCACGCGAAGCATTCCTCTCGTGTTCTGTCATCGGGGGCTGGATATTATGAGCGAAACGCCGCTTATTACCAGCAATGACTTCTACGGCGGCTATTCGGCAACCAAGCACCTGCTCAAATGCGGGTATCGTCGCATCGCTTACGTTTCCCGGTATCGCTACCGCACCAGCATGAACCGTTATTACGGCTATACGGCGGCGTTGCAGGAAGCGGACATGCCCATTAACCGCGAAAACATCTGTACGCAGATATACGACTATGAAGGAATCGGGTTTCAGCGCGCGTTCGACCGCATTATGCAGCAGGCAAAAACGCCGGATGCATTCTTCTGCCACAACGACGAGATTGCCGCAAAGCTCTATCAGGCCATCGTCGCAAGCGGGCGCAAGATCGGCGCGGACGTGGGGCTTATCGGCTATGACAATACGAACGTATGCGAAAAGTTGCCCGTGCAAATGACGTCCGTATCCTTCCGAAGCTACGAAATCGGCATGAAGGCAGCAGAGGTGCTGTACGGCCTCATGCAAGGCGTAGAGCCCGTCGGTTCCAACGTCTTCATGTACCAGCCGGAGTTAATTGTCCGCATGAGCGCCTGCGGCCCCGCGCCGCAGAATTGACATGCATATTAGCGCGTGCACGCGTTGATATAGAAAAAAGGAGGTTCCTTATTATGAAAAAATGGATTGCGATGATTCTTGCGGTATGTATGGTTTGCGCGTGCTCTGCTTGTGCAGCGCAAAGCCCGGCCGCCGCCCCAGCCGCGGCAGCCCCCGCCGCAGCGCCAGCCGCAGCCCCCGTTTCAAAACTGAATTCCGTGCTTGAAAAAGGCGAGCTCGTCGTCGGCTGCTCCCCCGTGGTCGAAGGCGTCTGCTATCAGGACCCTGCCACCGGAGAATACGTCGGCATGATCCCCGACCTGATCAATGGTTATGCGTCAAAGCTGGAAGTAAAGGTACGCTGGGAGCCGCTCGAATGGTCCACATTGATTGCCTCGACAAATAACGGTACCGTAGATATGATCGCCGCACATATGACGATGACGGTCATGCGTACAGCCAGCGTTACGTTCAGCGACCCGTGGATTACCGACTGCGCCATGGCGTGCGTCCGTTCCGATTCCGACTTCCAAACGCTCGATGACCTCAACAAGGCCGGCGTAAAGATCGGTTCCGGCGAAGGCAGTTCCTACAACGAACTTATCCCGCAGGTATTTCCGAATGCCGAGCTTGTCATTCTACCGACGACATCCTGGCAGGACGCGCTTTCCACGGGCCGCATCGACGCGATGTTTGACGACTCCATCTCGTTCCCCGGCCCGATCGCCCGCAGCAACGGCGGCTTCAAGCTCATCAACGACCGCTATGGCGCGTTCCTGTACGGCTTCGGCGTACCGCTCAACGACCAGGTGTTCGCCGATTCGCTGAACGTGTATCTGGAAAGCATCAAGGCTGACGGAACCTATGCCGGCATCTACAAGACCTGGTTTGGCATCGATTGGACGCCCAATACCGACGGCAAGAGCTTCTGATCCCCGTTGCAGCGCCAAGCTGCATAACCTCCAACAAAAACCGGGGCCGTCTGCAATTCCAGACGCGGCGGCCCCGAAAAGGAAAAACCATGTCGTTTAAGTTCTACATTCTGGAAGCAACCTTTCCCCAGTTCCTGCGTGGGCTGGGTGTCACGTTGCTCTATACGGCCGTCGCCGTGGCGCTTGCGATTTTGTGGGGCGTCCTGATCGGAACGTTGACCAATGGGCGCGTTCCCATCCTAAGCCGCTTTCTGCGCGGGTATGTCACCTTCTTTCGCGAAACGCCGCTGCTCGTACAAATGTACGTGATCTTCTATGGGCTGCCGCAGCTTGTTCTGCTCTGGCCAGCGTCCGTCTGCGGCGTGCTTGCACTGGTGCTTAACGACGGTGCGTTCATTGCGGAGATTATCCGCGGCGGCCTGCAAAGCGTTGACCGCGGTCAATCGGAAGCCGCCATGAGTCTCGGCTTTCATACCGTGCAAACATGGTGGTTCTTCCTGCTGCCGCAGGCATGGAAAAAGGTATCGGAATCCATCGTCGGCATGGTTTCGATCATTCTTAAGGATACCTCCCTGCTGGCGCTTATTACCATTACGGAGCTTACAAGCGTTGCGCAAAAAGTCAACGCCCAACGCTTCGAACCGGCAACGGCGTTCGCAACCGCGGCAGTACTCTACTTCGCCATGTTCCTTCTGGTAGAGGGTGCAAAGCAAGTTATGAAAGCGAGGCGAAAGCATGAGCTTTGAAGATCACAAGGTTATTATTACCGCATTACTAAAGCTTGGCTTGCCGCAAACCCTGAAGCTGGTGGGCGTATGCCTGCTGCTGGCGCTTGGCATCGGCATCACACTCGGTGTGATCCGCAGTTTTCGTATCCCCGTTGTGGATCAGATTCTTGGATTTTATGCTATGATTTGCAGGGGCATTCCCGCCATGATCATCCTGCTGTTCGCCTTCACGGCGCTGCACCTTGGCACGCCGTACTGGACGTCCGTTTGCGCGCTGGTGTTTGCGGAAAGCGGCTATATTATGGAAATTGTCAAAGGCGCGCTGTTCTCGATCGATAAGGGGCAGTGGGAAGCTGCGGATTCACTTGCGTTGCCAAAGATCTATACCGTAGTGAAGATCATCATTCCGCAGGTGTTTCTGGTCGCCCTGCCCGCAATTTTCGGACAGCTTGTGCTGTTGATAAAGGGAACGGCGGTCGCTTCGACGGTGGGCGTTATCGAGCTTACAAAGGAAGGGCAATTTCTGCTCTCCAGCTACTCGCAGCCGCTCGTGGTATACGGCTATATCCTGTTGATCTTCTTTGTACTGTGCCACTTGCTGACTACGATTAGCAAAAAACTGGAAGTAAATGTCAGACGAAGGATTATCGGTGACATACATGAGTGATTCAATGCATAACAACGAAGTCATCCTCTCGCTGGACAACGTCGTGAAAAAGTTCGGCAATACCGTCGTACTCAACGGCGTGTCCCTGGAGATCCGGGAGCACGATATTATCGTCCTGTGCGGGCCTTCCGGCGGCGGCAAAAGCACGCTGATCCGCACGATTAACGGGCTTGAGAAAATCAATTCCGGATCCATCCGCTACCGCGGCGTCGAGTTGACGCCGAAAACCGTCCATGCGTTCCGGGAGCACATCGGTATGGTGTTCCAATCGTTCAATCTGTTTAACAATCTGACCGTACGCGACAACCTGATTATCGCGCCCATGCGCGTGCGCAAGATCAGCCGCGAACGCGTGCTCGCGCAAATGGAAGAATATATGCGCACGTTTGGCATTTATGATAAGCTTGATGCATACCCGCATCAGCTTTCCGGCGGGCAAAAGCAGCGCGTCGCCATCGTTCGTTCTCTTCTGATGCAGCCGGATATCATCCTCTTTGACGAACCGACAAGCGCGCTTGACCCGGAAATGATCAAGGAGGTGCTTGACGCCATCCGGCGCCTCTCCAGCGTCGGCATGACGATGATCATCGTTACGCACGAAATGGCGTTTGCACGCGAGGTTGCCACGCGCATGTGCTTTTTGGAAAGCGCAAATATCATTGTTAACACCGACCCGGCCGATTTCTTTGATACCAACGAAAATCCGCGGTTGCGTCAGTTTATGTCCATGATTCTCAAACATTAAAGTGGAAAGCAAAACGAGGTGTACAAAGCCATGAAAAGTCCGCTCCTTACCGGCGAAGTGCTGGAAAAGCCCATGATTAACATCGTCTCCTACCTCAAGCAAATGCGCATTGCAGCGGGCGGCGATCTAATCGATCTGTCCGTCGGCAACCCCGACCTGCCCCCCTGTCAGGAGGCTATTGACGAGCTTGTCAAGCGCAGCGCGCAAAAGAACATCCACGGCTACGGCAACTTCGACGGCCAGCCGGTTTTGCTCGAAAGCATTCAGCGCTACTATCATACGCGCTATCATGCAGCGGTAGCAAAGGACGAAATCAACATCATCCGTGGCGTGCGCAACCTGCTTTTCACGCTGTCGTACATCTTTGCCGCGCCAGGCGACACTCTGTTGATTCCAGCGATCGGCTATCAATCCTACTATCTCGCCACAATATTCAACCACTGCACGCCGTATTTCATGCCTATGACGGAGCAAAACGGGTTCGTACCGGACCTCGACGCCGTCCCGGAAAGCGTACTGCAAAGCGCAAAGGTGCTTTACCTCAACTTTCCCTGCAATCCCATCGGCAGCCAGATTACGCTTGCAGAGCTTACGCATATCGTTGACGTTTGCAAGCGGTATCAAATCCTGCTTTGCTACGATAACGCGTATAACGAGATTGTGTTCGACGGGATTAAGCCCGTCAGCCTGCTGGAGATTCCGGGGGCAAAGGAAATCGGCGTGGAGATTACCTCCATGTCCAAGCTGACATGCCTCGCCGGATGGCGCATTGCGTTCTGTGTGGCAAGCCCGGAAATCACGAATTATATTTGGAATTACAACGCCGTAACGGACAGTGCGGTTTTTGACGGCTTTCAGTTTGCCGGCGCAAAAGCGCTTGACTACGTTACCGATCACGACGACGGCAAGCGGCTCGCCGCCATCTATCAAAAGCGGCGCGACATCGTGCTTAAGGGGCTGGACGCAGCGAACATACGTTACTTCAAGCCGCAGGGCGGTTTCTATGTCTGGCTGCATGTCCCGGAGGGCATGACGGACGTGGAGTTTTCCCAAAGCGTCTGCCGCAAATGCAAGGTACTGCTTACGCCGGGCTCCTACTATGGCGATGACGGCGCAAAGTTTGTGCGCATCTCGCTGACCGCAAGCCCGGAGCAGCTTGCCGACGCAGCCGGCCGTATCGCAAAATACTATCACGAATAAAGGAAGCAACAATATGTTTTGTATGAAAGGCGTCATACCCGCCGTTGTAACGAGCTTTAACCGCGATGAATCCCTGGATGAGCAGGCCATACGAAGCACCGTTCGTTTCCTGATCGATTCCGGCGTGCACGGGCTCTATCTTACCGGAAGCACCGGGGAGATGTTTTTGATGCGCGAGAGCGAACGCAATCGTGTGCTTGAGCTTGCCGTCGAAGAGGTCGACGGCCGTATACCCGTTGTTGCCCACGTTGGCAATATCGGCACACAAAAAACCATCGCCCTTTCGCAGGCGGCAGATCGCATTGGCGTGGACGCCATTTCCTCCATCGCCCCAATGTACTGGAGCTTTACGGAGGAGGATGTGTACGCATACTATTCCGATGTAGCTTCGGCGACAAGCAAGCCGCTCATCGTCTATAATATCGCGCTGGCCAAGCTGCTTAACGCAACGCTGGTCGATCGACTCGCATCCATCCCCAACGTGTGCGGCATTAAATACACGGCGACGACGCACTTTGAGATCGGGCGCATGAAACGCGAGATCGGCAAGGACTTTCTCGTATACTCCGGCTGTGACGAAATGGCCGTTTCCGGCCTTATCAACGGCGCAGACGGCATTATCGGATCGTTCTACAACCTGATGCCGGATGTGTTTTTACGTATCTATGACGCCTGCATGCGCGGCGACTATCCGTCCGCTGCGGAAGAACAGCAAAAAGCCAATCAGATCATTCTGGCTTCCCTTAAGTATGACTATCTCGCCGTCATTAAGCTCGGCATGAAGTGGATGGGGTTGGACACGGGGCGCTGCCGCCGCCCGTTCCACTGCTATTCGGCCGATGAGGAGGCACATATCCGCGCGGAGTTCCGCACGCTGCGGGATACGCACGGCTTAACCGGCATACGCTTTCTGCAATACGTTTGACACGTACAGGCATATCCCCCGTGCCTGTACAGTTGCGGCCGCCGGGAACCGGCGGTCGCAACTATATTCCGGCAGGCAATTCGCCCCGGTCGCCTGCATTCGCATTTTATTGCGGGTATCGCCACTGCCCGCTCCGCGGCTGCATCGCCGTGCCCAAAAGCTACTCCATCCGGTATATCGTTAATCCGTCATACTCGCGGATAAGCTCCAGCATCTGCTCCATCGGGTCGATATCCTTAAAGCGTTCCTCTGCCTCCAGCCGGGAATACTCCGTCAGGTCATGGTGCAGGCGCGTGCGTTCCCGCATAATGGCGTCGTTGCGGGTTGTACCGTCCGCCAGCGTAACGGCGTTCACATGCGCCGTGCCGTATGCCCATCCCATACCTTTCTTTTCCTCGCACCACCGTGCATGCTCGGCCACAGCAATTGTCGTCAGGTCATCCTCGTGTCCCGGCTCCTTGATCAGCTCCCGAAAGTTCGTGACCGGCGTATAATCCACCGCGCGATCGGTATAAAAGCAACCGATGGATTCGAGCTGCGCCGCAAACCCCTTGGCTTGCGCAATATTGGACAGTTTGTATTCCAGGGATAGATTTTCCTCGAATGCCTTCTTCATCTCCTCCTGTGTTTTGGCCCCGGCATAGCGCCCGTTCAGCGCCAGCGCAAAATCGTACAGGTTTAGATAATTGCTGTCGGACATGTACAGCCCGGTCTTCTTCTTTTTCTCCTCCATCCGGACGTCGATCATGGCGTCGGGATCGGGCAGCTTGACATTCGGCTCATAATTGGGTGCAATATCCTGCACGGAAATGATTTCGGCGATGTCGTCCACAAATTTACTTCGGCCTTTTCGCACTGCGCCGGATTTCTTCGTATAACCGTCGTATAGCATATCGCGATAGGATTTTGCGGCGAGCACCTTGCTCTCGTAGGCCTTGTCATAGAAATACTGAAAGCGCATCCCGCCGTCTGCCGAAAACTCCATATCAAAGTCAAACGCATAGATTCCGCTGCGGCTGTTTTGTCCGTAGGAAGTCCTGTCCCAGCATTGCAGCTCGTCGCAGAGCATGAGTAAATAGCAAAGCGGCTGTCCGTCGGTAAGACGCAGCGTCTCCTTTGTGTGCAAAAAAGCTCGCATCGTGAATTTAAACAGGCTGTTGTGCAGCACGACGGCGCAGAACGCGTCCAGTACTTCCACCGGCAGCTGCTCGAATCGCGCGATGTGCTTATGCCGTGCAAGGTAAGCCTTGGCCAGCATCAGACCGCTGAAATAGGCGTGATCCATGTAAAGATAATCTTTCTCCGCCGGATTTTCATGGATCGCGCGGTCGCAAAGCGCTTTAAGCAGGCTGTGCTCGGCATAGTATGGCTCGATCTCCGTACGGCCAAGATAGCTTTCGCCAAGACGTTCGACAATCGCCCTAGCGTACAGGTCGTTTAAATCGCCCAGCCTCGTTATCGCAAACTCGTCCATGTTTCGATAGGAGATATAGGGCGCAAAGCCGTAGTCGTCATTGTTGCTTTTGTCAAGCCTGCAAACATAGGCCTTCATTTGCTGATGGGCAATTTCAAACGGATAGCCGATGTCATGGAACAGCGCGGTTAACCCCCAGTATTCGAGGAAATGGCAGGCGGCTTCCTTGCCGTCCTGTAAACCGTATTTATCATTGTATGCCGCCCGGACAGCCGGTACGTTCTTGTAAATAGCCAGGCCGATGAGGAATACATAAACGGAATGGGCGTAATGATCGCGATGCTTCATCAGCAGCGAGCTGGCGTTGGCCTCGTGTTCGGATAGCATCTCCAGCAGCAGCCCCGTAGAGTCGTACCCGGCCCCGAAGGGCTTGCATATTTCGCAGTAACAATAGTAGATATCAAAAGCGTCCTCTCTGGAACCGGAGGCAAGGAAGCGGGCAATGGCGGTTTCAAAGCTTAGCCGGTCAAGGTCCTTCTCCATATTAAACGGGATCTGCCCTTTCCCCGCGCTTCTCCCGTCGGAGTCGGAAAGGGCGGCGCGTTCCGGCGTCCGGTTGTCAAATTTCAGATCCTCGCAACAGTCCCGAATAAAGGACAGCGCTTCCTGCCCGTATCGCCGTTTGGACGTTGGAAGCTCCGGAATTTGCACGGACGTCTCCATATCATACATAGCGCGGTTCAGTTCCTGCATCTTAAGCAAAGCAGTATATCCCATATGCATCCTCCCTTGCGTTTCTTGTTTCGCGGCATCTCCTGCCGCAATCGCCGTCGGACAGCGCACCCGCTCGCGGCTTTCGTTGTTCCGTTCATAAGCGTCGGCTGCTGTTCCTGCACGGGTGACTTGCAGCGGCTACCCAGCCTTCGATACCGCGCATGCGCAATACCGATGCGATCCGGAAACCTCGGTAAAACGAAACGTATTTCGTTGATTGATACTCTCGCTTGCTCCCAGCATACAAAATATAAAGACAAAATGCAATGCGTAAAACAAACTCGAAACGGTGATACCGGAGTCTTTACGCTATGCCGCAAAAGCAGCCGAACACAAACGCCCACACTCGGAAGCGCGCATTAGAATTGCCGCGCGCAACATCCTGCCCGGACGCAGTTACAGGGAGCAGAAGCCAAAAACGTTTTCGACGAACTGCCGGATTTCGCCGGTGCAGGCGCATTGGAATGACAGCCGTGGAAAAATCGAGGCGTGCGAAAGCATGATGCCGGTAGCCTGTCTACAATCTACGCACATCATTCCCACGGATCACTTTTGCACAACCGTTCTGCAAATTACTTTCGGATGGCGGCTTGAACTGCAGCAGTGTATCCTTTATAATAGGAACAAGTTATTGTTGCATGACAGCTATTTACAGTGGCTGCAAAACCCAAATGTAAACCGTTTTCTCGAAAC
>CAYPLG010000073.1:0-12880 GCA_964411535.1 uncultured Oscillospiraceae bacterium
AACGCTCTATCCAGCTGAGCTACGGGTACATATTCGGTTTTTGGCTCCCATAGGGGTCTGGAGTCGGAGTCCAACGCTCTATCCAGCTGAGCTACAGGCACATGCGCAGCTTGTATTATAGCACGAGTTTTTGCCTGCCGCAATAGGCGATTGCTTCGCCAATTGTGGAAACGGGAATGAGCTTTGCGCCGCCGCGGGCAGGCGCTTGCGCGGCCTTTGGCACAAGGATTGTTTCATATCCCAACCGAACGCATTCGGCGACGCGGACGTCCGTACGGGTTGCTGCACGCAGTTCCCCGGTGAGCCCGATTTCGCCGAGCGCGGCCGTGTGCGGCGGAAGCGCAACGTCCATGAGCGCGGAAGCAATGCACAGGGCGATGGCAAGGTCCGCGCTGCGTTCATCGAGGCGAAGATTACCGACAACGTTGACATATACGTCCTTATCGGACAACTTGAGATGCGCGCGTTTTTCCAGTACGGCAAGCAGCAGGCTGAGCCTGCCAATGTCGACGCCGGTTGCCGTGCGGCGCGGGTTGCCGTATGCGTTTTCCGTCAGCAACGCCTGTACCTCCGCAAGCAGCGGGCGCGAGCCCTCCATTGCGCAGGTAACCGCGCAGCCGGGGGCGGATTCCCCGGTTAAGAACAGGCGGGACGGATCCGCGACCTCGCGCATGCCGTCGTCCGACATTTCAAAAACACCGACTTCGTTGGTGGAGCCGAAGCGGTTTTTGATTGCGCGCAGCAGCCGCATGCCCGCGTGCCGGTCGCCCTCAAAATACAGAACGGTATCCACAATGTGTTCAAGAATGCGCGGGCCGGCAAGGTTGCCGTCCTTTGTAACGTGCCCAATGATGAGCACGACGGTGCCGGTCTCCTTGGCGTAGCGCGTCAGCCGCGCGGTGGCGTTTCGCACCTGCGACACGCTGCCGGGGGTGCCGGCGGTTTCGTCGGCGAACATCGTTTGGATGGAATCTACGATCAGGATTTCCGTTTTGCAGGACTGCGCTTCCGTGACCGCATGCTCAACGTCCGTCTCGCAAAGGATGCGCATATCGTTTTTAACGCGCAGGCGGTTTGCGCGCAGCTTGATTTGCGACGCGCTCTCCTCGCCGGAAACGTACAGGACGTTTGCGTCCTGCGCAAGGTTATCTGCCGCCTGGAGCAGCAGGGTGGATTTCCCGATACCCGGATCGCCGCCCAGCAGGACGACCATGCCGCGAATCAGCCCGCCGCCCAGTACGCGGTCCAACTCCGATATACCGGTGGTCACGCGCCGCTGCGGGAGCTCCGGCACGTCGGAAAGCTTCTGCGCGCTGGCAGCGGTTCCGATGGCGCGCACCTTGACGGCCTGCGCCTCAACCAGCGTATTCCAACTGTCGCAGGCGGGGCAGCGGCCCATCCACTTGGCGGTTTCATACCCGCATTCGCCGCAGATATAGGTAACTTTTTCCTTTGCCATCAATCCATCCTCATGTATTTCCAAACGGGGCTGTCCGGGTTTGTCATGTC
The DNA here is from genome assembly GCA_964411535.1 of uncultured Oscillospiraceae bacterium. Lineage (GTDB taxonomy): Bacteria > Bacillota > Clostridia > Christensenellales > CAG-138 > CAYPLG01. The sequence goes on from CAYPLG010000073.1 coordinate 1,510, forward strand.
GCGCCAAACAATCACGCGGCCGCCCGCTGCGGCAAACTGTGCGTTCCCGCCGGCGCTGATTGCGATGGTCTCTTCCGTTTCGTATTCGTACGTATATACCGTGCCGTTTAAGCCGTAGGCCGCGCAGCGCTCCGTAAGGCCAAAGTCAACGACGCCCTTTGCAATCCGCGTGGGCACGCCGCCGTTTTGTGAGCAGTACAGGTCGTTATCCGCGCCGTGGTTGCCGCTTGTCCAGGCAAGGACGCTGTCCATCCGCTTCGGGTTATGCACATACGTTCCTGGCGCAAAATCGTCGACGAGACCGTCGATGAGGTGCACCGTGCGAACGACGCCATGCCGGCTGTCGGCCGGGTCCTGCACCGCGTAGACCGCAGCGCCGTTTGACAGCGCGGGTGACGAGCAGGCAATGTCCTCCGTTTCCGGCACGGAAAGCGTAACCGTGTCGCCGGTGCCAAGATGGCACGCGAATACCTTGACCGTGCCGTCCGCCGTGCGCTCGCGCCAGACAAGATACGGCGTTGCGTAGCAGAGCACGGGAATGTCGGTTTCCACTTCGCAAATCAGGCTGGTTTCCCCGGTGGCCTTGTCAAACGCGCGTATCGCGCCGCCGCCGCCGCGCTTTGCGTCGACGTATACAATGCGCGCGTCGTCCTCCACGGGGTTGCGCAGCGTGTCGAAACGCATGGGCACAAGCACGCCCTCCGCTTCCCCCGTCACCGTATCGTATCGGACGAGCCGGTCGAGCGCGTCCTGCGCCTGTCCGGCCGCAAAAAGGATTGCATCGTCGTATACGGAAGGGTCGAGCAGGCAGGATGCGTCCGCCACATCGAGCAGTGCGACCGTTCCCGCAAAGGATTGGGAAAGGCTGCGCGAAAGAACGTCGTCCGGCAACGGCGATTGCATGCCCGCAGCGCGCGGCGCTTGCGCGGGCGCGGACGATGCGGGAACAACGGCGGGAACGATAAAGCGCACAAGCAGGAACAGAACCGCCGCAAGCAATAGAAGGGCAAGCAGCAACAATAGCGCAGGCCCGAAACGCGTGGCGGCGGGGCGCAAACGCCGTGGTCGCGGGGAATATTGCAGTTGTGCAGGTTTTCTTGTCACAGACCTATTCTACTCCACGCAGGCATACGCGGTCAAGAAAGCGCATCTGGCAGCCAGACTGTTTCTCGTGCCGTAAGCAATACGACGCCGCGTGCGCGCACCGGAATGCCGGTGATGTGATATAGCGCGTCCGCGTACAGTTGCATCTGCGCGGCGTGCCGGAGCGCAATCTCGTTTGGCGAATGGCCCGGCGGTACGCGGTCCGTCTTGTAATCGAGCAGTACCCAGGCGCCGTTTTCCAAAAAACAGCAGTCCATTACGCCTTGCAGCAGTACGCGCTCGTTCGCATCCGTTTGGAACAGCTTGCGCGCGTCCACCGCATAGGTAAACGAAAGCTCCCGTTCGACACGGCTGCTACGGCACATGCGGTTATACAGGGGCGAGGCGATCCACCACAGGAGGGTGTCGACGGGGATGCTGCCAGCCTGTTCGCGCGTCAGATACTGCCGTTCTACGAGCGAGTTCATGTATGCGGGAAGCTCGCTTGCGGTAAGCGGATGCGCAAGCGGCAGGTGTTGCAGCGCGGCGTGCGTTGCGGTACCGATGAAGGCGGGCGTAGGCTTTCCCTTCCGGAGGAACGCGGGCTCGTCAAAATCCGGCAGCCGCGCGGCGAGCTTTCCAAGCGTCTCCCCTTCGCCGGCTGCAAGCGGCAGCGACGCATCCGCCCGCGCGACGCGCGAAACGGACGCCTTTGCGGGTAGCGTAACCGAGGAGGCAAAATCGTACGTCCAGGAAAACCGCGTTGTCAGCGCGGAAAGCATCGCGGGGTCGGCGGGCGGCAGGGCGACCTCCGGCGGCGCTTCCGCCGCGGAAAGCCAGCTTGCGCGTTCGTGCAGCGTGGCAGGCAGCGAGCTGCGCCTGCCCATCATGAGCCAGTCGAGCGGACAGCTTGCGCAAAGGGCGGCGTACGGGGCGGGGCGTACGGGGGCCGCCGCAAGCTTTTCGGCGGGCGCGCGCAGGCAGCCGATTAAAACAAGCCGCGTCTTTGCGCGCGTCATGGCGACGTACAGCACGCGCATCTCCTCGGCAATCTGCTCCCGCCGCGCGCAGCGCATGATGGATTGCCGCACGGCGGTGTCGTGCATGACGCGACTTCCCGCCGTCAGAAAGCGCAGCGCGACGCCGCGCAGGCTGTGCAGCGCAAGCGTGTCGCCGTCGCCGCGCAGGTTGAACCTTGCGCCCATTTGCAGCGCAAGCACGACGGGGAATTCCAGCCCCTTGGATTTGTGGATGGTCAGAATGCGGACGACGTCCGCCCCGGCGGTTTGCGCCGCGCCGATGGAGGCGTTGGAGCGCGCAAGGTCCATATGCCGCAAAAATGCCATCAGGCCTCTGGACGCGCCGGATTCAAACGCGTGCGCCTTGCCGAGCAGCGCGTTCAAGTTTGCCTGCCGCTGCCTGCCGCCGTAACCGGCGCCCATCTCCAGGAAGAATCCCGTTTCATCAAGAAGACGGCCGATCAACTCCTCAACGGAAACAAGCAGGCTCTCCGCGTGCCAGCGCGAAAGCATGGAAAGAAATGCATCCACCTTCGGCGAATTTCCGGCGGCGGCCGCGACGGCTTCAAAGAATGTGCCGCTGCGATGGTCAATACGAATCTGCGTAAGCTCCTCCGCCGTAAAGTCGCCGATGCCGGACAGCATTACGCTGATAAGCGGCACATCCTGCCGGCGGTTGTCGATAATGCGCAGCAGGTTCAAAAAAATCTGCACTTCCATTGCGTCAAAGTAGCCGCCGTTCAGCTGTGCATAGCTGGGGATGCCGCACTGGGAAAGCGTTTCGGAAAGCTGCTGCGCATGGGTTGTGGAGCGCAGCAGGATTGCGATATCGCTATACGTAACGGCGCGCAAAGCGCCGGTTGACGGGTCGAATACCTGCTCCGTATCCATGATGCGGCGAATGCGGGACGCGGCAAGCCTCGCTTCCACCTCTACGTCCGCGGCGGATTCCAACGCGTCGTCGAGCACGTCGGTTTCCCGTGAAACGATGTGCAGCTCCGCGCCGCCGTCGCCCGCCGTGCCGCCGTAGCGCAGCATGGCGCGCTCGTCATACGCAATCTCCGCCGCCGGTTCCTGCATGATGGCGGAGAATGTGTCGTTGACGCAGGCAAGCACCTGCGGGCTGCTGCGGAAGTTTTTGTTGAGGTCGATACGGGCGCCGGACGCGCCGGAAAAGCGCAAAAGCTTTTCGTTGAACAAGGCGGGCTCGGCCTGCCGGAAACGATAGATCGACTGCTTCACGTCGCCCACGAAGAAAAGGTTGTCCTCCCGGCGGATGGCGTCCACGATGGCTTCCTGCACGCGGTTGCTGTCCTGGTATTCGTCAACGGCGATAAGTGCAAAGCGCTCCCGGTACTCGGCTGCGATTGCGGGCTGGCGCAGCGCGGAAAGCGCAAGATGTTCGAGGTCGGAAAAGTCCAGCACGTTTCGCGCCCGCTTTGCCTGCGTATATGCTGCGCTATAGGCGTGCACGACGTCCGAAAGCGCAAGCAGGACCACGCCTGCGTCCCGCATAATTTCAGCTTCCTCCGCGTGTGGGCGCGCAAACTGCTTCTGTTGCAGCTTGAGCAAGTCCTTGACCGCGTCGCGCGCGTCGCGTACGGGATTCTTTACGGCGTCCTCCGTACCGCGCGGAAACAGGAGCCTGCCGTATTCCATGGCCAGCAGCCCCTGCCGGTAGGCGTCGTAATCGTTCGTAAGCAGCAGTGCGCGGCAACGCATCAGCGTGTCATCCAGAATCGCAAAAACCTTCTCCATCCCGTCAAGCGGCAGCTGGTTGCGCTCGTATGCCAGCGCGTCGAGCGCGAGCCGGAGCTCATCCCGGCACGCGGCAACGACTTCGCCTAAAAGCGCGTCGCAGCCCGCTTCGGACGTATAGCGGCTGACCGCGTCGTCAAGCCAGGCAAGCCCGTCGGGCTGCGCGTCGAGAAAGCGAACCGTGTCGGATACCGCCGTCCACGCCGCGTCCTCCCCGCCAAACGCGCCGAGCAGCCGCCGCCAGCCGGGGTTTTCCTCCTCGCAGAGCGCGGTCAACAGCGCGTCCTTGACTTCCTCCGTCAGGACTGCCGCTTCCGTCTCGTCGGCAATGCGCGCGTCGGGGGAAATGTCGATTGCGTGGTAATGCCGGCGCAGCACGCGCGCGCAGAAGGCGTGCACCGTGGAAATATGCGCCCCGCCGACCGCGCGGGCCTCGTTTAGCAGGTAGGCCGCCTGCGCCGCGTCCTCCGCTTCCTCCGAAAGCGCGGTGAGGCGCTTCATGATCCGCGCCTTCATTTCCGCTGCGGCGGCGCGCGTAAAGGTCAGCACCAGCATATGCTCGACACTTGTACCCGCCGCAATACGCGTTACAATTCGCTCCGTCAGCACTGCGGTCTTGCCCGCGCCCGCCGCTGCGGAAACGATCAGGTTGCCGGGCAGGGTGATGGCGCTACGCTGTTCATCGGTCCAGGGCATGCGCGTCACCTCCGATCAGCTCGAAAAACTCGGCTTGCTTGAGCTTCTTGTATTTGCGCGTACGGCAGCCGCGGACCATGGGGTCAAAACGGCAGGCGCTGCGATAGTCGCAGTACTGGCAGGCATGCTCTGCGGGGTCGGCTTCGATATGCCCGCCCAGCATGCCGGAAAGGAGCTTTTCGGAGGTTGCGTACGCGCGGTCAAGCAGGGCGTTTAGCTCCGACTGCCGGCAGACGCTGCCGGAAAAGCGCCCGTCCTCGCTGCGGCGCACGCCGCCGAGTACGGCGGGGTCGCCCTCCTTTAATGCATGGTCGTTTGCCAGCACGATCGAAGGGTCGCTAAGCGTCAGGCCCTTGAGGCGGAAGGCCTCGGTCAGGGCGTCCGTCAGCGTTTCCGTATCCGGCACGGGGCGCATGGTAAGCGGCATATAATACATACCGGCAGGCGCACCGCCCTGCGAGGCGGCGATGAGATACAGCGGCAGCTGGAGCGCCAGCCCGTGCAGAATGGCGGAAAAGTCAAAATCGCGCCCGCCGAGCTTGTAGTCGACAACGCGCAGCACGGTAGCGCCGTCCGCCTTCGCCGTGTCCACACGGTCAATTATGCCGGAAAGCTCTGCGCTGCCGCCGTCGGGAAGCGTAAGGACAAGCGGGGGAAACGCGCCGCCCTCGCCAAAGCGCAGCTCCGCGCCAAGCGGCGTGAACGCGCCGCCGTGCACCTGCGCGACAATTGCGTGCGCGCTGCGGCGAATGCTTTCCACTGTTAAAAACAGCGTTGCGCGAAGCCGCTCGTTATGCAGGAAGATGCCGTCGTTGTGCTCCGCGATCAACCCCGGCAGAAGGTCGTCGAGAATTGCGTCGCAGTCCGCGTCGGACAGCGCGTTCCAGCCGGGTTCTCCACCGGTTACGCGCTGCACAAACGCCGCCAGCACGGCATGATAGAACGTGCCCATGTCCGCGGCGCGTTCGGTGTACTCCTTCCGGTCGGCGGCGGCGAGCCCGTAGCGCATAAAGTGCCGAAACGGGCAGGACGCAAACTGTTCCAGGCGGCTTGCGCTCATGCGGATAGAGTCGCCGTACAGGGCGGATGCGAGCTGCCGGCCAAACGGCGCGGGCGAAAACCGCATTCGCCCCATGGCGAGCATTTTTCTTACCCGTGCGGCGTAGGCGGAGTTTTTTCCATAGTATTCGAGCAGCGTCGGCAGCCGTTTCGTAACGACTTCGTCGGTATGGAGCGCGCAAAGATCCTGCATGAGCATCGTCATGCCGCGCTCCTCGCATACGGGCGGAACGTCCGTATCGATGATGTCCGTATTCCGCTTTGCATACGGGAAAATGCGCAGAATGTCGGAAACGAGAGGGCTTGCGGCCAGCTCCGCGCCGTCGCCGGTGAAGCTATAGCTTACAAAAAGCGTTTCGCGCGCCTTGCTGAGCGCCGTGTATAGATCCAGCCGGTCGGCAGCGGCGCGCGTCCGGCTCTTTGCCCAAACGGGAATGCCCGCGCGCTCCATGGCGGTCAACTCGCGGTCGTCGATTACGCCGTCGTCGCCGCGCGCGGCCGGCAGCAGCCCGTCGTTTACGCCAAGCAGAAACAGTGCGCGCACCGCGCGGCTCTTTGTACGCGCAAGGTCGCCGATCAAAACCGCGTCGCTGGTGCTGGGGATTACGCCAAGCTCCAGGCCGGATAAACCTTCGGCCAGCAGCGCGCGGAAAGCGTCGCGGCGCATGGACACGTCGCCCATGATCGCGTCGAGCTGGTCAAGCAGGGTTACGAGCGTATTCCAAACCTGCGCGTGCTCCTCCATCAGGGGAATGCGGCCTTCGGCCAGCAGCGTTTCGGCGCGCGCTTGCAGCTTTTCGCATAGGTGAATATCTGTCAAATACGCGTATACAGCGCGTACCTTTTCGGAAACGGTGCGCCCGTTGAGCCCTGCGCGGAGGCGGACAAGCGGCCTTACGCAGGCGTCGCGCGCATGCTCCGCCGCCGCCGGAACCGTGCCGCGGGAAAAGGGCGTAAGCAGCGCGTTGCCGCGCAGGCCCGTTCGCAAAAGGTACAGCTCCAGCGCTTCCGCATCGTCGCGGGATACGTCCGCGTACCCGCTCTTGGCAAGGGCGAGCACGTCATTTGCGGGGAAATCGTCGCATACGGCGGCGATTGCATAGAGGAGTGCGGACACCGCCGCATGCCCGGAGACCGGGCGCTTCCGGTCCAGGAAAACGGGGATGCCGCGCCGCCCGAACACACGGCTGATCAACAGCATGTAAGCGTCCGGCGCAGACACGATCACCGCCATCTCCCGATAGCGGATCCCCGCGCGCGCCTGCGCCTGTATCGCGTCGGCAAGGGCTTCCGTTTCCGCAAGGCGGTCGGATGCGGCAAAGACCGTAATCTCCGGGGCGGGATGCGGAAACCTTCCGGCGGGGGAGGCAAACAGGTTGCGCTCTAGATGGCAAAGCGCGGGCGCCGTCTTTGCCGCCGCCTTGTCGCATACGAGCGTGGACAGGGGGATGGAAAACTGGCTTGCCAAATCGTGCATGCGGGCAAGCACGAGCGCATCCGGTGTGAACACATCCGCGTCCGGCGGGGATGCGGGGTCGAGGCAGAGCGCGATGGTCAGGCTCCCCGCGCATCGCATCAGCGCCGCGAGCCACTGGTACATCTGTTCGCTTGGCCGGTCGACGCCGTCAATATAGACGGGCAGCCCGGCCAGATAGGAGGACGGCAGCAGCTCCCGCGCGCGGTCGGCGGCGTCGTCGAGCGTAAGATACCGCTGTTGCAAAAAGGCGTCGGTTTCCGCGTACAGGGTTGCAATATCGGAAAGCTTGCCGCATAGCGCGCTGCCCTCCGGCAGACGCTTCGCATATTCCGTCAGCGCGGCGGGGGAAATGCCCGCATGCGCAAGGTCGGAAAAGACGGACTGCATCTGCGCGGCAAATCCCGGTTTCTCCGCCACGCGGGAAAACGCCAGAAGCGAGTCCTTGCAGGTCAACGCGCTGCGCCGGATGACCATGCGATGTCCCTGCGGCGACAGGAAGGGCGTGCTTTGCCCGGAAAGCCGCAATATGCGCTCGTTCAGCCGCGCGAAGCTCAATACCTCCACGCCGAGCAGGCCGGAGAGCCGCTCCGACAAGATGTGCTCCGCTTCAAAGGTATACTGTTCCGGCACGATGAGCACGGCCTTTTCCCCGGCGCGCTGGTGCGCGGCGAGGCGCGAAAGGATGTATCCCGTTTTGCCGGTGTTGGCGCGGCCAAGCAGGACCTGTACGTTCATCGGAGCGGCTCCTTGTGCAGCGCGGTGTATCGCATGCTGCCGCGCATGCTCACGCTTTCGTATAGTACGACGTCCGTTACGGTGAACGCGGCCGTCTGCTTTGGCAGTGTGAACGCTTCATCGCCCGTAACGTTGCGGCCAAGCGTAATATGCGGCGAAAGCATGCTGCGGTTCTTCGTAAAGCCGCGCTCCCAAAGCTCGCTCTCCAGCGATTCATACAGAAGCGAAAGCTCCGTCGTATCGCAGGTCACCTGTAGAAAGCTTGTCTTCCCGTTCCTTCCGCCAAAGCCGCCGTATCCGGAAAGGCGCAGCACAAAGGGACGGATGTCGCGCACAGCGGCCTGTATGGCCTCCACGGCGTCGGCGAGTTTATCGCTTTCGCCGATAAAGTGCAGCGTGATATGGAAATTCTCGCGCGGGACAAACCGGCCTTCCGCGCCGGACTGGATGAGTCCCGCCTGCGCCGCCGCAACGGCGCGGCGCACGTCCGTGGGAAGCGAAATTGCGATAAAAAGCCGCATGATGCGTACCTCCGGTAAAATAGCGATAATCGCAACATTTAGGGGTTATGCTGCCTTTATATTAGCATATCTGCGGGCGTTTGCACAGCGGTTCCAACGCGCAAGGGCGGTTTGCAGGAATTCTTGCAGCCGGCTGCAAATGGAAACGGCGCATTGGAACTTGCGTTTGGTATGGTTATGCAGCGAATGAATAAATATTTTATAACCGCCATACAGCAAGGGTTATCCACATTGTCCACCGCATTATCCACCAACCTAGATTTTTCGGGAAAAACGAATGTGTATAAATTGTGATTTCGAGGCGGGGCCTGTCGCATAATTAGAGAATATGTCGGCATGCACATGCAAACGATTTTTTCATATGCATTGCAGGTTCATAAAGCGCGGTCTGCATTGTGAATATTTTATTAATTTCTGCGTTGCGGCGGGAACGCAGATAAAACAAAGCTTCCCCGTGCGCGGCGGCACAGGGAAGCGTGTGTTAAGGGAAATACCGTCATATACCACGGGCAGAATAGTTACAGCGGAAGCGTAGCAAGCGTCTTCCAGTCGGCCATGGAGATGACGGTGACCGCGCCGTCGGAAAGGACATAGAAGTTCTCGCCGATAAACAGGCCGCGCAAGTTCCAGCTGTAGAGATCCTCCTGCATGACGATTTTGGCAAGCTGCGCAAAGCCACCATCGTCGGCATACGTATAGATATAGTATGCGCTGTCGGCAGGGAAGGCGATAAGCGACCGTTCAGAATCGACCAGGATGGCCTTATGGTTGCCGCCGACGACGGTCCAGTTTGCGTCGACACGAGCGGTTGCAAGCTCCGTCACGTTCTTTTTGTCGCCGGTGTCGAACATGGAAAGCTTGACGCCCTGCGTGCTGCCGGTGTCCGCATCCGCGGCGTAGCCAAGGCCGAACAGCCGCCCCTTGCCGAATACGTGCAGATACTCGGAGAAGCCGGGAATCTTCAGCGCGGAGAGAAGCTTCGGCGCCTGCGGGTTCGATACGTCGACAGTGAAGAGCGGATCGATCTGCCGGAAGGTTACGAAGTATGCGATATCCCCGTCAAACCGGACGCTTTCCGCCCATTCGTCGGGGGCGAGGTTGTCGAGCTTGCCGAGCGGGCGTAGCGCACTGTCGAAGGTATACAGCCCGTTGCTGTTGTGGTCCTCGTACTCGTACGTATCCACGCCGTCGGTATAGATGCGCTGCGTCCAGGCGTTCGTGCTGGTTACGACGCGGAACACGCCGTTATAGGCGTCCATCGCGAATTGGTTGATGAGCGTGCCCGGCACCGTGCCGTTGGCGACGAAGGAAATACTGCCGTTGTCGAGGGAGAAGAGCATGAGCTTTGTGCGGGATTGCGAGGTTGTGACCTGCACGTTGCGCCCGCTTTCGTCGGGTGCAATTTCGCTGATGTCCTCCTCATATTCCGGGCTGGCAAGCAGAAGGCTTTCGCCGCTGCAATACAGCTCGCCCGTGCCGCCGAACACGGCCTTTACGCCGGAATATTCCGTTTCATGATCGACGTCGATTGCGCCGATCACCGTGTACGCCATGTTCCGCGGCTGTCCGCAGATATAGATGCTATCCGCCGGAACGGTCGATGCGACGCCGTCCACGCGCGTTTCCGGAACGAACGTCGCGGGCAGCGTGCGCACGGGCTGCCAGACGTAATGCGTTGTGACGAGATAGACCATGCCTTCGATCATGCGGGCGGAAATATAGCTGCCGCTTTGCGCAAGCGTCGTCAAAAGCTTCGGGTTTGCACGGTCCGCAATGTCGAATATGCGCACCTGCGTTTCATCGCGGTTGTCGTCGTACGTACTGCCGCCGTTGACAACGCGAACCACCGACATGCCCTGCGTAATGAGCAGCAGCCGGTCGCCGCGAATGAACATCTCGGAGGCGTAGCCCCACCATTCGTCGGTGTTGGCAAACTGTGTTTGAGAAACTTGCTTCGTATCCTTGCCGCCGGCTTCCAGTATGGTCAGGCGGTCGTTTGCAATATAGTAAATGTACTTGCCGTCCGTTTTGACAATGTCCGCTTCGTCAACGCCCTGCACCTGCACATTGGTTGCGCTGTGGTCCGCGCCGCCGCCCGCGCCGCCCATATCGGCGGCTGCGGCAGGCTCCGCCGCCGCGCTTTCCATCGTGGCGCCTTCCGCCCCGGCAACGGCCATATCGGTCTCGACGCCGTTTGTGAGCATGGCGCGCTTGCGGTTATCCGCCGCCATGCTGTCCATAAGCGCATACAGCGCGTCGTAGGAATCCGGCGAGGTTACCGCCGTATCGTCCTCCGCCGATTTTGCATAGGCTGCGGCAGGCTCCGCTGCGGGCGCAGTCTCCTCGACAGCCTCGGCGATGGCCTCCAGCACGGCGGATTCCGGCGCTTGCGCCGAGCCGGACGCCGCCTCCGCAATGGTTGCGGCGGATGCGCTTGGGCTTGTTGCGTCCAGCGCGGTTTTGCCGTCGCTGCGGTTAAGCAGAAAGCCCAGCGCGCCGGCAAGAACCAGCACAACCGCCGCTGCCGCCGCGCCGTAGCGCGCAAACCGGGCGCGGGATTTTGCCTGCTGTTCCTCTTCCTGTATTTGTTTTTGAATTCCCATGAGCAATGTCTCCTTTGCATGAAGCTTTTCATTGTCACGGCGGTACTGCTCGCTAAACATCGAGAAACTCCCCTTTCAACTGTTCGCGCAGCATGCCGCGTGCGCGGAAGAGATGGGACTTGACCGTATTCTCGGCCATGGAGAGGATACGCGCAATTTCCGCTACGCTGTAGCCCTCGTAATAGAACAGATGGATGACCGTGCGGTACTTGCCGGGAAGGCGAAGAACGGCCGCATAAACGTCCGTGTCATGCTCCATCATGTTGACGACGCCGTCCGCTTCCGGCACGGTATGCCGCCGAAAGGCGCTGGTTAACAGCGTCTTTGTACAGTTGACCGTGACCGTAATAAACCATGCCTTCTGGTGTTCGGCGTCGTTCCAAAGCGGCTTTCTCCGGATGCAGCGCAGGAACACCTCCT
>CAYPLG010000074.1:0-12772 GCA_964411535.1 uncultured Oscillospiraceae bacterium
CTTCGGGTGTCCAATTTTGCCGCCCCTACTGTCCAATCCAGACCGCCGTATTCAGCAGATTTCCAAAATGCCTGTTATCATTATTAAATTACGATGGCAATTGCTATTCGGCAACTTTTCAAGATGTGCCGTTGCTTTTGACAAGTCAAGCTGTGCTTTCTTCTGAAATGCTTGGTTGCCGCTCTCTCGCATAGCACCCGACAAGTATGAATCTCATCGACCTATATTGCATGCCATATTGAGTTTGCTTTCGATTGGTGCTTACGGAGTGATCGTTATGGTTGCCGTCCTCATGTTTCCAGGATTCCGAACACTGCGCAATCCAATAGGAGTCATCTTTCGCTGTATCGCAGCAGTTCACCTCATTATGCAACGTATCATAAACAACGGGCAGTCCAAGCCGTGCACCGAGTTCCATCACATCATCGATATTGTAGAACCTGTCATCGTTTTCTATCGCGAGACGATGCTTAATCGATTCGGCCAAAGCTCTGAATCGTTCCGTAAAGCGCAGCATGGCTGCTTCTTTGTCTCCATAAACGCCGCCAATGTGCAGTATGATTTTGTTGGTAGAATCGACCTCCAGACTGTCTAAAAATGTACAGTGATACGCAAGATCTTGAATCGCATATTTTGCTACCTGCCTATCCGGCGAGTTCAGTACCGTATACTGACCGGGATGCATCGATACGCGAATACCGGCGCTTTTGATGCTTCCGCCAAGTTCGAGCAGTTCTTGCCGGAACAAATCCGTCCATTGCATTGTATTGGCTTGACTTGCCCCGAACGGGATCACATCGGAGCTGATCCGGAAAAGACGGATCGCATAGCTATTGTTGTAATTGATTATGTTTTGCAGCGAGACGATGTTGTGCCGAATCAGCTGCTTTATCTTTTCTTCACTGACATTTTTGATTAAGCAGCTTTTCATGCCGGTGTTTGGCACGCCAACAGTCATACAGGCATATCCAATGCTCATGATTCACCCCAATCAGACGGTCATTGCACGCACAGCCGGAGGTATCAGTTTCTCCGCAGCCGAAAGCCGCTATACAGCTTTATGAATGTACTCTACAGCAAACTGCAAGTTATGAATGTGACCGTATCACACGAAACGCGTGATTTGGTTACTGTCTTATCTGCATCCTGCCTTTATGCTGAAAATACAGCAACCGGCATATGCCGGAGAAAAGGAGAAGTTTACTATGAACGAACAAAAATTCTTCCGGTGTGAGATTTGCGGGAATCTTGTTGGTATGATCCATTCTGCCGGCGTGCCGCTTGTTTGCTGCGGGCAGGAAATGACGGAACTCGAAGCAGGCAGCGTTGACGCTTCGCTGGAAAAGCATGTGCCGGTTGTGACTGTCAACGGCAACACGGTACAGGTACAGATTGGAGCAGCGCCACATCCTATGCTAAAAGAGCATCGCATCGACTGGGTGTACTTGCAGACACAGCACGGAGGTCAGCGCAAAGCGCTCTCTGCCGGGGAACAGCCCGTTGTTTCGTTTTGCACGAAGGATGACGTGCCAGTGGCGGTATATGCGTACTGTAATCTGCACGGTCTTTGGATGGCGGAAGTATAATCAAATCGACTTATTCTCATAAGACAACGCGGCGGAGAAGCAGTAACAGGTGCTTCTTCGCCTTTTTCCTTGACACATGCCCTGCTGTATGATACACAATAGTTATAGTAGTTACATATACTTGCATCGAATATGTTTATGGATGTGATATTCGTGTCTGACGTTCCAATAGAATCCGCATTCATGCGCTGCTTTCCATTTTGGAGCGGACTCTCCGCAGAACAGAAAGAATATCTGTTGCGACGAACCGTTCGTATCCGCGTAGCGGCAGGTACGAATATTTATGGTTCGAATGAAGCTTACTTTGGTCTGTTCCTGATCTATGAAGGTGCGCTTCGTACATTCATTTTGAGTGAAGACGGGCGTGATATTACGCTGTACCGGCTTGCTCAGGGAGAAGTGGGACACATCTCGGCAAACGGTGTGCTGGGCAACATTGCTTTTGAAGTCAATATTGAAACGGAGCGGGACTGCGTCTTTTTCCTGATTCCATCGGAAGCATATCAGCACGTTTGCGAGCAGAGCCTGCCCATGAAGTTGTACACTTACCAAATCGCAGCTTTCCGTTATGCTGACATCATGTTCACGCTGCAGGAGATCTTGTTCCATAGTTTTGACAAACGGCTTGCCTCCTTCCTGATCGACGAAACGGTGCGCTCGGGCAGCGATACAATCTGCATGACCCATGAGCAAATCGCAAAGTATGTGGGAAGTGCCCGCGAGGTGGTCTCGAGAATGTTGAAGTACTTTATCAAAGAAGGGTACATCGAATCCACGCGCGGCAGCATTCGCGTAGTCGATAAGCGGCGGCTGCGAAAACTAACAGAGTAAAATGTGTTACATCGAGTTCCGGAGCGTGACCCATCGTGACTGGGTCACGCTTTTTATGTGATTTGATTACTGCCGGATCAGAGTATGTCTCCTATGATGAAATGGACAAAGAAAAAGGAGGCGTATCTATGAAACGGAGTTTGCTTACTGTCTTGGCACTGCTGGTTCTGATCTTGCTGGCAGGGACGCTGGGCTGTGGGACGCACAATGCCGTCGAGCGGGAAGCAAGTACCATCGACGATACCGCGCTCAATACGGCCGTGGAACTCTATATCAAGCAAAAGACCGTAACCGATGAAACAGACGAATTTACTGTAAGCTATGTCAACAAAACGGATACGGACTATAGCAGTGCAACAGGATTCGCTATGGCGTACCCGGCGGTATCGTGGACCGCTGCGACGGCAGGCTGCATTTAGTTTGTTGCTTCGATCGTTGCTCTCATTTTCAGAAAGAGGAGGATACAACTATGTCAAAAGAGATGAAGCAACAGATGCTTTCTCAAATCGAGTCTCAGCTTGCCGCAATCGGCGTGCAGGCAAAGCCGGATGCCCATACCGATCTTGTGATTGATGTCGAGTTGCTGGATGCAAGTTTCAGTACGGGCAAAAAGAAAATCCACTATGAAGCAATGATTTTGGCAGATGAGTCGAATCAAACGATCAATATGTATGAGAAGACCACAGAGATGAGCAGCGGCGTTTCCTTTGGCATGAGCGGGGAATCGACCTTCCAGAGCGGCAGCACACTGTTTCGCAAGGTCAAGAGCGTGCAGTATGGGCCCGAGGGCAAGGTATTTGAATACAGCTTTGATCTTGGTGCCATTCCAAAGACCGTAAAGGAGAATGCAAAGGCGAGCGGCTGGAAGTTTAAAACCGTCATCCAGAAAAAAAAGGCAATGCACAACTAAAGAAATCGGATAACAAACCGATAGGATCTGGCAGCTCCTATCCATGACTTAAGTGACATCCGAAGAAGAGACATTCATCAATCATAGCGAAAACCAAAAAAGCGAAGATAATCAAGGAAGGGTACATCGAATCCACGCGCGGCAGCATTCGCGTAGTCGATAAGCGGCGGCTGCGAAAACTAACAGAGTAAAATGTGTTACATCGAGTTCCGGAGCGTGACCCATCGTGACTGGGTCACGCTTTTTATGTGATTTGATTACTGCCGGATCAGAGTATGTCTCCTATGATGAAATGGACAAAGAAAAAGGAGGCGTATCTATGAAACGGAGTTTGCTTACTGTCTTGGCACTGCTGGTTCTGATCTTGCTGGCAGGGACGCTGGGCTGTGGGACGCACAATGCCGTCGAGCGGGAAGCAAGTACCATCGACGATACCGCGCTCAATACGGCCGTGGAACTCTATATCAAGCAAAAGACCGTAACCGATGAAACAGACGAATTTACTGTAAGCTATGTCAACAAAACGGATACGGACTATACCTACGACGCATCTGAGCATTTGGAAACTCTTCTGGACGGAGCATGGTACACCGTGCCTGACACGCAGGACGCCGTTGCTGCCGTGCTGAACACTTTGCCCGCAAACGGAACCATGGAAGAAATGTTCTATACGGAGGAACATTACACGAAGCTCACGCATGGCACATACCGCATCGTCAAAACGTTCTATGCGGGAGACGGGACAGCCGTTATAGCCGGGGCATCTTTTGATATCCGATAAAGACTTTATATGGAGGACATTATGATGGCACGCTTTACAATCCCCAGAGATATCTATTACGGAAACGACAGTATTAAGCAGCTTGCAAAGCTCAAAGGGCAGCGCGCATTCATTGTGATTGGCGGGCATGCCATGAAGCGGTTTGGTTTCCTGGATCGTGTACGGGAACACCTGCACGCCGCCGGCATGAAAACAGCAGTATTTGAAGACGTAGAGCCGGATCCTTCCGTAGAAACGGTTCTGCGTGGAGCGGCGGCTATGCGCGAGTATGCACCTGATTGGATCGTCGGTCTTGGCGGCGGTTCGCCCATCGACGCAGCAAAGGCCATGTGGGTGTTCTATGAGTACCCGGATACAGACTTTGAGGCGCTCACAGTGCCGTTTGCCTTTCCGACCCTCCGACAGAAGGCACGGTTTATCGCCATTCCGTCCACCAGCGGAACGGCCACGGAGGTAACGGCATTCTCTGTGATCACGGACTATGAAAAAGGCATTAAGTATCCGCTGGCAGACTTCAACATCACGCCGGATATTGCCATCGTGGACCCGTCGCTTGCCGAAACGATGCCGAAAGCGCTGGTTGCCAACACCGGTATGGACGCATTGACGCATGCGGTGGAAGCATACGTCTCAACCGCCAACAGCGTCTTTACCGACCCGCTTGCCTTGCAGGCGATCAAGCTGATCCTATGGAATCTTCCCGCATCCTACGACGGCAGCAAGGACGCCCGAGAGCAGATGCACTACGCACAGTGCCTTGCAGGAATGGCATTCTCCAACGCATTGCTGGGTATCGTCCATTCCTTGGCGCACAAGACCGGCGCGGCATTCTCCACAGGACACGTGCCGCACGGGCTGGCCAACGCCATGTATCTGCCGTATGTCATCCGTTACAACCGAAAAGCGGCGTATGCGCTCCGCCGCTACGGCGAGATTGGCCGTTTTGTCGGATGGGAAGGCAGTGACGATGCGCTGACAGATCGTCTGATTGGGACGATTGAACAGCTCGGCGACAGCTTCGGCATTCCGCGATCCCTGCAGGCATTTGGCGTAGAGGAATCGGAATTCTTGAAGAAAAGCTCGCGCATTGCCACATTGGCTGTAGAAGACGCCTGCACCGGCTCGAATCCGCGTTCCGTTACGCCGGATCAGATGGAGCGATTGCTAAGCAGTATCTATTACGGCACCCCAGTAGACTTCTAAAAAATACAGGAGGATGCACCAATGAACCAAAAGACGTTTCGCCCGTTGCAATGGGGCAACGGGATCGCATTTCTAGCAATGGTCGCAGTCAACACCCTCGCCGTGCTGCTGCCAATCAACGGGGTAACGCCGGGCGAGGTGTCGGATGCTTACCCGAACCTGTTTGCACCTGCTGCGGTCACCTTTTCCATTTGGAGCGTGATCTATCTGATGCTGTTGCTGTTTACGCTCTACCAGACGGGGCTGTTTACCCGGCGCACGCCGGAAGCACCGGCGGCAGTCGAGCGAATCGGCCCGTTGTTCATCTTATCATCGGTCTTGAATGCCGCGTGGATATTCTGCTGGCATTACGGAAACATCCCGCTGTCGCTTATCTGCATGGCGGGCTTACTGATCACCTTGATCCTGATCCATAAGCGCATCGGCAAGGAGAAGCTGTCGCAGTTGGAATGCACGTTCGTGCGCATTCCGTTCTCCGTGTACTTTGGATGGATCACGGTGGCCTCCATTGCAAACGTCACCACACTGCTTGTCAGCTTGGGCTGGAACGGGTTTGGACTGTCGGAAACATTCTGGACGATTGCCGTGTTGATCATCGGTATGGTCATCGGTCTTTCGGTCATATTGCCAAATCGCGATGCAGCCTACGGTCTTGCAATGGCTTGGGCGTATCTTGGCATTGTGATCAAGCATAACAGTGCAGCAGGATTCGCTATGGCGTACCCGGCGATCCTGTGGATCGCTGCGGCAGCAGGCTGCATTTTGTTTGTTGCTTCGATCGTTGCTCTCATTTTCAGAAAGAGGAGGATACAACTATGACAAAAGAGATGTTCTGCTTCCAGTGCGAACAAACTGCGGGACATGTAGGATGTTCCGGTATGGCGGGTGTTTGCGGCAAACCGTCAGCAGTGGCCAACCTGCAGGACAAGCTGATTGGCGCTTTGATCGGGCTGTCGAATGTTGTCGCCTGCAGCGGACGAGGGGAACAAACGGACAGTATCATGCTCGCAGGGTTGTTTGCTACCGTCACAAATGTGGATTTCAACGCAGAAACCGTCAGACAACATACCCACGACATCACGCGTGAAAAGGCTGTGCTTGCGGCGCACAGCGACTGTGAGTGTCCGACCAACTATGATATGGAGCAGGTCTGGAATGCAGATGAGGACATCCGTTCCCTGAAATCGCTGATTCTCTTTGGCTTGAAAGGAATGGCTGCCTATGCGTACCATGCCATGGTGCTTGGCTATCGTGACGATGCGGTCAACGCTTTCTTTTACGAAGGTCTGCGCACCATCGGCGGGGATCACACTACGGAGCAGCTGCTGCCGGTCGTTTTGCGAACCGGAGAGATGAATCTTCGCTGCATGGAATTGCTGGATCGCGCCAATACGGAAACCTACGGGATGCCGCAGCCAACGGAAGTCTCGCTGACGGTTAAAAAGGGTCCTTTCATTGTCGTAACCGGTCATGATCTCAAGGACTTGCAGCTCCTTTTGGAGCAGACGAAAGGCAAGGGCGTCAACGTTTATACACACGGAGAAATGCTGCCTGCCCATGGATATCCCAAACTGTCGGTCTATCCGCAGCTTATGGGCAACTACGGCACCGCCTGGCAGAATCAGCAAAAGGAGTTTGACAGTCTGCCCGCACCGATTCTGTTT
This sequence comes from uncultured Oscillospiraceae bacterium, assembly GCA_964411535.1. Taxonomy (GTDB): domain Bacteria; phylum Bacillota; class Clostridia; order Christensenellales; family CAG-138; genus CAYPLG01. The sequence goes on from CAYPLG010000074.1 coordinate 6,976, forward strand.
ACAACGAACTGCCTAATGCCGCCGCGGCCGAGCTATGCGGATCGCGTGTTCACAACCGAGGTCGTGTCGTATCCGGGCATGGTGCATATCGCCGAGGATAAAGACTTTTCTCCGGTAATCGAAAAGGCGCTCGAGCTGGGCGGATTCCCGGAAGACAAAACGTTTACCGGCATCAACGGTGGTACGGTGGTGACGACCGGGTTTGGCCATGCCGCCGTGCTGGCGTCCACAGAGAAGATCCTTCGCTTGATCAAAGACGGTCGCATTCGCCATATCTTCCTTGTGGGTGGCTGCGATGGGGCAAAACCCGGGCGCAATTACTATACCGAGTTTGTGAAAGCTACGCCGCCGGATACCCTGGTACTGACGCTCGCCTGCGGGAAATATCGGTTCAACGATCTGGATCTGGGCAATATTGACGGCATCCCGAGGTTGCTCGATATGGGACAGTGCAACGATGCTTTCTCTGCCATCAAGGTTGCTGTTGCTCTGGCAGAAGCCTGCGGATGCAGCGTGAATGAACTGCCGTTGTCACTGGTGCTTTCATGGTACGAGCAGAAAGCTGTCTGCATCCTGCTGACGCTGCTGCACCTGGGAATTCAGAATATTCGGTTAGGGCCGACACTGCCTGCGTTCGTGTCGCCGAACGTGCTAAAAGTACTGGTGGATAAGTATCACATTGCGCCGATCACCACGCCGCAGGAGGATCTTGCGGCACTACTGAAATAGTGGATGCGCATACGGGAGCATGGCAATTCCCCGTAAATATTTAGACGGAATGGAGAGTACAAATGAGAAGCATTACAACGTTGGACCTTCAGTACGCACACAGGTTTTATGGATTTAAGGGAGAAGCACAGTATTTACACGGACACACCGGCGTGCTGACAATCGAAGTGGAAGATACCGTGAATATGGGTGTCAATATGGTTTTTCCGTGCAATGAGATTCAGAAAACGGCATGGGAGGTGCTGAAAAACTTCGACCACGCGCTAATCCTGCGCGAGGATGATCCGCTTCTTCCTGCAGTTCTGGATGTTTATGACAAGCAGGGCATAAAAAACGGCGCGCCTACAAACAAGATGAAGGGTCCAGCCTTTCAGACTGAGCTTGCCACAGCCTATCCGGATTGCCGGTTAGTCGTCACCAAGGAAACGATGACGGTGGAAGGCATGATCAAGATCGTCTACGAATTATTGAGGGAGAAATTGAACATTGCCAAGATCACGTTCACCAGCGGCGTCAATGCAGCATCCGAAGTATTCGATACGAGAAACGTCATTGACCGCTGCCCGCTGTGCGGGATCGCTCTGAATGGAAACGGCGTATGCCCCAAGTGCGGCTACAAGAAGTAGAGAATCGCATGTCGAAAATGCAACCTCTCGAGAGTTATCGTTTCCTTGCATTTACTTTCGTGGGGTTTGTCAAAATCAAGACGGACACCATTTGGTGTCCGCCTTGGCTTTGGCTTCCTCTGCTGGAATCGAACCAACAGCAGCGCGGCTGAAACATAGCCGCCTTGCTCGCATGCGCTTCGTAATGCTCCCAGTTCTAACCGTTCTCTGCCTCGCCGCATCCGCCACAGGCATGGCGTGACTGCCCGCAGGCAGGAATGCCACAGCCGCCTCCCGGCTGCGGCCTCGACTCCGAACCAGCGAACAGTCGCATGCTCGAACAAGTGATACAATTTTATACCGAAAAAGTCTATTGCACTGCAAACGCAGCTTTCTATAAGTCTTATAAGAAAGCCCCCTATACTGATCCTTGGTTGTTATTAATACAAACGCGAAATTCATTGACGCATTTTCAAGCACCATGCGTGCTTTAGACCATCTGCTTAGCTGAAGGCAACCATGAATAATAGCTTAACAACCCTACCTTACAGACGTAAGGACGAACGTGCGTTTGTCACAGAACAAATGTCCAAAAGGCGGTATGCTTTCATCACAACACGAAAGGAGCCGTTGCGTTATGGCGTTTAGAGTATTCAATCGGGAAGCTGCGGCAAGCAACACAGATAGAGAATTGGTTGTAAACCAGAATCGCTGTCCGCAGAATCACGCTTGCCCTGCGGTGCCGGTTTGCCCGGTCGGCGCGCTTTCACAGGTTGGTCATGACGCTCCAACTGTGGATCAAGAGGCCTGTATCCGATGCGGGAAATGCGTCAGCTTCTGCCCCATGCGGGCACTTACACTGGAATAAACGTAGGAGGAAACCATTATGTCAGTATTAACCATTACAAAAAACAACTTTCAGACGGAAGTCATGGAGAGCGACAAGCCCGTTTTGCTCGATTTCTGGGCGAGCTGGTGCGGGCCGTGCCGTATGGTTTCACCGCTGATCGATGAGATTGCAAATGAAACTCCTGCGATCAAGGTCGGCAAGATCAACATTGATGAGCAGCAGGATTTGGCTGCACAGTTCGGCGTTATGAGCATTCCCACGCTGGTCGTGGTGAAGAACGGAAAGGTCGTGAACAAGGCGGTCGGCGCAAGGCCCAAAGCGCAGATCGCAGCCCTGCTGGAATGATGGAACCCACAACGCCGCCCGCAATGGACGGCGTTTTTCTTTAGCTTGCGATTGCCCGCAGTTTCTTTTTGTCGGTCAATTCGATGGAACCGCGCGTCAAGCGAACCATTCCCTCTGACTGGAAGTAGCGCAGCATCCTGGTGACGACCTCCCGCGCCGTCCCCATATGTGCTGCAATTCTGTCATGGGTAATGCGCAGCGTGTCGTTCTCATCCAATGCGCTTTCCTCCAATAGAAATGCGGCAAGTCGTTTATCCACGCTTTTCCACATAATCTGTTCGATCAGCCACATGACTTCGGAGAAACGGGACGCCATAATCTGGTTGGTGTAATTGGATACGGCGAGGGACTGTTCCATCAGCTGTTTGTAAATGTCTGTTGGGATGATGTAGAACTCGGAATCCTTTTCTGCTTCGATGGAAATATCAAATTGAATGCTGCTCAACATGCAGGACGCGGAAAACAGGCAGATGTCCCGTTCAAACAGACGGTAGATCGTGACCTCTTTTCCTTCGTCGGAAAGGATAAACGCGCGAAGCTGGCCGGAGCATAGTACAAACAGGCCGACACAGTCCGCCGAGCCATTATGCAAAAGTGTGCCCTTTTTCGCGGTGCGCTTACTTGCAGACTGTAAAAGCAAATTCTGCTCATCCGCGGTCAATTTCTCCCAGATGGAAAAGTAAGTGCTAAGCGGCATATACACGACCCCTCTTTCCTTTGGATACAGTATAAAATGGTTTGCAGCATATGTCAAAAATAATTATTGACATATGACGGATATTCGATATACTAAAGCTGCAAAGCGGCATATGTCGATTATGTTCCGAAGGAGATGGTGAATTTGCCAAGACCCAAGAAATGGCGCAAGGTGTGTTGTATGCCGTCAAGTACGGAGTTTGCGCCGGTCGGCGCGGATTTCTGCCCTGATGAAGCCGTCGTTATGACGGTGGATGAGTATGAGTCCATTCGCCTCATTGATCACGAAGGCTTTACGCAGGAGGAATGTGCCGGGTATATGAAGATCGCGCGCACGACCGTACAGCAAATCTATAACGACGCAAGAAAAAAGCTGTCCGTTTCACTGGTGGAAGGGAAACCGCTTCTCATCAGCGGCGGCGAGTATCGGCTTTGCGACGGCAGCGAGCCCTACTGCAACTGCGGCGGGTGCCGCAGGCATCGGTGCGGGCGGCGTAACGAACATCAAAATGAATTGAAAGGACAAGAAAATGAGAATTGCAGTGACGTATGAAAACGGTGAAGTCTTTCAGCACTTCGGGCACACGGAACGGTTCCAAGTGTATGATGTTGAAAACGGAAAGATCACATTGAAAACGCTGGTCAATACCGATGGCAGCGGGCACGGCGCACTGGCGGACATTTTGAAAAAGATTCATGTGGATACGCTGATCTGCGGCGGCATCGGCGGCGGTGCGCGGCGGGCACTGGACGAGGCCGGAATCCGGCTCTATCCCGGCGTTTCCGGCAATGCGGACAAGGCAGTAGAGGCATTGCTTTCCGGCACGCTTTCGTACAATCCCGATGAACTTTGCGCGCACCACGGTGAGCATCATGAAGGAAACTGCGGGGAACATGGCTGCAGCGAACATACATGCGGGTAAGGGAATTGGCCCATTATCAGTAACGGTTCTTACTTGTGTGATAAAGTTACGGAATCTGTTGATCCAATCATCTATCCTACAACCATAACAAATCTGTGATACGAAGGAGGTCGAAGCTGTGAAACAATACGTTTGCTCCATTTGCGGATATGTCTACGATGAGGCAAAGGGCATACCGGAGGCGGGAATTGCGCCGGGCACGACGTGGGAAAGTCTGCCCGAGGATTGGGTATGTCCGCTTTGCGGCGCATCGAAAGCGGAGTTCACCGAACAGGGCGCAAAGTCGCCAGAAAAGAGATCGACGAAAACGATGGAAGCGCCGACGGAGATGCAGGAGTTGACGCCGCTCCTGATGAGTGCGCTGTGTTCCAATCTCGCCCGTGGCTGCGAAAAACAGTATAAGACGGAAGAAGCGTCGCTGTTTACGGAGCTGGCGGCGTATTACAAGTCTGTATCCGCGCCGGCAGAAAATCCATCCTACGCAAAACTCATTGACCTTGTGGAAAAGGACCTGAGCGAGGGTTTCCCCACAGCAAAAGCAGTTTCGTCCAACCCGAAGGATCGCGGTGCGCTGCGGGCGCTGGTCTGGAGTGAGAAGGTGACCCGCATCCTTAAATCCCTTTTGACCCGTTATGAAAAGGAAGGCGACGCCATGCTCGAGAATACCGGCGTCTACGTCTGCACCATCTGCGGATTTATCTATATCGGCGACAATCCGCCGGAGCTTTGCCCCGTATGCAAGGTGCCAAGCTGGAAGTTTGAGAAAATCGAAGGGAGGGCAATGTAATGGCTGATACCTACGCAGTAAGAAACATTCGTCTTTGCACCAAGGACTGCCTGTGCCTGTACGTCTGCCCCACCGGCGCAACGGATACGGAAAACAGCATCATCGACGTCGATAAGTGCATCGGCTGCGGCGTGTGCGCAGGTGCCTGCCCCTCCGGCGCGATCTCCATGGTACCTAAAGGACTTCCACCGCAGCAACCCAAGTCCGATCCCGTCAAAGCCGCCATGCACGCGCTGCTTCGGAGTAAATCCGAGCAGGAAAGTATCGCTGCCGGACTGCCCGGGAAACTGGCCGCCGCTATCGAAAAGTCCAACCGCATCATGGCGGAGGACATCATACGCGAGGCAGGCTATATGCTCCCCCAGAGCGGTAATGCACATACATTCTTAGTAGAGCAACTGGCAAAACCGCAGCGAGAGGGCTTCCCAAAGGAAGCCGCCGAAAAGCTGCTGTCGATGATCAAACCCAATGAACATACGGAGGAAAAACAAATGGAAAAATGGAAGTGCTCTGTCTGCGGATATATTCATGAAGGACCCTTACCTACGGATTTTGTCTGCCCGCGCTGCAAGCAGCCTGCCAGCGTCTTTGTAAAAATGGAGGATACCCCCGCAAAAGGCGCGAATCCCTATGCCGGCACCAAGACGGAGAAGAACCTTGCCGAAGCGTTTGCAGGCGAAAGCCAGGCACGCAACAAGTACACCTATTTTGCCAATATCGCTGCCCGGGAAGGATACGACCAGCTTTCCGAGCTGTTCTTAAAGACCGCCCGCAACGAACAGGAACATGCCCGAGTTTGGTTTGAGGAGCTTGGACATCTGGGCAAGACTGCCGAGAATCTCCTCGCTGCCGCCGAGGGCGA
>CAYPLG010000075.1:0-12572 GCA_964411535.1 uncultured Oscillospiraceae bacterium
CGCGATGCGTCCGGCGTCCTTCGTTGCCTGCCGCTGGCTGTCCGTAAAGTATGCCGGTACGGTGATAACCGCCTGCGTGACCGTCTCGCCAAGATACGCTTCCGCTTCCTGCTTCAGCTTTTGCAGAATCATTGCGGAAATCTCCTGCGGCGTGTAATCCTTGCCCTCGATATGTACCTTCTTCGAGGAGCCCATGTCGCGCTTAATCGAAGCGACCGTGCGCTCCGGGTTCGTAATGGCCTGCCGCTTTGCAATCGTGCCGACCATGCGCTCGCCGTCCTTGAAAGCGACGACGGAAGGCGTCGTGCGTCCGCCTTCGGAATTCGGAATCACGACCGGTTCGCCGCCCTCCAGAATGGCGACGCAGGAATTCGTAGTACCCAAGTCAATACCAATGATCTTACCCATAATAACAATCCTCCAATTTTAATCTATAAATTTATTCTGCGACCTTGACCATGCTGTGCCGGATGATCCGGTCGCCAACACGATATCCTTTTTGCAGCACTGCGAGGATGTCCCCGTTTTCGCTGCCCTCGACCTTCTCCTGCATAACCGCTTCATGCATGTTCGGGTCAAACTTTCCATCCGCCTCGATCTCGTCGAGTCCCTGCTTATGCAGCAGGTCGAGCAGTTGCTTGTTGACAAGCCGGACGCCCTCGCGCCAGGATTCGTCGCAAGCCTGCCCGTTATCAAGCGCACGCTCGAAATTATCCAATACCGGCAAAAGCGCTTTGATACAGTCGCGCTTGCCCTCCTCATAGCTGTCCGCGCGCGCAGTTGCATTCCGGCGGCGGTAATTGTCAAAATCCGCCTGATTGCGCTGCAAAAGCTGTACCGTTTCATCCTTCTCGCGCCGCAGTTTTTTAATCTCCTCCTGCGCCGTCTTGAACTCCTCCGCGCTTAGCGTTACGCTGCCTGCCTCGTCTGTCTCCTCTTCAACGGCAACTTCCGCAGTCTCTTCCTCCGGCTCCTGCACGGTCGGCTGTTCCATGTCCGTCTCCTGCTCGACAATCGGTTTTTCCTTCTTGATCTTGCCCAATTCAGTGTTGCTCCTCCTCTTTGTAGTCGGTGAACAATTCGCTTAAACTCCTTCGCATGTATTCCAATGCGGAAAGTACTTTTCCGTAACGCATCCGCGTCGGGCCGATAACGCCGAACGTGCCAACCGGCTCGTTGCCGATCCTGTACGTTGCGGTCAATACGCTGCAATCCTTTAACAGTTCGTTGTCGTTTTCACTGCCGATGGTAATGGAAAACTCCAACTTGCTCGCAGTTTTCAGCATGCTGTAAATCGCGTCGCGCCCCTCCACCGCCGTAAGAAACATCTTGGCTTTGTTCATATCCGCGTATTCCGGATAATGCAGCATGTTCATCGTTCCGGAAAGCTTCATAGCCTGCGCATCCGGCTCCGTTGCGCGCATAATGGACTCCACCATTGTATTCAAAAACTCACGGCGTTCATACAAAGCGTCATGCATCTCCGAATTGATGCGCTCCGCGATCGTATCCATGCGTACGCCGCGAAAATGGTTCGTTAAGGTATTGCTGAGCCGTTCGAGCTCGTCATACTGCATATCGTCCGGTATGCGAATCACCGCATCCCGCGCAAAGCCCGTGTCCGTTACCACAACCATCAGCGCGCGCCCCTCGCGAAGCGGCACAAGCTGCAAATGCTTCAGGTGCTGCGGCGCAAGCATCGGCATGACCATCGCAGTATAATGCGTTACGGCGGATAACGCCTGCGCAGTGTTCTGCATGATGGACTCGATCTCATCGATCTTGCCGCTCATGTGCTCCCGCATGACATTGATCTCGTCCTGCGTCAATTCCGCCCGGTGCATGATCCGATCGACATAGATTCGGTAAGCCTTGTCGCTCGGTACCCGCCCGGCGGACGTATGCGGCTGCTCCAAATACCCAAGCTCCTCCAGATCCGCCATCTCGTTGCGGATCGTCGCGCTCGAAAGATTAAAGCCCTCACGCTTGCTGATGGATCGCGACCCTACAGGAGATGCGGTAAGAATATATTCGTCAATAATCGCTTTCAGAATCTGAAGCTTTCTTGCATCCAGTTCCATTTGCCGCGCCCCCTTTCTGTCGCTGTTAGCACTCAACTTTATCGAGTGCTAATCGTTGTATAAAAGATAGCACTTGCCCAACATTTCGTCAAGCACGCGCTGTATCAAAAATGTGACATTCCGGTGAATTCAGGTCGCTTCCAATTAATCGCAAATTTATGGCGTAAAACGCATGATTTGCTATCCTGCGAACCGCAGAACAGGAACGCTTCCCCCCGCTGCATGCCTCCTATAAACACGCAGGCAGCGCACACCGCCAACAACGTTGCAAAACTTACGTGCAATATTATGCACTTGCGCGAATGCCCGCTCTTTTGTAGAATAGTGGGGAAATATACTGCTTTCCTATTACTTGGGAGGATTCACATGATTATATTGCCGGTCATCGTATTCGTTTATCTGCTTTCCATCTGTTTCTCCTTTTCCAAAAGCCGCATACGCGCGTTCATCGACGCTTGTATCCTTTGCGCCGCATGCAGTGTTATCATTGCGGAGATTACAAGCATCTTCCACGCATATGCGTTGCTGCCCGTTAGCGCGCTCTGGGTTTTGATACTGGCGATCACCATTTATTTTCATCGAAGCAAATATGGCAGCTGCATCCCTTGCCGGCACTTTTTGCACGGTCTTCCCCGCTTCTCCAAGGCGGAGGTCGCCCTTCTCTTTCTGATGGCAGGAACCTTCCTGGTTGTTCTCATCCGGCTTTTGATAGCGCCGCCCTGCTCCCCGGCCGACAGCCTTGCCTATCACCTGCCGCGCGCCTTTATGTACTATAAGAATCAATCCATACACAGTTTTCCGGCAAGTTACGGGCACATGCTGTACTTCGGCCCGCTGAACGCCATTTTGATGTCCATGTCGCAAATACTCTGCTTTGGCTGGGACGGTCTTTTCGGATTTGTGCAGTATATGGCTTACGCCATATGCATCCTTTCCGTATTCCAGATTACCCGGCTTTTGTGCGGCAGCCGCACCTGCGCGCTTATCGCCGCCGCCATGGCGTGCTTCATGCCGATTGCGCATTTGCAGGCTTCCACTACGCAATCGGACCTGCTCGTTTCGGCTTTCTGCGCAGCTGCACTGTACCTGATGGTGCAAACCTTCTTTGACTTCCGGCAGGCGCGCACAGTTTCCGTCGGACGCTATGTCGTACTCGGCTTATGCTGCGGCCTTGCCGTATTGAGCAAGCTTAACGCCGGGATTGTCCTCGTTTGCTTTGCAGTCCTGTTTGCGGTTCTTCTGTTTATGCGGCAAAAGCGAAAGGCATTTCGCAGCATCTGTATCATCCTTCTTTGCGCAATCCTCATGACCTGCGGATTCTGGGTCCGAAACGCGCTTGCCTTTGACGGCGATTTTCTGCCGCTTAGCTATGCCGGATCGCGGCCGGATTATCAGGCGCTTGGCGTAAAAGGCGTCGCATTGATCGTTGCAAAAGCGCTTGCCATTACGTTTGCCGCGCCGTCGCAAAAGCTGCCCGCAATATTCTCCATGCCTTCGTATACGTTCGCCAACACGTTTGCAAAGCTGCTGCACATGGATCTAAACGATCCGTTAACAAATGAAGTTTTTGCGACGTTTACGGGCGTTCTCAGCTCCGCATGGCCCGACAACGCCAGCTTCCCGGTTCAGTCCGTTCTGGTGCTGCTCGCGCTATTGTTCTGCATTGTGTATTCGATTTGCAAGCGCAAATGGTGGCTTTTCGGCTACGCATCGTGCTGCTTGTTCGCCATTCTTTTAACGGCTACGCAATATCAGTGGGTAGATTCCTTCAACCGTTATCTAATGCCCGGCTTTCTGCTTTCTTTGCCGCTATGCGCATACATGCTGCAAAAGTTATTGCGCAAGCAAAAGGTATTTGTGCTGGTCAGCTCCGTTCTGCTGGTCTGCATGTTTGCCCTCAACGCTTTTATGTCCGGATCGTATTTGAAGTTTTACATCGTCGGCGGCGACGTGGCCCATCATCCCTACGCCGAGCGCGTACTGTCCAATCACAACTACAATCCGCTTACGCTTTGGCGGCAGGTACAGGCGGATGTCGATCAAAACGGATACCGGAATATCGGGATTACAGGCGGCCCGCTCGGCGGCAGCTATATCTGGATGCGTCCGTTTGCCGCAAAGCAATATACCGTTCGCTACATTGATGCCGTGGTTCGGGCAGATCTGGAGGATCCCGCTTTTGTACCGGACTGCATCATCGCAACCGTTGGAAGCGATACTGTGCCCGACGCCATTACGTATCACGAAACGCGTTACGAAATGCGGTTTGCGCCCTGCGGAACATATTTCCCGCTGGAAAGCTCCTCGGACTGCTTTGCGTATTACGTAAAATCGCAGGGACAGTAAAAACATGCCGGCATAGCAATCCGCCGGCATGCAATAAAACGTGTACGTCTTTTGATACGTTGTGCTTACATGCGTTTACATAAAGAATTGTAAAGCGCTGTTTTGCATGTCCAGCCCGCGGGGCGTCAGCGCGATATGCGTATCGGTGACAACCACCCAATCGCGCGCGGCAAGCTTGTCCATCGCGCTGCCGTAGGCGTCCGCCATGTCGACGCCGAATCGCGCGCGAAACGCCGCACGATCCACGCCCGCTACCATCCGCAGTCCCAGCATCACGGATTCGAACATCTCGTCCGCCGGGTACAGGCGAATGATTTCAAAAACCGGCCGGCGATCCCGCGATACCAGACGGAAGTATTCCCTGCGGGTTTCAACGTTTGAATACCTCGTCCATTCATGCATTCGCACGGCAGAATGGGCCGCTACGCCGAAGCCTAAATACTCGCCATTGGCCCAGTAGTTCAGGTTATGCCTGCACTCGTAACCGGGCTTACAGAAATTGCTGATCTCATAGCGCGCATAGCCGCGTTCCTCCATATATCGCATGCCAGCATCCTGCATGTCGGCAACAAAATCCGTATCCGGCAAGCCGACCTCGCCGCGCTTGACGCGAACGAACAGAGGCGTATCCTCATTGAGAATCAGGGAATAGGAGGAAATATGCGCAACGTCCAGATCGCATACTGCGGCAAGCGTATCCATATATTGCTGCTGCGTCTGCTCCGGCAGGCCATGCATTACGTCCACGTTGATATTGGAAAACCCGCACTCCCGCGCAATGCGTACGGTATCCGTAAACTCCCGATACCGGTGTATGCGGCCAATCAGCTCCAACAACGCGTCGCAGGAGGATTGCAGCCCGACGGAGAGACGGTTGATCCCCGCCTCGCGATAGGCCGCAAGGTTCGCGGCACTCGTCGTACCGGGGTTGCACTCCATGGAGCATTCCGCATCCGGCGCAATCGGGTAGCATGCCCGTAACGCATCCATAATCCTCTGCATCTGCGCGCCGGAAAGCAGCGAGGGCGTACCACCGCCAAAATAGACGGTGTCAAACGTTCGCTCACAAATGTTGGCCTTTGCTGTCAACTCGATTTCCCGCACAAGCGCGGAACAGTATTCGTCAATACTGCCGTCGTCCGGGAACGAAACAAAGTCGCAGTAGCTGCACTTTTTTACGCAGTAGGGAATGTGTACATATATACCGGCCATATCAATTGATCTTCAAAACGCTCATAAACGCCTCGCTCGGCACCTCCACCGTGCCGACCTGCCGCATGCGCTTCTTGCCTTCCTTCTGTTTTTCCAGCAGTTTTTTCTTGCGCGTAATGTCGCCGCCGTAGCACTTTGCGAGCACATCCTTGCGAACGGCCTTGACCGTTTCACGCGCGATCACCTTTCCGCCGATAGCCGCCTGTATGGGAATCTCAAACTGCTGGCGCGGAATCACGTCCCGCAGTCTTTCCGCTACGGCGCGCCCCTTCGCATACGCTTTGTCCTTATGCACAATTGTGGAAAGCGCGTCGCACATATCGCCGTTTAGCAGGAAATCCAGCTTGACAAGATCGCTCCGCATGTATTCCCGCATCTCGTAATCAAACGAGGCGTACCCGCGGCTGCGGGATTTCAGCTGGTCGAAGAAGTCGAATATGATTTCATTCAGCGGCAGAATGTAATGAATGCTGACGCGCGTATCCTCAATATACTGCATGTCCTGAAAGATTCCGCGCTTCTCCTGGCAAAGCTCCATAATGCTGCCGACATAATCCGACGGCGTCATTATATTTGCGTTTACAACCGGCTCCTCCATATACGCAATCTCCGCCGCAGGCGGCAGGTTTGTCGGGTTGTCGATCATCTGCTCCCCGCCGGAAAGGCAGACTACCTTATAGATAACCGAGGGCGAGGTCGTGACAAGGTCAAGGTCAAACTCCCGCTCCAGCCGTTCCTGTATGATCTCCATATGCAGCAGACCGAGAAATCCGCAGCGGAAGCCGTATCCCAGCGCCATGGACGTTTCCTGCTCGTAGGAAAGGGACGCATCGTTAAGCTGCAACTTGTCCAGCGCATCCCGCAGATCGTCATAATGTGCGCCGTCCGCCGGATAAATTCCGCAAAACACCATGGGATTGGCCTGCTTATAGCCGGGCAGCGGCGCTTTTGCGGGATTGTCCGCAGAGGTCAGCGTATCGCCCACCTTCGTTTCCGCAACACTCTTGATGGAAGCGGCGATATACCCCACCTCACCGGCGGAAAGCTCCTGCGCAGGACGCATGGCCGGTGCAAACGAGCCAACCTCCGTTACCTCGAACTCGTTGCCCGTCGCCATGGAGCGAATACGCATGCCCGGACGCACCACGCCGTCAAATACGCGAACGTAGGACAACGCGCCTTTGTAGTTATCATAAAAGCAATCGAATATAAGCGCGGTCAGCGGCGCTTCCGTATCGCCCTTCGGCGGCGGCACCAAATCGACAATCTGCCGCAGCACATCCTCGACATGCAAACCGTTCTTTGCGGATATCAGCGGCGCATCCTCCGCCGGAATGCCGATAATATCCTCAATTTCATGGATGACGCGTTCCGGCTCCGCACTTGGAAGGTCAATTTTATTGATCACGGGCATGATTTCGAGCCCGTTATCCACCGCAAGGTATACGTTCGCAAGCGTTTGCGCCTCTATCCCCTGCGTCGCGTCCACGACCAGCACAGCGCCCTCGCATGCGGCAAGCGCGCGGCTGACTTCATAGTTAAAGTCCACATGCCCCGGCGTATCGATCAGATTGAACATATATTCCTTACCGTCGTCCGAATTGTAAAACATGCGCACGGCGGAGGATTTGATTGTGATCCCCCGTTCCCGTTCGATATCCATGGAATCGAGCAATTGCTCCGCCATATCGCGCCTATCGACGGTCTTTGTAAGCTCCATCATCCGGTCGGCAAGCGTGGACTTGCCGTGGTCAATATGCGCAATAATGCAAAAATTACGGATTCTATCCGGTGGGTATGCCATACGTATCCCTCCAAAACAATGATGCTATATTACCGTATCACGACCGGAATTGCAAGGTGCATCCGTTACTGATATACTATATAAAATACATGCCATTTTTGTAAGGGAGGCTTTCCTATGGATATGGATTCCGTCATTATGAACCTGAACCGCCGGCGCTTTATTGCAAAGCGGTTTGCTACTACTGCCGAAGCAACGGCGGAGATGCTGTCCATCATCGGCGCGCAAAGCGTCGGTATCGGCGGCAGCAGCTCCGTCAACTCCACAGGCATCTATGATACGCTGCGCGAGCAGGGCAATGCGGTATACTGCCACACGTTCGTGCCAAAGGAGGAAAAGAATTCCACCCGCCGCGCCGCCTTCGATGCGGACGTGTATCTATGCTCCGCCAACGCCATTACCAAAGACGGCGTCATCGTCAACATTGACGGAACGGGCAACCGCGTCGCCGCAACCATATTTGGGCCCCCGACCGTCATCATTCTCGTAGGAAGCAACAAGCTTGTCGACAGCATTGAGGACGGCGTCGCCCGCACAAAGCGCGACTGCTGCCCGTACAACGCCAAACGGCAGGGCTTCCAAACGCCATGTGCAATTACCGGCGTATGCGGCAACTGCGCCGGGACGGACCGCATGTGCAACGTAACGGTTTTGTACGAATATCCGACCAGGCACACGCAAAAATTCTACGTGCTCGTCGTGGATGAACCGCTCGGCTACTAAGCCGGTTCATGCAGAAAATTCGATTGTTGTATAGCCGCCGCTTGGCAGGCAAATCGCCATCATATGCACGCAGCGCACAGGATTACCCGTGCGCTGCCTTCTGTTTCGGTCAATATCGGTTCAACGGCACTTTGCCCGCAGCATCTGGATGATATTCAGCTCCACCTCAAACTGCTGGCGGTGCTTCTTCGCAACGGTTTCCAGCACAAGGCCGCAAACAAGGGATAGCATCCCCAATATCACGCACACCGTTGAAACGATCAGCGTCGGAAAGCGCGGCACAAGCCCCGTCCTTGCAAACTCCACCAGCACCGGAATAAACATCACAACGCCCACAAGCGCAAACAGCGCAGCAAACAGGCCGAAGAAGGAAAGCGGGCGATAATCCTTATATAGATTAAATATTGTCTTTAACACCTTGATTCCGTCCGAGTACGTTGACAGCTTGCTCTCGCTGCCGGCCGGACGGTCGCGGTAATCCACCGCAACATTGGCAAGATGCAGGTTTTTATCAAGCGCGTGGATGGTCATCTCCGTTTCAATCTCAAACCCTGCGGAAAGCACCGGAAACGACTTGACGAACAGTGGGGAAAATGCGCGATACCCCGTCATGATATCGGTTACGTTACCCTTAAATATGCCGTTGACCAGCGTGCGCACCATGCGGTTGCCAAGGTTATGGAAGGGACGCTTGTTTTCCGTAAAATACGTAGCGGAAAGCCGGTCGCCGACAACCATGTCCACGTTCTCTTGCAGCACAAGATCGCACATCTCCCTCGCGTACTCCGCCGGATAGGTGTCGTCGCCGTCGATCATCAGGTAGCAGTCGGCGTCAATTTCCCGAAACATCGTCCGAATTACGTTGCCCTTGCCCTGCCTGCGTTCATACCGCACAATCGCGCCGGCCTTCCTTGCAAGCGCATCCGTACCGTCGGTCGAGTTGTTGTCATAGACATAGATATCCGCCTCCGGCAGTGCGCGTTTGTAGTCGGCAACGACCTTCTCCACCGTTTTGGACTCGTTATAGCATGGAATCAATACCGCGATACTCATTTGTTCTCCCCCGTAGCTTTCGGTTTTTTTACGAGCACTTTTCGTTTGCTCACGTAATTCCAGATCATCACCAGCACCACAGCAATCAGCTTTGCAACAGCATAATGAATATGCAGCGCGTCAACGAACAGCAGCATGAAGACTTCGTTTAAGCCAAGCCCGATCAGGCTTGTCAAGATAAAGCCCGCCTGCACGCCGCGATTCTTCGTGTCCGCGCCCTGAAAGACCCAATAGGCGCACATAATATAGTTCACGATAACAGACAGCAGAAACGCCAGCGCCGTCGCAAGCAGATAATGCAGCGAAAGCGTCTTCACCAGCAGCACCATGCAGCCGTAGTCAATTATAAAGCCAACGCCGCCCGCAACGGCAAAGCGCAGCATTTCCGCCCCGCGGCTGTCCCCGGCGGCGGCAATGGTTTTATTCGGGGTTTGCAGGGCATGCGCATCCATGCGATTGAACAGCAGCCCGATGACAAGCGGCGCACCCGCCATCACCGGATATGCATAGCGAATGATCGTACACGGGCCGAGCAGCAGCGTCAGCCACACGCCGTAAGGCAGCGCCAGCGGCAGCACCAGCCGCGCCTTGTCATAATAAAGAAACGCAAGCAGCGCCGCGAACAGCAGCCAGAAATAGATCCCCGGCGCCATGAATACTGAAAGCACTGGGATCGCCTGATGCCCGTTCTCATGCGCAAACCATTGATAGTACCGCTCCGCGCCCGGCCATAGCGATTGCTTCTGTACATCCGGATTGATATCCTCCATAAATCCCGTGTACATGTAGCCCAGCGTCTCCTCGGTATCCGGCTCGTCATAGCCGTCGTAAACATGCGCGTGCAACGACTCGTTCGGGTACCAATACCCAAGCGTCATGGTCAGAAAACTGTCGAGATAATCGTTCAGATGGCCCGGCAGCTCCGCCGCCCATACCTTCAGAAAGCCGGTAATCGCAGGCAAACCGTTGCCGATTGGCGCGTCAAGCTTGATCGGGTCGGACAGCAGCGGATTGTATTCCGAAAGCAGCTCTTCCGGCAGATATGCATATATCGCCTGCTTCTCCGCATCCGTCATGTTCTCCGCGTCACGGTCATACGCGCACCCAAGTTGCTGTATCGGCACGTTGAGTAGCTCGGTGCGCGGGCCATCCGACGCATGCAGCGCGCCGGAAAGCGCTTTGCCGCCCAACAGCGAAACCGCCAGCGAAATGGCAAGCAGCAAAGCCGCGCGCACGCGCGATTGTTTGAGCCCAATAACCAGCACCACAGCCGCGAAGGCAAGCGCATAAAGCATATTGTTCCGCATCAGGCAGGCAAGCAGGGCGGTGCCCGCATACAGCGCCATCCGCTTTCCGCTTTTCAAAAAGGACTCCGGCTCGCAGACAAGGTCATAGGTTTGCATAAGCAGCAGCAAAAATATGCCTGCAAAAACCGTATCCTTGGTAGACGAAACGGCCAGAATCGCGTGAAACGGCAGCAACGCATAGAAGGCAACGCTAATAATCGTTATAACAAACGGCACGCGAAGCCTTTTTACCAGATAGCAGACAACAAAAGCCAGGCAACCGGAAAGAAACGCCGCCTGCACCGCGGTAAACAAAGCCACCCCGCCCGTGCCGGCGCTGAACAGCGCAAGACCCAGTTTGTAACAGCCTTCGTACAAAAGCGTATGCAACAGCGGCTGATAGGTATTGTACAGATGCGTCAAAGCCTGATGATTCTGATTGTGCATGTCATAGCCGTAAATGCCCGGAAAATAGCCAAGATATGCCGGCAGCCAGAACAGCAGAAGAATCGCCCAGACGGCAAAAAACACCTGGCAGTTTTTCCAGTTCGCCGGATTCCAGCGGACGCGCTCCAACCTGTCGCCCGCAAGCCACAGGCGCATACGCGGAAGGCAATTGATTGCGTACGCCAGCATAGCCGTAAGCGAAGGCAGCAGCGCAAGCCAACGCAAAACGGAAAGCAACAGCTGCCCGATTTGTAATGAAAAGCGCCCTTGCGCGTACACCGAAGTCCCTACAACAATGGAAAGCGAAAACGCAGCCCCGCCCACTACCGAAAACAGCAGCAGGCGCATATCCGTAAGCTGCGCCATGAAGCGCAAGGCAAAGAAAGCGGCGCAGGCAAACGCAACGCAAACAAGAACCGCAGCAACAGGCGAATAGGCGATGCGCACGGGCGACGAAAAATAAATCCCAACGCCGCCAAGCGCCGCAAGGGCAGCGGAAAGTGGCAGTTTGTATTTTTGCAAAATTGCAGACATTACAACGCTCCCATATCAGACGAATCATTCTTTTGTCATTCTAGCAGATAATAAACTTTTCTTCAACCTCACCGCGCTTTCTCGCGTTCCCTCCACTTTCCATAAAGATTACGGATAATTCGTCTCTTCGGCATAAAGAAATTTTCTAAACCTTGCAAATGGAAAAACTTCTGATATAATAAGCAGTACGTGAGGGAGTAGTTGGCGCAGACGGCATTTTTTGTCCTGTGTTCCAAGTCAACATGCGTGATTGCCGGATTACCGGCTATCTGGCTTGGATGAAATAACCAGACTCATGTACGACAGTTTTTGTTTTGCCGTACATGAGTTTTTTATTACGGCAGAGCATAGTAAAGAAGGGAAGTGCATTCAAACATGCAGGAGTATCTCCGCGACAGCGCAGTTGTTTTGCGCGAGGTCGGAAGCAGTGAACAAGGGCTTGGCTCCGGCGAAGCGGCTGACCGTCTGGTCAAAAACGGGCAGAACAAGCTGCGAGAGGCCAAGAAAACCCCGATAATTGTTCGCTTCTTTGAGCAGATGAAGGACCCCATGATCATCATTCTGCTGGCAGCGGCGCTCGTATCCGGCATTACCGCCGTCATCGAGGGGGAAAGCTTTGCCGACGTCATAATCATATTGGCCGTCGTTATCATCAACGCCATACTGGGTGTTGTGCAGGAGAGCAAGGCGGAAAAGGCCATCGAGGCCCTACAGCAAATGTCCGCTGCAACATGCCGCGTGCTGCGCAGTGGGCAAATCACCCGCATTAAGAACGAAGAGCTGGTCGTTGGCGACGTCGTGTTGCTCGAAGCGGGCGACGCCGTTCCCGCAGACGGCCGCATCCTCGAAAGCGCCAGCCTGCAAATTGAGGAAGCCGCGCTGACCGGCGAAAGCGTACCCGTGCAGAAACACGTCGAAGCGCTGTCGCTTGGGGAAGCGAAGGACGTGCCGCTTGGCGACCGCCGCAACATGGTTTACATGGGCAGCACCGTCGTGTACGGCCGCGGCAAAGCGGTTATCACCGACACCGGCATGGACACCGAAATGGGCAAAATTGCCGACGCGCTGGCCACTGCGGAGGAAGGC
>CAYPLG010000076.1:0-12236 GCA_964411535.1 uncultured Oscillospiraceae bacterium
TATCCGGTTTATTGCACGCTGCGGTACGGAGGACATCGTTTACTACGATCCCGACCGGGAATTTTTCGGCATGGCGCACGAGATTGCCGCGTTCCAGCGGTTTGCGTCGCTGGCAGCGAGCGGGGAGCGGCCGTGGGAATTGTACAATCGCAATACGTTGGCGGCGCTTGCCGTCATGGATGCTATCCGCGCGCAAACGGGGATTGATTTTATACGCAAGGAAATGGATACATAAGGAGGCTCGCATGATTGCGTCGGCAAGGAACCTGTACATTTTGAAACGGCTTAACGAATCCGGCATTGTGGACTACAAGAACATTGCAACGGAGCTTGCCGTATCGGAGGCGACCGTTCGCCGCGATTTTGAAAAGCTGGAGCAGCAGGGAAAGCTCCGACGCGTGCAGGGCGGGGCAGTGCGCTCCGAAGGCGCGGACGCGGGCTTTAACGCGGAGCTTTCCATGCGCGCGAAAAACAATGTCAACAACCGGGAGAAGGCGCTTGTTGCGGCGGCGGCGGCGAGGACCGTGCAGGATGGCGAGTGCATCTATCTTGACGTAGGTACGAGCATTGCGCCGATGGCGCAGCATCTTCTCAATCGCGCAATCCGGATTGTTACGTGCAACAATCTGATCTTGCAGCGCGTAACGCCGGAGTCGCGCGCAGAGGTGTTTGTTGTCGGCGGCCGTTTCTTTCCGGCGGATCAAATGATTGTGGGTTCGCTTGCGGAAAGCATGCTGCAAAACTTCGGTTTCCATCGCGCGTTTATTGGAACCATGGGGATCGATATGCGCAATAATATGGTATACGCAACCGACATGGAATGCGTCAAGATCAAGCAGATTGCAATCGCGAATGCGGAGAAGAGCTATCTGCTGGCGGATGTTTCCAAACTGAAAAAGGTCGGTCTTTTCCGCGTAACCGGGCTGGATGCGTTCGAGCAGGTGTTTTTGAACGGGCCGGCGCCGGAGGATGTGCGCAGCGCGGAGAACGTTACGTTTGTAGAGCCGTAGAAACCGTCCTAATACAAATGAGCCGCTGCACGCGGCTTATTTTTGCAAATAAGTGATTGAAATTGCAAAAATATGATGTATAATGGAAATACAAAGAGAGACAGTAAATAAGGAGTGATCGATATGAAAACAACAGATGCAAGAAAACGTGCGATACTGGAAGGGTTTCATAATGGTTTGATCGTTTCCTGCCAGGTGCAGCATGACGACCCGATCTGCACGCCGGATATGCATGTCAAGCTTGCGCAGGCGGCGGCATGGGGCGGCGCGGTCGGTATCCGTGCAAATTCGCCCGCGCAGATCCACGACATTAAGCAGGCGGTAAATCTTCCGGTGATCGGTCTGTATAAGCAGTGGCGCACCGGAACGGACGTATTTATTACGCCGACGCTGGAAGCTGCGCGGGAGGTATACGAAGCCGGTGCGGACATCATTGCGCTTGACTGCACGGCGCAGATCAATCTGGACGGCCGCCCGGCGTATGCGTTGCTGCCGGAGGTGCAGAAGGCTTTCCCGGATGCGATGACGTTTGCGGACGTATCCAATTACGACGAGGCCAAGCGCGCGGTCGAGATGGGTGCGGATATCGTAGGGCCGACGCTGTACGGTTATACGGCGGAGACCAAGCACATCGAGGAACCGAATTGGCGTGAGTTTGCGCGCATGTGCCGCGACTTTGGCGATCAGGCATACTTCATAATGGAGGGGCACATTTATTCGCCGGAGGACGCGATTAAGTGCCTGTATCTTGGTGGGCACTCCGTCGTGGTGGGCAGCGCGATCACCAGACCGCACCTGACGACGAAGCGGTTTGCCGACCTGATCGGAGGGTACCAGAACAACTGGCGGGATTCGGAAAGAAAGAGCCACTAAAATGGGATATAATGCCGAAGCGGTGCAGAACGTGGAGGTCAGCATCAAGCTGCCGCCGGAAAAGACGCCGATGCAACAATTGGAAATTATGGAGCGCTACACGTCGGTGCATGGCGCGAGCGCAGGCATGAACAAAGCCCTGCGCGAAGCGACCTGCCTAAGGGTGCTGTATCCTGCGCTTTTTCGCAGCATAGAGCCATCCGACCTGCTTGCGGGACGGCTGGACTTTCTACCGATTGGCTTTGGCTGCGTAACGTCGCTTGGCGGCGTTGGGCACTACTGCGTTTTTCATAAGCTTACGGCGCTGAAAGCAAAGCTTCCGAAAGAGGCGCATGACCGTGTAGACAAGCTATACGCGTATTGGCTCGACAACGACCTCAAAACGAAATACTGCAAGCAGGCGCTGCGGGATGATGTAATCGGCATGTTCATCGATTGTGACGCGCCCATGATCGCCACTGCGCGGCTTTCCGGCATGATGCTTAACTACAATCTCCTGATGGAGCTTGGCGTCAGCGGTCTATGCGCACGGATTAATGAACAGATGCGGCAGCATGGCGAGCGGCCGTTTTACTTGGCTGCGCTTGACTGTCTTTCGCTGTTTTCGGAGTGCTGCGACGCGCTTAAGCAGAAGGCGGTTGACGCATGCGCCGGCGCGGACGAAGCGCGCCGCGCGGAGCTAATTCGCATGGCGGACGCGCTAAGCGTTGTGCGGTCGGAGAAGCCGGAAACATTCTTTGAAGCATTGCAGCTTTTCTGGCTGTACGCATTGCTTTCCGGCTGCATTAACTATGGCCGCATGGACGATGTATTGGGCACGTTCTTAAAGCGCGATCTTGACGATGGACGCATTACGGAGGACGAAGCGTTCCGGCTTATCCGCTCGCTATGGACGATGATCGAGAATCGCCGCACGACGGTCAACGGACGCATCATCGTCGGGGGACGCGGACGGCGCGATCCGGAGGCGGCGGATATGTTTACCCGGATAGCAATGCGGGTGGCGCAATCCTGCCGGTACGTGGAGCCGCAGTTCACGCTCCGCTTTGACCACACCACGCCGGAGGATATCTGGGACGCAGCGCTCGATACCATCGGGCAGGGTGCAACCTATCCGACGCTGTACAACGACGAAGTGAACGTACCGGCCGTCATGCGCGCCATGCGCGTTGACGAGCGAACGGCGGAACAATATGTGCCGTTCGGCTGCGGCGAGTTCGTGATACAGGGGCAGAGCACCGGCACGCCGAATACCTGCGTCAATCTGCTAAAGCTTTTGCAAATGGCCATTAACGGCGGCAAGGACCCGATGGACGGCATTGACAAGAGCGACGGCGTAGCGCTTTTGCCCGCCGAGGAGCTGGATACCTTCGACAAGCTGTATGCGCAGTACAAGAGGCTGCTCGACCACTATTTCGACCTGTCCGTTGCGGCGCAGACGCAATCTTATGCGGTTATGAACGAGGAGGTTTCCTTCCTGTTTGCCAGCATTCTCATGGACGATTGCATCGGACGCGGTCGCGCGCTGCTCGACGGCGGCGTGCGCTATCTTGGCGGCACGAACGAGACATACGGTAATATCAACACGTCCGATTCACTCGTTGCCATTCGCAGACTTGTATACGAGGAGAAGCGGTATACGCTTGCGGAGCTGCGCGACGCCGCGAACGCAAACTTTGCCGATGCGGCGCTGCTGCGAAGGCGCCTGTGGGAGCAGCCCAAGTATGGCAATGACGACGCGGTTGCGGACGGGCTGGCCAACGATTTGTATACATTTGTCGCAAATGGTATTCGTGACCGGGGTATTCAAAACGGCATGCAGTATTATCTCATTGTCATCAGCAATAACCAGCTCAATACGGAATGGGGGAGGCGTACGGCTGCATCCTATGACGGTCGTTTCTCCGGCCAGTTTATGAACCCGGCGAACAATCCGCAGGGCGGCGCCAACCAAAGCGGCCCGACGGCTATGCTCAACTCGCTTGCAAAGTTTGACGCGGGACTGCATGGCGGCAGCGTGCAGAACATCAAGTTTACGCCGGACTTTTTCAATGGCAGGCGCGATCTGATCAAGGCGATGTTCTCCGTGTATTTCGCGCGCGGCGGCTGTCACCTGATGGTGACGATCGTCGACCGGGGGGAGCTGGAGGCGGCGGTGCAGAACCCGGACGCCTATCGCGACCTGATTGTGCGCGTATCCGGCTTTTCGGCCGTGTTTGTCAATC
Source organism: uncultured Oscillospiraceae bacterium (assembly GCA_964411535.1). Taxonomy (GTDB): domain Bacteria; phylum Bacillota; class Clostridia; order Christensenellales; family CAG-138; genus CAYPLG01. Next base: position 4,109 of record CAYPLG010000076.1, read on the forward strand.
TGGAACCGGATATTCAGCAGGAGTTGATGAGCCGTGTGCTCTATGGATAACACGTTGCTGGTAACGAAAATTGAGCGCAGCGCCATCCACGACGGCCCCGGCATCCGAACGGTCGTATTCTTGCAGGGGTGCCCGCTGCACTGTGCATGGTGCTGCAATCCGGAAACGCAGCCGCTGCGTCCCGTGCCGCTGCACGACGCGCAAAAGTGCGTTGGCTGCGGCGCATGTGCGGCAGTATGCGTAAACGGCGCGCCGCGCTTGACGGACGGGCTGATGCAATTTGATCGCGCAAGATGCAAGGCATGCGGGGCATGCGTATCCGTTTGTCCAACGGGCGCTGTTACGCTTTCCGGCCGCGCAATGTCGGTTACAGACGTCCTTACAGAAGTGCATGGCGACGACGCATACTATCGCGTAACGGGCGGCGGCATGACGCTGTCCGGTGGGGAGCCGCTGCTACAGGAAGCCGCGATATCGCTTTTATCGCAGGCAAAGGCGGAGGGGCTTTCCACCTTTGTGGAAACGACCGCGTGCGTTGCCTGGGAGACGTTATGCGCGGCTGCGGCTGTGACCGATGGTTTCTATGTCGACTATAAGCACAGCGACGCGGCGGCGCTATACCGCGCTACGGGCGCATACCTGCCCGCAGTGCGTGCGAATATTAAACGTCTGGTAAAGGCGCATGGGAACGTTACGCTGCGCACGCCTGTGATACCGGGCTTTAACGACAGTGAGGAGACGCTGTCCGCTTGCTTTGATTTTGCTTTGCAGCTGGGACTATCGGAATATGTGCTGCTGCCGTATCATGCGCTGGGCAAGCGCAAGTACGAGCTGATGCGTGTTCCCTATGCGTTTGACGCGGCGCGTACGCTGACGGCGGAGGACATGCGGCCGTTTGAATCGCTGGGGGAGCGCATGGGTTTGCATGTGCGGATCGGAGGCTAGTATGCTTTTGCTGGAACCGGCTTACAAAGACTATATTTGGGGCGGTACAAAGCTTTTGACGGCGTATGGCAAGCACGCGCCGTTTTCGTCCCTGGCGGAAAGCTGGGAGCTTTCCGTGCATCCGGATGGTTTAACCCATATTGCCGACGGCGCATGCTCCGGATTGGCGCTGCGGGACTATCTTGCCGCGCATCCGGAGGCGATTTCCGGTGCGGACATTGCGCGTTTTCCGATTCTGGTCAAGCTGATCGACGCGAAGACGCCGCTTTCCGTGCAGGTGCATCCGGATGACGCATATGCGCAGAAGCATGCGGATAGTCCGGGCAAAACGGAGCTTTGGCATATTCTTGACGCAGAACCGGGCGCGTACCTGTATCTGGGGCTAAACCGCGCCATTGCCAAAGAGGAGCTTAAGGACCGTATCGCGGCGGGGACCGTCGAGGAAGTGCTGCGAAAGGTTACCGTACATCCGGGCGAGACGTATTACATTCCGGCCGGTACGCTGCATGCAATCGGCAGCGGCGTGCTCCTTTGCGAGGTGCAGGAAAGTTCCAATCTGACGTATCGCGTGTATGATTACGGCCGAAAGGACGCCGCCGGGCATACAAGGGGATTGCATATTCAAGAGGCGCTTGCCGTCGTTACGCCGGTTCCTGTGGACTGTACGCCGCCGGGATGCGGAGAGCGTATTGCAGGCGACGGCTGGACGATGGAGACGCTTGTGCGCTGTCCATACTTTAGTATGCAAAAGTTGCTGATGGATGCGGATTCGCAGGTGGAGGTTGCAAACCGCCGGTTTACGCATCTGCTTTGCGTGGAGGGGGAACTGGAAGCGCGGCAGGGCGCGTCCCGGCTCCGGCTGCAAAAGGGCGACGGACTGTTTATTCCTGCGGGCGAGGCCGTTACGCTTACCGGACGCGCAGCGGTGCTTTTGATGCAGCCCGGCGCATGAGCGCGATTGCATTTTGCGCTGCGATATGGCATACTGACACATAACGAAAATGGCGCTTGAGACGCGCCATGGGGAGTGGATCGCATTTGATCGAAGTCAAGCATCTTGTGAAATACTATGGGGAGAAGGCTGCGTTGACGGACGTGAGCTTTTCGATCGGTGAAGGCGAGGTTGTGGGCCTGCTGGGCTTAAACGGCGCGGGCAAATCCACAACGATGAATATCCTGACCGGCTATATCAGCGCGACGTCCGGCACGGTAACAATCGACGGGCATGACGTGCTTGCCGACGCGAACGCCGCAAAGCGGTGCATTGGCTACCTGCCGGAGCAGTTTTCATTTTACCCGGAGATGCGCGTTAACGAATATCTGGACTTTTGCTGCGACTTAAAGGGAGTCACGCGCAACCGGGCGGAACGGGAGCGCCATGTCGCCGCCATATGCGAACGGGTTGGATTGACGGCGATGCGCACGCGTATGATACGCAATCTTTCGAAGGGGTATAAGCAACGCGTCGGCTTTGCGCAGGCGCTTATCGGCGCGCCGAAGGTGCTGATTCTCGACGAGCCTACCGTCGGGCTTGATCCTTCGCAAATCATTGAAATCCGTGAGCTGATCAAAAGCGCGGGCAAGTCCAGCACGGTTGTTGTATCCTCGCATATTCTGTCGGAAATCCAGATGATATGCGACCGCGTTATCGTTATCCATGGTGGCCGCGTCGCGGCGGACGATACGCCGGAGCGGCTTTCGCGCGCAATGCAGTCCACGGACCGCGTCATTGCACGGATTGCCGGGGAGCGGGCGGATATCGAGAACGCGCTTTCCGCTGCGCCGGGCGTAACGCGCGTCGTATGCCTTGGGCAAAAGGAACCGGGCGCGTTTGAGTTCCGCATTGACGGCGAACCAAACACGGATATTCGCGCGTCGGTGTTTCGGGCGCTGTCCGCCGCCGACCTGCCGCTTTTGTATACGTATCATCATGATTTGTCGCTGGAGGACGTATTTTTGCATTTGATCGGGGATACGCACGAGCGTGCGGAGGAGGAACGGGTATGAGAGCGGTTCTGAAACGGGAGCTTCGCGCGTACTTTCAATCTCCTTTGGGGTATGTGTTTATCGCGGTGCTGTACTTTTTTACAGCGTACTATTTTTTCACGTACAACCTGTATCGCAATACGACCGACATGTCGACGCTGTTTGACCAGCTTTTCTCCGTCGTGCTCTTCCTTGTGCCGATTCTTACAATGCGGCTAATGAGTGAGGACAAGCGCGCAAAAACCGATCAACTGCTGCTTACCGCGCCGGTTTCGCGCATCGGCATCGTTCTTGGCAAATACCTATCAGCGTTTATCGTATACCTGATCGCGATTTCCGGAACCGTCGTCGTTTCAATTGTGCTGTCCATGTTTGCCGCGCCCGACTGGCCGGTGATTATCGGCAACATTATCGGACTGGTTTTGCTTGGTGCAAGCCTGATCGCCATTTGTATGTTTCTTTCTTCCATTACGGAGAGCCAGGTGATTGCGGCGGTGTGCGGCTTTGCGGTCAGCTTGTTTCTGATTCTGGTTGACGCGCTGGTGTACGTGGTCTCCGGGGAGGTATTCAAGCAATTTTTCTCCTATCTTTCGTTTTCGGATCGCTACAACGGCTTTACGATCGGCATTCTTGACCTGTCCAACGTGTTGTTTTTCGTCAGCGTTGCCGCGCTGTTTATCCTGTTGACAGCGGCGGTGCTGGAAAAACGCCGCTGGAGTTGAGGGGGTGTACGGCATGAAAAAGCATTCTACCGTAGAACACAGTGCGGGCCGCAAAATGAACGCGGTTTTCGCCGCGCTGATCGTGCTGCTGATCGCGGCGGTATTTCTCGTTAACGCCATTGCGCTTGTACTTTCGAACCGGTATCCGCTTTCCGTTGATCTGACGGCCAATGCAGCCTATGAAATTGGCGACGAGACGAAGCAGCTGCTCAATACGCTTGCAAAGGATGTGCAGATTGATGTGCTAGCAAGCGAAACGAGCTTTGGCGGCGATGCGTATCTGGTGCAGGCCAAGCGCATTCTGGATTGTTATCCGCAGTATTGCGGGCGCATCGCGTTGCGTTATGTCGACTATACTTCCGACCCGACGTACGCTGCAAATCATGCCGATTTGACGTTGACAGACGGCGATATTCTGGTTTCCTGCGGCGAAAGGCAGAAGCAGCTGCCGCTGACAAGCCTGTTTAACTATACCTACACGGCGTCCGGCAGCCTTGCGGTCGAGTCGTCGCGTGCGGAGGAAGCCGTCACCGGCGCGATTATGAACGTGCTTTCCGAGGAGCAGACAAAGATTGCGGTTCTCGGCGGCAACGGCGAGCAGGACGCTGCAAATTTTGTCGCGCTGCTTGTTAACAACAACTTTGAATTAAGCAACGCCGTGCTTGCCACCGATTCGCTCGACGGGTACGACGCGCTGCTCCTGCTTGCGCCGCAGACGGATCTTTCCGGCGACGACGTACGCAAGCTGGAAGCGTTTTTGTATAACGGCGGCGCTTACGGCAGGACGATTTTCTATACGGCGTCCGGTACACAGCCGTCGCTTCCGAATCTGGAAACCTTTCTTGCGGAATGGGGGGTAACGGTCGGCAGCGGCGCGGTGTTTGAAACGACCTCGGAGCGTACCTATCAGTATCAGCCGTACTATCCGACGGCAAGCTATGCCTCGGAGAAGTATCGCGACGAGATGATAGACGCAGACGCCCCCGTGCTGATGCCGGTTGCACGGCCGCTTTCCATCCTGTTTCAAACAAAGGATGCGCAATCGACGGAAACGCTGCTTTCGTTCTCCGAAACGAGCGGCGTACGTCCTGCGGATGCGGGGGAGGATTTTCGTGTGGAGGACGCCGCGCAGCGCGGAGCGATGCCTGCCATGGTGCTTTGCACACGGCGCGTAAGCGACGGAGGGACGGAGAAGCATTCCTATATCGTGGTTTCCGCCTCGACGGAGATGCTTGGCGCGCTTTCCTTGCAGAACGCATCGCTGGGCAACAGCGCGTTTCTCCTTAACGTTTGCAACGACCTTACGGAGCGTGCGGAGACGGTTTCCATCGCGCCGAAATCCCTTTCCGGCAAAACGCTTGGCATCACCACATCGCAGGTGACGACGCTCGGCGTCCTGCTCGGCGGTGTGCTGCCGCTGCTGATTCTGTTGACGGGCGTAGGCGTATGGCTCTATCGGAGGTATCAATAATGAAGCGGATGGTACGGCTGCTTGTGATCGCGTTGGTCGTTGTGGCAATACTTGCCGCGACGCTTGCCGTTCTGCTTGGTATGCCGACGCGTGCGGAGGCGGACACACGGGTGTTTTCGAACCATGCTGCGACGGATGTTGTCGGCGTGCATATCAAAAACGATACGGGAGAATACAATGTGTCGGCGGAGGACGGCGGCTACGTGATTGACGACGTGCCGTCCGAGCTTGTCGATGTGGAAACGTTTATTGGCTTTATGGTGGCCTGCTCGGACGTCAGCGCCTTGACCCGCGTGGATATGGGCAAGCTCGACGCTGCGGCGTTCGGGCTTGACGAGCCGCAGGCAACCGTATCGGTCGAATATGCGGACGGCGAGACGATGGAACTGCTTGTCGGCGATGCGGAGCCGCTTTCCGGCAATTACTATTGCGCTGCGCCGGGGGAGGACGACGTATACCTGATCGCCGGGGAGACGGCGGAGAATTATCTGATCGGAAAACAGGGATTTGTTTCCTTTTATGTGACGCCGAAGCTACAGGTATCAAGCGCGCTTTCCGCCCTTGCGGATGTGACGTTTTCCGGCGGTACGCTCGCTTCGCCCGTTACGGTGGAATCCGTTTCCGCCGGGGATGCGGCGGTCAAACAGCTTGCGCGTTCCTTTGGCGCGGCTACGCATATCGTGCGCGGCGACGGCGTATACGAGCTTGATCAGACCTATGGGCTTACTGTGCTTACGCCGCTATGCGGCTTGACTGCGCAGGCCATCGTGTACTATGGCCTGTCCGCAGCGCAGGAGGACGCCATGGGCTTTGGTTCGCCATACATGCAGGTCGATTTCGATTATCGCAGCAGTGCGGATGCAAACGCGACGCATTATACGCTGCGTCTGCTTCCGGCAAAGGAAGACGGCTCCGCATTCTATGCCAATGTTGCGGGCAGCGGCGTTGTGTATGTAATCGGACGCGAAGCGTTTGTGGATATTTCGTATGAAAAGCTGTTGCTTAGGTGGTTTCTTTCTCCGTTGCTCATGGACGTATCCGGCGTAACGGTTGAGGCGAACGGAAAAACGACGGAGTTTACCGTGGACAACACCGACAGGAAGAATCCGCAGATACAGTGTGACGGCGAAACAATGGATACGGAGCAGTTCCGAAGCTTCTTTAAGCTGCTTGTCAGCGCGGCGCACGACGGTACGTATCTTGGCCCGCAGGCGGCGGCTGACGGATCGCCTGCTATGCGGATTACATACCGCTATACGGACGGCAAGGCGGACGATGTGCTGGCGCTGTATCCGGGGGAGACGCGACGCGTGAACGTATACGTCAACGACGTGTGTGAATTTGCGATGAAGGATACGTTTGTGGAACGTGTGCATGAAGCGCTTGCCGCCATGGAGCATGGCGAAACCTTCGATATAAACTGGTAATACGGTACCGATAAGCGCTGCGCCTGAAAGCAGTTTATTCCAGCGCAGAAAAGAGATATTTCCTATTGCATAATGGCGGCGTATCTGTTACAATGCCCATATAATTAATGCAATGCACGAATTAAATGCCGTTTGGAGGCAATCTCTTGCAAAAGACAACGATTAACAACAAAACGATGCAGCGAAGCAACCTTGCCAACGTGTTGCGAACGATTCACGCTACCGGCGGAATATCCCGCCGGGACGTGGCGGCGCAGACGGGGTTGACGCCATCGACGGTGACGAACATCGTTGCAAAGCTGATTGCCGACGGATTGGTAGAGGAGACGGACGGGGGGGAAGCCAACGCAGCAGTTGGCCGCCGGCCCATCCAGCTTTCGGTGAAGAAAGACCGGTATGCGATTGTCGGCGTGGAGCTTTCCGCTGACCGGATTATAGCGGTGATAACGGATTTTTCCGGTGCGCCGCTTGCGCAGGCGGAGGGAAAAAACAGCGGGGCGAACGCGCCTGCGGCGGCGGTGAAGCTGACCGCTGCGTTGATTGAAAAAATGCTTTCTGACGCCTGCGTGGAGAAGGCGCGCGTACTGGGGGTTGGCCTTCTTTCCTCCGGTCCCTACGACCGGGAGACGGGGACAGTGTTTGACCCGCCGAATTTTGTCGGGTGGCACGATGTGCCGCTGCGCGCTTTGCTGGAGGAGGCGTTGGGCCTTCCGGTCTATTTCGACCGTGATTCCGTCGGGTGCGCGCTTGACGCGATGGCGTCGGGATGCGCGCAGAACGAAACGCTTTTTGCGATTATGGTGAATACGATCGGTATCGGCGGGGCGATGGTCATAAACGGCGAAGTGTTTTACGGCCTCCATAATTGCGCGGCGGAAATCGGCTGCATGACTGTGATTGCGGATGGTCCGCGCTGCCGCTGTGGCGATTACGGCTGCCTGGAGGCGGTGGCGTGCGAGGATGGCATACTGCGTTATATTCGGGAGAAGATGGACGCCGGTGCGCCGGATCCCTTCGACGGATGCGCGGAAGCGGCCGATACGGCGATGCTTGCACGGGCGTACCGCGCCGGAAAGCCGCTTGCGGTGGAGGCGGCAGAGTATGGCGCGCGGTATATCGGGCTTGCAATCGGCAATGTGATCAAGATCGCCTGCCCGGATGTGATTGCGATGGGCGGCAGTATGCTTTCCGCATTCCCGGAGTATTACGACAGAATTCTTGCATATGCAACGGCGCGGCGGCAGGCGCAGCCAAGGTTTATTCCGTTTCGGCATGGGCGGATTCAGTGCGCAATGGGCGGGGTGCGGCTTGTGCTGATGCGCTACTTTTCGATGATCGAGGGGTAACGCCCTTCCTAATAACACACAATAACATGATGCAGGAGGTGCAGCAAAATGGAGAATCGCAAGCTTAGGGTCGCTGTCATCAGTTGCGGCATGATTGCCAATGCGGCGCATATCCCGGCGTACAGGAACCTTTCCGACAAGGTGGACGTGGTTGCCGTATGTGATGTGAATCCCGTGTCGGCGGAGCAGACGGCGAAACGCTTCGGCATACCGAAGTGGTATCTTGACGCG
>CAYPLG010000077.1:0-11971 GCA_964411535.1 uncultured Oscillospiraceae bacterium
TGCTCCGCCGCGTTGGCAAACGCGGGCAGAAGGAGCAGCACGAACGCGGCCGCAAGCATGATTACGGTTCGTTTCCATGTAGTTCTATGCATGGTTATGCACCTCCTTGGCGTTTAACCTAACATAGCATGCAGAAAAAAACGGCAAACACAGGCGTGTGTTTACCGAATTGCAATCATTTTGGAACGATTTGCATGAGATGGAAACGAATATTAACCCAGTGCTTTTTGTATTGCTTTTGCCAGTTGATCGGCGCAGGACGTGCTGTTATAGCCGCAGGTATTGCCTGCTAAAACGGAGACGATCTCCGATGCGTCCGCTCCCTCGACAAGCTTGCCGATGGCCTTGAGGTTGCCGTTGCAGCCGCTTGTGAAAACGACGTTGTGCAGCTTGCCGTCCTCCAGATCGAAATCGATTTTGGTGGAGCATACGTTTTGCGGTTTGTACGTGTAATGCATATTAGGTTTCCTTTCCGGTATCATTTTTCGTTGGTTTTTGCAGCAGCCGCCCGGCAACCGGCCGTTCAAACGCATAGGTAACGAGTACGGCGACGCCAAACGAGACGGCGATGCAGATAAGCGTATATTGCCATTGCCAGATACGATCACCCGTAAAGTTCGGCGGCTGTTCACCGGCCCAGTAGGGAATGCGCCATTTTTTGAGCTGGACAAAAATCCACTGGTGCCAGATATACAGGTTATACGAGATTACGGCGAGGAAGCGCATCAGGCGATTGGAAAAAAGAAAGCGAAGCCACGCGCCGGACAAGGCCAGCGCAAGGACGAGCAGCGTAAATGCGACGGATTGTAGATAGCGGTGCCCGGCCTGCCACGCTTGCACGGGGTTCGCAAACGGCGCGGCCTTTTGCATGCACGAAATCCAATACAGGCACAGGATGGCAACAAGCGCGGCGGCAGCGGCGATCCACCATTTGCGCTTCGTTTTTGTGGAAAGCCAAACGAAACCGTACGCAGCAAGCATGCCGTTGCCGAATACGCCGAAAAAGCCGGGCAGCTGGTTTAGCGTTATACGGAGGTCTTCCGTATCGGAGAGTGCGAACACCTGCAAGTAGAGCATCGAAATGCTCACCATGGCAAGATACGTGATGAGCGGACGTTTCCTAAAACACAGCGCAAGCAACGGAAAGAGCAGGTAGAATTGCATCTCGATTGCGGCCGTCCAGAGCACGCCGTCGAGCTTTGTTCCGATCATGACCCATGGCACGAACGTTTGCGTAAACGTCAGCGTGGAGAGCAGGTCGGTCCACATCTCCTTCGCGCTTGCATAGGCGCCGGAGGGGAGCGCAACGAAGAAGAAGATGACCAGTACGGAGAGATAATACGGCGGAATGATGCGTACCGCGCGCTTCTTATAAAAGGCGCGGGCATCCGGCACGGGTTCGTTGCAGAACACGGCCCTTGCATGCGGCAGGAACAGGCAGAACGCGGAAAGCAGCAGCATCATGTCCACAAACAGGAATCCGCTGCGCGGTATGAAATCGAGGCTGTATGCGCCGGGCAGGCCAAGCTTTGTAAGAAACGGCAGCCGTATGATGGGCATAAGCCAGCTCTGCTGCCAAAGGTGGAACCAGAATATCAAAAGAATGGACAGCGCGCGTATGCCGTCGAGCACGTCTACATGCCAAATATCGATTTCGTTGCGCTTCGTTGTCGATTCCATGGCAATATGATAGCATGGAAATGAAAAATTGCAAACGCGCGGTTTATGCAGTATAATACACTATCTAGCTATGGACATAAGGAAGGCGTATCATGAAGGTAGCTGTGCTGCAAAGCAATTATATCCCGTGGAAGGGGTACTTCGATATCATTCACGATGTGGAGCTGTTCATTTTCCACGACGACTTGCAGTATACGAAAAACGATTGGCGCAACAGAAACCGTATTGTGACGGAGGGCGGGCCGAAATGGCTGACCATTCCCGTCGGAACGGACGAGCACCGGCTGATACAGGATGTGCAGATGCAGGACAAATCCTGGCAGAAGAAGCATTACGACATGATTGCCGCCGCCTATCGCCGCGCGCCGTTTTTCGGAAAGTACAAGGCGTTTTTGGAGCATGTGTATCTGGAAAGGCAGTGGCAGTCCCTTTGCGAACTGGATCGCTATCTGATTACGCATATCTGTGCGGATTTTCTGGGCGTCACGACCCGCTTTGCCGAAAGCACGGATTTTGCGTTCACCGGCGCAAAGCATGAAAAGCTTTTAACCATGCTGCAATCCGCAGGGGCGACGACGTACGTAAGCGGGCCTGCGGCCAAGGATTATATCGTAGCGGCGGATTATGCGCGCGCGGGCATCGAGCTTGTTTGGAAGGACTACAGCGGCTATCCGCCGTATGCGCAGCAATACGGAACAGCGTGCGAACACAATGTGTCGATACTCGATCTGCTGCTCAATACCGGCGACGATGCGCCGTACTATATTTGGGGTTGGAGAGAAGCATGAACGAAGGAAAGTTAAGCTTTGTCATTCCCTGCTACGGCAGCGAGAAGACAATTGTGCCCGTGGTGGAGGAAATCGTGCGCGAGATGCGCACGCATGCGATTACCGATTACGAGATAACGTGTGTCAACGACTGCTCGCCGGACGGCGTATGGGGCGTTCTCATGGATTTGTGCGATACGTATCCGGCCGTGCGCGCGGTGGATTTTGCGAAGAATATGACGCGCATTCCGGCGGTGATGGCGGGCCTTGCGCAGTCCTCCGGCGATATCATGATCGTGCTTGACGACGACGGACAGTGTCCGATGGACCGTATCATGGACCTGATTGCGCCGTTGAGCCGCGGCTATGACGTTGCGCTTGCAAGATATCCGGAGAAGAAGCAGAGCCGCTTTAAGAATTTCGGCAGCCGCGTCAACGCGCGCATGACGGAAATCATGCTGGAGAAACCGCGCGAGATGCAGTTTAGCAACTTTATCGCCATCCGCCGCTATGTAGTGGACGAGATACTGCGCTATACGAATCCCTATCCGTATATGACGGGCTTGCTGCTGCGCACTACAAGCCGCATTGTCAACGTAGACATGGAGGAGCGCGCGCGCATTTCCGGCACGACGACATATACGTTTAAGAAGCTTGTCGCCCTTTGGATGAACGGCTTTACGGCGTTCTCCATCAAGCCGCTGCGCATCGCCTCGGTCGTTGGCGCGGCAACGGCGGCGGTCGGGTTCCTATGGGGTATTGTCACGGTGCTGCGAAAAATTATCAATCCAAGCAATATTCTTGCGGGCTATTCATCCACGATGGCGGTGGTGCTCTTCGTCGGCGGCATGCTCATGCTGATGCTGGGTCTTGTCGGCGAATATGTCGGGCGCATTTACATCAGCATCAACAAGTCGCCGCAGTATGTAATCCGCTCGGTTTATGCGGGGCGCATGGATGCGGAGCTGCCCGACGGCAAGGAGGCATAGGCAAATGGAGCAAACGGCGGGAAACGAGCCGCAGAAGAAGTCTAACCGCAAGCTGGTTATCGCGTTGCAGGCATGCGTGCTGCTGTTTTCGGCAAGCTCCGTGCTGATGAAGCTTGCCGCGCAGCATCCGTTTTTCAGCTGGCCCTGGATCGGCCTGTACGCGGGCGCGCTTTTGATTACCGGACTGTACGCAATCGCGTGGCAGCAGTTTCTTTCCCGTATACCGCTGACCACCGCGTATGCCAACCGCGCTATGACCATGCTTTGGAGCATGCTTTTTGGCGCTTTGATCTTTGGGGAGCGGATTTCCTGGAACATGATTGCGGGCGTAGCCGTTATCGCGGTGGGAATCTACTTTGTGGTGACCGGCGATGGGGAATAACGTTTGGCTGAATCTTGCGCTGATTCTTTTCGGCGTGCTCATTGCCTCCTTCTCGCAGATTATGCTGAAGAAGGCCGCGCTGCGCACGTATGACAAGTGGTATCAACAGTATCTAAACCCGCTGGTGATCTGCGCATACGGTATATTCTTTCTTTCGACGCTTACGAACGTGATTGCCCTGCGCGTGGTCCCGCTGAGCTGGGCGCCGATCTGGAACGCTGCGGCGCATGTGTTCGTTGTGGCGCTTGCGTTTATTATCATGCGGGAGCGGCCGGGAAGGCGAAAGCTGATCGGGCTGGGACTCATTTTGCTCGGCGTGGTGCTTTTCTCGCTGCCGCTGTAGGAGCGTTTCATGAAACGGTGTAGCGCGATTCTGCAACAAGTTTACAAGACGGAGCGCGGGCGCTGGATAACCGGCGCCGTGTTTGCCGTACTCTTGTATTTGCTGGCCGTCCTGCTGCAACCGGTGATTACGTTTTACGACAACGACGATCTGAATATCGCGTGGGCGCTCGCCGGATATCGCAGCGGTACGCCGAGCTTTTCGCATCCGTTTATCAATTGTATAACCGCTTTTATTGTGAGCGCGCTGTACCAGGCGTTTCCCGCAGTGCCGTGGTGGTATGCGGTGCAGACGGTCTGCCTTGTGTTAAGCGTAATGTGCGTTGCCGCCTGTACGCTGCGTATCTGCGCAAAACGGGGCTTCTCCGTGCTTGTTCCGCTTGTTTTGCTCGCCGTCATGTGCGCCGGTATGTTCTATTATGCCATTGCGCAGGTGATGTTTACCTTAACCTCGACAAGCCTTGGCATGGCGGCGGTCGCGATGGTGCTTGCGGCGGATGATGCGGAAGAGAAGCGCGCGTATGCAGGCTATTTGACCGGCAGCGTCCTGCTCCTTGCGCTTTCTTTTTTGATCCGGCAGTCGTCCGGGCTGTGCGCGGCGTGTTTTTGGGCGGCGTCCATGCTGTACCGGTTCGTAAAAGCGCGGCGCGCAAAGGCGCCGGCTTGCCGCATTGTTATCACCGCCGTTGCTGCCTGCGCGCTTGTCGCGTGCCTGACAGCTGTGAACGGTTGGGGCCGTGAAAACCAGAATGCGCCGGACTTCATGGCGTTCGAGGATGCGCGCGCGAGCTATATGGACTATCCGCACGACCTGCACTATGAAAACCGCGCGCTATACGAAAGCATTGGCTGGGACGAAACGTTGCAGGGGCTTGTGGACGCGTGGTTTTACATGGACGCGCGCATCAATGCGGAAACGTTCCAAATTGCGGCGGACGGCTCTGCCTTTGCAAATCTTTCCTTTTCCGCGCGGGTATCGTACGCATGGGAATCGGCGGGTATATTCCTTGGGAAATACCCGATCGCCGTATATCTTACCGCAATCCTCATCGGCGCGTTTCTTGCGCTTGCCGGTACTTGCCTGTATACCCGCCGCTATGTGGAGCTTCTTGCAGGCTGCTGCATGCTTGCGGGCGCGGCGGCGCTGCTGGGATTTTTGTTTTACAGCGGCCGGATGAATCTGCGCGCATGGATGTCTATTGCGTTTCCGGCAATAACGGCGCTGCTTTTGCTTGCCGCTACGGGCGGGGAGGCGCTTGCAGCGGCGCGCGCGCGGAAGAAGATATGGGGGATATATGCGCTTTCCGGGGCGCTCGCGGTTGCGTCTGTGTTTTGCGCTTACAAGATTTTCCGCACGGTGGTAAGCTACGATTCCGTCGATACGCTTGCTACTACGCGCGCGGTTGCAGATTATGCGATTGCGCATCCGGGCAACGTTTATATCCGCGACGTCTATGCGGCAAACAACTTTGACGCGCTGACGGTATACCCGGAGCAAAAGCCAACCAATCTGATCGACTGGGGCGGCTGCGACACGAAGACGCGCGCGAGGGAGGCGCAGTGGCGGCGCAACGGGTATGCGGCTGCGCCGGATGCAAGCGCGTTCCTTGACGGGAATGTCCGTTATATCTGCAATCCGTACGACCGGTTTCTGCCGCTTTTATATGCGTATATGCAGGGGAACTACGGCGTAACGGCTTATGCGATTACGGATTGGATTGCCGATGATGTAGCCGTTGTGCAATTCGTACGGTAGGGGAGCGAAGATGGAGATGCATTTGCAGAACAGGGATGGAATTCTAGGCAAGGCATGGCGGCGCTGGCTGCTCGCCGCGCTGGCTGCTGCCGTCTGCATGCTGCTGACGCATCTTCTATACAATGTGACGTTTTTGAACAACGACGATACGAACATCATGTATGCGCTTGCCGGGTACCGTTCCGGAACGCCGTATCCTGCGCATCGGTTCGTCAACGTTTTGCTCGGTTTGTGCATTAGCTTTCTGTATCGGGTTCTGCCCGCAGCGCCATGGTGGGCGATCTATCAGCTTGCCATGCTGCTGCTGTCGCTTGTGATAATCAACGCCTGCCTGCTCAAGCTCTGTGAACGAAACGGCGTGCCGTGCCTTCCTGCCTTTCTGCTGCTTGCCGTACTGTATATGGGCGTGTTTGTTTATTCGGTTGTGTGGATGACGTTTACCCTGACGGCCGCAATGCTGGGAACGGCGGCAACGGCGCTGCTGCTTTCTGTTGACGAGCCCGGCGATGCGCGCGGCGCGCAGATTGCTTCCGCTGCCGGCGCCGTGCTGTTGCTGCTGCTGTGCTTTTTCACGCGCAATTCCTCCGGCTATTGCATGCTTTGCTTTGTTGGCGCCGCCGTACTGTACCGGTGGCTTTGCGCACGCGGACGTATGCGCCGGACGGTCGTTGCCGCAGCTTCGGTCGGCGCGGTGCTTGTCGCGGTTGTTGTCGCCGTCAACAGCCTTGGAATTGCGTACTATAACCCTGCCGGATTTCGGGCGTTTGAAACGGCGCGTGGTCATTTTATCGACTATCCGCACGCGACGTACGAGGACGATCCGGCATTTTTCAATGAACTGGGCTGGGATGCAAGCATCTATGCGCTGGCGGACAACCTTTGTTTTGTGGACGACGCGGTCAATGCGGAGACGATGGAAGCCGCCGCGGCGCATCGGATCGGTACGGAGGAGACGCTTTTACGCAGGATTCGCAATACGCTGAACGCCGGAATTCTCTTCTTTCGCGGCAGCGGCGCTTCCGAATACATGCTCGTGATCGTTGCACTGCTCTGGGTATTCATGCTGCTGTGCTTCGGACGCGGCGGTGGCGGGCGCGTCGAACTCCTGATGGGGTGTCTTGTTGCGGCGGGCGCGTTTTTGCTTTGCTTTTATCTTTGCTATGCGGGGCGCTTCCCCGTGCGGACATTTATGCTCATTGCCATACCGACGGCTTTGACGGAGGCGGTGTGCACGGTATGCGTGTACGGGGCGAATGCGCGGCGGTTTCTTCGCATCGGCACATGGAAGGCGATGTATTCGTCCAACACCTTTCATCGTCGCAGGCGTATCTATGCCGTGTGCGCTGCCGTTGCGTGCGTGTGCCTTGCCTGGAGCCTGGTAAAAACGCAGATCGCGCTTTTTTCCTACGACAAGTCGCGCCTTGTGCAGGAGAACGCCACGGTCGAGCAATACGTGATTTCGCATCCGGAGAACGTATATATTACGGACGTCACCAGCGTGGAGAATATTGCGCCGTTCACCGTATATCCGGAAGCGGATGCGCGGCCGGTCAACCTGATCGACTGGGGCGGCACAGGCATGCATTCCGGCTGGAAGACGGCGCAGCTTGCTAAAAACGGGTTGGAACGCCTGTCTTCGGAAATGTTTATGCGCGAGGATGTGTTCTTCATCACGTCGGCGGATAACGACAAGCTGGCAATGCTGGACGCATACCTGCGCGCGCATGCGAACGGCGCGGGCTATACGCTCGTGGAAACGATTGTCGGTTCGATCAACGTATACCGCTTTGCCTGCAACGGGGGGACGCGGCCATGAGAAGGATTCGTACAGATCTGTTGCAGATGTACCGGCATCCGTGCGGACGCATGCTGCTTTCCGCAATCGTGACAGTTGCTTCGCTGCTTCTCTTTACGCTGGTGCAGCAGATAAGCTTTCTTACCAACGACGACAATGCCATCGCGTTCACGCTTGCCGGATACCATACGGGAACGCCCTGGCCATACGCGCTGTTTACCAATTGCCTGCTTGGCTATGCCGTAAGTACGCTGTACGCGGTTTTTCCGCGTGTGGCATGGTGGGCGGTGCTGCAAATTGCATCCATCGGCGTTTCCTGCGTTTGCATCGGGACGGTGCTGCTGCGCGAGGGCGCAAGGCGCGAAGCGCCGCTGCCCGTACCGGTTCTTTTGCATATTGCTTTGCTTTTGTTGCTGATACTGCAACCCTTTATGGAGCTTACGTACACGGTGACGGCGGCAATCCTCGGCGCGGCGGGGACGGCGCTGGTTATAAGCGCTTCCTCCGAGGAGGTTCGCAGGACGCGCGTTCTGCTGGATGTGCTGGGCGTTGCGGCGGTTTTCGCGGCGTTTTTGTATCGGGAGGAAACGGGTTTTGCGGCGCTTTGCTTCTTCGCGGCGGCGTGTCTGTACCGGGTGCTGCTTTCCATCGGCGGCTTTGCGCTTGCGCGCAGGCGCGCGATTGCGAGTGCGGCCGCAATATTTCTTTCGGCAATCGTACTTTGCGGCGGCGCGTTCCTTTATAACAGGGCGATGCATACGCGTGTGAACGGAGAGGAATACGAGACATTCTTTCGTTATCGCGAACGCTTTACGGACTATCCAAGGCTAACCTTTGACGATGCGCCGGAGCTGTACGAGTCCGCCGGGTGGGACGCGTCGGTGTACGGGCTTGCGGACTACTGGTGCTTTATGGATGAACGTATCGACAGCGACGCGCTTAAGACGATTACGGACGGGAACGTTCGGCATCGGACCTTGACGGAGGATGTGCGTACGTGCATCGACCTGATCGACACGGACGTTCCTTCCCGCTTGTGCGTAACGGCGCTGCTGCTGTCGTTTGCAATCGGCCTGTTCGCATGGCAGCGGAATATGCGGCATTGGCCGTCGTTTGCGCTGCTGATGGCTGGCATTGCCGGCGCGTTCTTCCTTTGCCTGTACCTTTGCGCGCAAGGGCGCTTTCTGATACGAACATTCCGAGTGATCGCCATTCCCGCCGCGGTTCTTTGCGTGGTGCTCGCCATGCGCATGTATGCGCCGAAAGCGGACCGGCAAGGCCGGATTGCTTACGTTATTTTTACGGCGCTGCTGCTTGCGGTTGCATCGGCGTCGGCGTTGCTTACGGCGCAGGAACTTCGCAGGAACAGCCCGAAGCAGCCGCTTTCCGACAGCCGCGCCGTGTATGCGTACGTGCTGCTGCATCCGGAGAATGTGTATATCCGGGATACGTTTGTGATCAACAATGTGGATGCGTTTTCCGTGTACCCCGACGCGAAGCCTGTCAACCTTATTTCCTGGGGCGGCTGCGAGCTTCGCTCGGCGGAGTCGAAACGGCAGTTTGCGGTTAACGGCCTGCCTTCGCAGTATGCGGACGTATTTTTGCAGGAGGGCGTATATTTCGTGACGCGCGCGGATTCTGCGGAATATGCGGCGATGCTTTCCTATCTTGCAAAATGGCGCGGCGTATCGGGCATGACGCTTGTGGACCAGATTACGGATGAGATTGCCGTCTATCGGGTGAATCAGTAATGGAAAAAAGAGAGGGAGCCGCGTTTGCGCAAAGCGGGCATATCGTGGACCAGGCGCGCATGGGGACGTACCGGTACGGCTGCCGCACGTCGGACATAAACGGCTGCGGCTGGATTGCCGTATATAATTTCTTACACGGCATGGGTTCCTGCGTGCAGCCGGAAAGCGTTGCGGAGGCGCTTGCAAAGCATTCGTTTTTCCATGGATTGCTGGGGACGAGCCCGTTTCGTATTCGCAGGTACCTTCGACGGCATGGCTATGCGCTGCTTACTGCGTTCGGAATCAAAAAGGCCGCGGTATGCGCGGCCGGTGCAATGTCCGGTATATTGCTTTACCGCCACAGCGGCGGTTGGCATTTTGTTGCGTTTACACGCGCGCAGGGCGACGCGCTGCATTTTTTTAACGCCATCGCGGGTGCGCCAAACCATGTGGAAACGATGCAGGCTTTTTTGAAAAAGCAGAATTTATCCAAATTCGTTTGGCTCATGTACCTGCCGGAGGCGTAACCGTTATATCGAAATCTCCTGCGATACGCGGTACATGTACGGGTCAAGTTCCTTTTTCATTTCCAGCGCTTCGTCGATGGGCAGCGTACAAAGATGCGAATCGCGATAGCACACGACACGGTTCGTTTCACCGGCAAGCAGCGTTTCTACGGCGGTGTGACCCATGCGGGAGGCCATGACGCGGTCACGTGCGGAGGGAGCGCCGCCGCGCTGAATGTGACCGATGATGGTGATGCGCGTTTCCAGGCCCATTTCGGTATGGACACGTTCCGCAATCTCCTGCGTGTGGCCGACGCCCTCGGCGATGATGATGATGTGGTGATGCTTGTTCCGGTATCGCGCCTCGCGGATATGCTCCGCCACATCCCGGTCAAAATCATAGGGCGTTTCCGGGATCAATACGGCGGTTGCACCCACGGACAGTCCTACATAAATTGCAAGAAGTCCTGCACGGTTGCCCATTACCTCTACAACGGACGTCCGCTCATGCGACTGCATGGTGTCGCTGAGCTTGTCGATAGCCTCGATGGCCGTGTTGGCGGCGGTGTCAAAGCCGATGGAATAGTGGGAGCAGCCGATGTCGTTATCGATGGTGGCGGGGATGCCGACGGTTTTTATCCCGTGATGCGAAAGCGCGCGCGCGCCGCGAAACGTTCCGTCACCGCCAATGGCAATGACGCCGTCGATGCCCAGATAACGGCAGGCGTCCGCACCCTTTTGCTGGCCTTCCGGCGTCATGAATTCCTCGCTGCGTGCGGTATAGAGAATCGTTCCGCCCTTGTTGGTGATACCGTTGACGGAACGGGCGTCAAGCTCGACTACATCGGAATGAATGAGCCCGTTGTAGCCGCGGTAGATACCGACCGGCGTGATATCATGCAGCACGCAGGTGCGTACCGCAGCGCGAATCGCCGCGTTCATACCCGGTGCGTCGCCGCCGCTTGTGAGGATGCCGATTCTGCGAAGCTTTTCTGCCATAACCAAACCCTCCATATTCACATCACAATATTCAATTATACTCCCGATTACAAAGCAATGCAATTGAAAACACCTGCGGAGAAACAGGAAGTCGATATGGCAGGGCGAAAATGCAGGAAAAAAATAAGAATCCTGCAAAAACGAAACCTGGGATTTTATGCCCAACATGCGAAAAGAATATATTGTGACGGCTGTGTGAAGGAATGCAACGCAGAAAAAGTCCCTTGAAGCAACGGGAGCCAAGGCTCTTGAAATGCTGGAGAAATATATCATTTCGAACAATGCGCAAGCCTGTTGCCCGAAAAACGTGCCACGGAACAAAAAACTGTCAGGAAAGAAGAAGGAAATTGTTCGATTAAAAAATATTTGCAAGAAAGCACTGGACAAGACTGCATATTGGCGTTACAATAAATGCGAAGCCGTAGCAGAATAACGGCAGCGATCACACATCTTAAAGTTTCATAAGGAGGCACACACATGAGCAAGTACGACATTCTCGTAGACGGTATGGAGGCCCAACTCAGACCCCCGACAATTGGTATGGTCCATTATGAACCGAAAGTAATCCCACTGACGACCGGTGAAGATATGCTGGTTCGTGAAGCAACCCGCGAAGAGACCGAGATGATCATCGACGGCATCAAAGTGCTGCTTGACCACGAGAAGGATTTCTATGACATCGTTTCCGCGCGTATCGTCGCCGAGCTGCTCGGCATGCTGCGTTACAGAGTGCAGGACGAATATCTGTTCGTCGGCGCAGTGGACGGCGAGATCGCCGGTATCGTTAACGGCCGCCTTGTCAACAAGGAAATCGGCATGTCCTACCACACCATGACGCTCAAGCGCGGCGCCCGCGTTGGCGCGCAGCTGTTTGCCGCCAAGATGGAGTATCACTTTGACTTCATGAATCAGGATGAGGTCTGGATCGTAGCAGAGAGCCCGAACGGCTTCAAGCGCTGGATGATCGAGTATGAGCTCGAATCCCGTCCGGAGTGCCCGCATGAGCTCGGCGGCGTGCCGACCTT
>CAYPLG010000078.1:0-11927 GCA_964411535.1 uncultured Oscillospiraceae bacterium
CGTGCTTCCCTCGCTTAGTCGTTTGAAGGACAAGGGCATCGGCAAGGGCAAGACGCGCGAGGATCACGCCGATACGATGAACCAGCTCTTTTCCGCGTATTCGCGCGGCAAGGATGCCAAGGAGCTCGCCGTTATCCTAGGCGACGCCGCCCTTTCCGATATCGACAAGCTCTATGCGAAGTTTGCGGACGCTTTTGAGGCCGAGTATGTTTCGCAGGGCTATTACACGAACCGGAGTATCGAGGAGACGCTGGATCTGGGCTGGAAGCTGCTGGGCATTTTGCCGAAGGCGGAGCTCAAGCGTATCCGCGACGCGTATATCGAGAAGTACTATCCTGGTCAGGAGGCGTAAGCCATGGCGGCGATCGAATTCAAACCGACCCGCATGGAGCTCACCAACCTGAAGAAACGCAAAAAGGTTGCTGTGCGCGGACATAAAATGATGAAGGACAAGCGCGACGAACTTGTGCGCCGGTTCATCATTTTTGCGCGCCGGAATAAGGAGCTTCGCCTGGAGGTGGAACGAAAGCTTTCCGTAAGTATGAAAAGCTTCGTGCTTGCGGGCGCTACCATGAGCGATGCGGAAATCGAGGAAGCGCTCATGTACCCGGCGCGTGCGGCGGAGGTAACGGCCGATCGCGCGAACGTACTGAGCATCCATGTGCCGAAGCTGTCGATGGATACGCAGGAGGGCTTCACGTACCCATACGGCTTTGCGACAACCAGCGCGGATCTTGACGGCGCGGTGCAGCAGCTTGCGGAAGCGCTGCCGCTGCTGCTGGAGCTTGCGGAGGTAGAAAAGACCTGCGGTCGTTTGGCCGATGAAATCGAAAAGACGCGGCGCCGCGTGAACGCGCTGGAGTATGTCATGATTCCGCAGTTTACGGATGCGATTCGCGGCATCCAGATGAAGCTCGAAGAAAACGAGCGCGGCAATTTGACAAGGCTTATGAAAACGAAGGATATGCTTGCCAACAAATGATCGATATCCACGGCATGGCACGAAACGCTGGTTTTGCGGAATGTCATGTGCTGACAAATGAACGATTCACCCACTATGAACGCCGTCGTCAAGACGGCGTTTTGGAATCTGCCGGAAGGAATCTATGCAGCAATCCGCAGGCGGAGTTCCCGTGGTCAAACGCGCTTATACTGCTGCTGTACGCGTACTGCCCATATCCGCCCGCAGCGCAGGTTTCCGGCAACTATCCCTCGTCAAACGCCGCATACCATGCGGTAAAAGCGTTGATTCCCAGGCTGGCGGAGGCGGGAATTCGGGCGGAACGCGTGTATGTACCCGTACGGGAGCTTGCCATGCGAAGCGGCATGGGCGCCGCGTGCAAAAACGGGCTGACCTGCTACGGCGCGCTCGGTACGCGCATTGCTGCGCAGACGCTCGTTGCTGCAATTCCGGATGTTTCCTATGCCCTGCCGCGGTATCCAACGCCGTATGCGCCGGCGTGCAACGGATGCCATCAATGCGAAAACGCATGCCCAAGCCACGCAATATCGGACAACGGGTACGATTTTACAAAGTGTGCGCGCGCATATATGGGACGGGAGACGATGCCCGCGTGGGCGATGGATAAGCTGACCAGCCTGCTTGGCTGCGAAATCTGCCAGTTTGCATGCCCGCTGAACCGGGATATTCCGATAAATGAAACGCTGCCGGAGGCGTTTTGCCTGGAGCGCATTCTTGCGGGCGAGGTAAAACCGGTGCTGGCAATTGTCGGCAGCAATCTAAACAGCGGCGGGCGGATTCTATGCCAGGCGATGGTGCTTGCGGCGCACGCGCGTCGAACGGACCTGCTCCCGTTGATTCGCCAGTGGGCCGAAGACAGCCGCGAACCGGTAAAAGCTGCCGCAACTTACGCAATTTCCCTTTTACAAGCGTAGGGGAATGTGTTACAATACGCAGTATTGAAGCCTAGTTTGCCGCGCTAAGCGGGGAGTTAGCGGTGCCCTGAACCTGCAATCCGCTATAGCAGGGCAGAAATCCTGTTCCCCGGCAAGCGTCTGTGGGGTCGGACCCCGGTAAGGAGCGTTGAGAGTCGGGTCCCGTGCAACCGAATGCCGTGAACCATGTCAGGTCCTGACGGAAGCAGCATTAAGCGGAATTTTCGGTGTGCCGCGGGGAAACCTGAAGGGAGCTACCTGTCGGGTCATCGCCCGGAGTCGTACTTGTCAAAGAACGGGTGCGCGGCAAAGTTTTGTGTCTGTCCGGAAATGGTTGGGCGCGTCGGGCGCGTTACTTCGCGTCTCTACAAACGGATGGGTGTTGTAGGGGCGGGCAACGCCGCTCGATCTGCACAAGCGTTCCGGGCAGTTTGTTTTTGGGGGTAAATGGGATGGAAACGTATTCGGTATTTGATATCATCGGCCCGCGAATGACGGGGCCTAGCAGTTCGCATACGGCGGGGGCGGTACGGCTTGCGCATGTAGCGCGGCATATTGCGGGTATGCGCGTTTCCGAGGCGCAGTTTACGCTGTACGGTTCCTTCGCGGAGACCGGCAAGGGGCACGGCACGGACAAGGCGCTTATCGCAGGCGTGCTGGGAATGCAGCCGGACGATGCGCGCATCAAGGATGCATATCGCATTGCGCGGGAGCAGGATGTGTTTGTCAACGTCGAGTATTCGGAGGCGCCTGTCGAGCAGCCGAACACCGCGAAGATCGTAATCACCGGCCCGGACGGGCAAATAACCGACGTTGTCGGATGCTCCGTAGGGGGCGGCGCGATTCTGATAACGGAGATCAACGGCCTCCATGTGGAATTGACCGGCGAGTATCCAACGCTGATCATACAGCACCGTGACGAGCCGGGCGTAATTGCGGAGGTATCGCATGTGCTGGCGCAGCTGCATATCAATATCGCATTCATGCGCGTATTCCGGCATGGCAAAGGCGAGGATGCGTACATGACCATTGAAACGGACCAGACCGTCACGCAGGAGATGGTCGTTATGATTGAAAAGCTCTGTCACAACATCATTAAGATGTTTGCCGTATAAAGGAGGGGAGACCGTGATCAGCGAAGCATTCCAAACGGGGGAATCCCTCCGAAAGTTCTGTCAGGAAAACGACATTGCCATTTGGGAAGCCATGCTCATGCGGGAGGAGAAAATTTCCGAGCGCACGCGCGCGGAAATCCTTGCGGAGATGGGTGAAAACCTTGCGGTCATGCGGGAATCTGTCAGCCGCGGCCTATCCGAAAAGGTGGAATCCGTCAGCGGGCTTTCCGGCGGGGACGCCGCGCGGCTGTTCCGCTACGGCAAGCACAACCCCTTTTCCGGCTATAACGCCTGCCGGGCGGCGGCTTCCTCCATGGCGGTCGTGGAGGTCAACTGCTCCATGGGGCGCATTGTGGCCGCGCCGACGGCGGGGGCAAGCGGCATACTGCCGGGTGTACTGATCGAAAGCGCCAGACAGCGCGGCTGGTCGGATGAAACTCTGGTGGAGGGGCTGTTTACCGCAGGCGCCATAGGGCTGCTCTTTGCGAAAAACGCAACGATATCCGGCGCGGGCGGCGGATGCCAGGCGGAGACGGGCGTTGCGGCGGCAATGACGGCCGCGGCGCTGGTGGAGATCAGCGGCGGCGCGCCGGTGCAGGCGCTTGATGCGGCGGCAATGACAATCAAGAACGTGATGGGGCTGATTTGCGACCCCGTGGCAGGACTTGTTGAATGCCCATGCATCAAACGGAATGCGCTTGGCGCGGTCAACGCCATGCTGTGCGCGGATATGGCGCTGGCCGGTATCACGAGTTTGATTCCGTTTGACGAGGTTGTGACCTGCATGCTGTCCGTTGGACGCGATATCCGGCCGGAGTACCGGGAGACCGCAAAAGGCGGACTGGCCACGACGCCGACAGGCAAAGCGGTTGCGGAGCGCGTGAAGCGCATGCAGGGGTAAAGCGGCTAGAACGCCTATTGCGCTTCTGTTGCGCATGAAAGATTACAGTAAGGTTACAACAGAAGAAGGAGGCGTTATCACGGAAAAGACAATGGAACAAAACATTGGTGTGGATGGAAAAAACGCTGCCACGGAAGAAGAATTGAACCAGGTCGCGGGTGGTTCCGGTCCCTATTTAAAGAATGAATGCCCGGTTTGCGGCGCAGTGTTCAGAAACAGCACCGACAAGAAAAAGCATATGCGCGCAATGCATCCAAACGATCCGCGCACCAAGATGTAAGCGCTGATTTTCTTTCGGAATAGACTGTATGAAATGCAAAGGGCCAACGCGATAGATCGTCGCGGTGGCCCGTTTTTTTGGATTGATGCAGCAGCTTACTTAAACAACAGGGAAGCGGAATGATACAGATCGTAATCGACTTCCTTGCGCTCCGTAACGGCCTTGTCGAGGTCGGCCTTAACAATCTGCGTGCCTTGCTGCGCAACCATGTTGCCGTAATCGTGCGCAACTACGAGTTCGCCAGCCTTAAAGCCGAGCCGCGTACCGAGAACGCGGTCGAAGCAGGAGGGGGAACCGCCGCGCTGAATGTGACCGAGCACGACGCTGCGGCACTCGAAATACTTGCGCTTTTCGTCGAGCGTGACGTCCTCGCGCATTGCCTTCTCGATGCGCTCCGCAAGGGTTTTGGCAATCTCTTTTTCCAGCAGGAGCTTGTTGCCGAAAGCGTCGAGGCCGACGTTCTCTTCCTCTTCACAGGCAATTTCGAAGCCCTCCGCCACGGCGATGATCGTATGACGCTCGCCCTTGACGTAGCGGCCGCGAATGACCTGCATAATCTCGGAGAAGGTCTTCGGGAATTCGGGGATCAGAATCAGGTGCGCATCGGCGGCGATACCGGCCTGAATGGCAATCCAGCCCGTATGACGGCCCATGCACTCCACAACGATGCAGCGTGCATGCGACGCGGCGGTGGTGTGCAGCTTGTCGATGCAGTCCATCGCAATATTGGAGGCGGTGTCGAACCCGAAGGTGTAATCCGTGCAGGAAAGATCGTTATCAATGGTCTTCGGCACGCCGATCATGTTCATGCCCATTTTTTGCAGCTTGTTGGCAACGCCCAGCGTATCGTCGCCGCCGATAGCGACAAGACCTTCCAGACCGAGCGATTCAAGGTTCTTGCGGACACGCTCCGGCCCGTTTTCCTCTTTCATCACGTTGGTGCGGGAGCTTTCCAAAATGGTGCCGCCGCGCGTTTGCAGTCCTTCCACGTCCTTCAGCGTCAGCCAGCGGCCTTCGCCGGAGAGGGCGCCGCGCCATCCTGCGGAGAAACCGTACACCTCGATACCGGCAGCAGCGCATTCTTCCACAACGCCGCGGATAACCGCGTTCAAACCGGGGCAGTCCCCGCCGCCCGTCAGGATACCGATTTTTCTCATGCTCATTATATAGTACCTCCTATAGAATAATGATATCTTGCAGCACCTGGTCGATCAGTTCCCCGATGGCCTCGATGCTTTTTAGCGTATTGCCCTGCATGCAGGGGATGACGTACACATTGTCCAGCCTGTCCGCGTAGGCAAGGTACTTTGCGCGCGCGCGCGCCTGTAGGGAGGGAATGGACTCGTACACGTCCCGCGCGTTGCCGACATATTCGCGAAAGCCCTTGCGGTCTACGTTTTGCGCGGCGCTGTCCGGCAGGACGTCGAGCACAAGGTACGCGTCCGGGCGCGGCAAATGAAAATGCGCATGTTCGAGCGCAAGAACGAAATCAAGCACATCGGGCTTTCCCAGATCGCGATCGCGAATACTTTGATAAACGGCGTTGCTTAGCACATACCGGTTGATCAGCAGCACGTCCGCTTCCGAATAGTCGAGGTTTTGAAACGCTTCAAAACGGTCGAGCGCGTACCAGAGCGCCATGCTCTTGCCGTCGACGGTGTCGGCGGTTACGCCCTCCCGCCCGGCGAGCAGGTTGCCGACCTCCGCGCCGAAGAAGGAGGTATAGACCGGAAAGGAAAGCGTCATAACACGCTTCCCGTGCGCGGTCAATCGCGCACGCAACCGTTCCATCTGGACGGATTTGCCCGTTCCGTCAATGCCCTCAAATACCAGTATCTTTGTCATATGCCGCCTTTATGCATGCGTTCCATGGCGCGCAGCGTATTCTCCCGCGTGGCGAACGCTGTCATGCGCAGGTACCCTTCGCCGGCGTTGCCGAAGCCCGCGCCCGGCGTGCCAAGAATATGATACTGCGAAAGGAGCTGGTCGAAAAACGCCCAACTATCGCCGCCGGGTACCTTTACCCAGACATAGGGCGCGTTAACGCCGCCAAAGACCGTGTAACCGGCGGAGACAAGACCCTCGCGCATAATGCGGGCATTTTCCATATAGTCGCGCACTACGCCGAGAATCTGCGAATAACCGGGGTCAAGGTAGGCGGCTTCCGCGCCGCGCTGCGTAATGTAGGAAACGCCGTTGTACTTGGTGGAGGCGCGCGTCAACCACATGTTGCGCAGCGATACGTCGTTGCCGTATTCGTCCTGCACGACGAGGTCACGCGGCACGACGGTATATGCGCAGCGTGTGCCGGTGAAGCCGGCGGTCTTGCTCATGCTGCGGCATTCGATGGCGCACTTTCGTGCGCCTTCAATTTCATAGATGCTATGCGGAATATCCGGCTCCGCAATGTACGCTTCGTAGGCGGAATCGTAAATGAGCAGTACATGGTTCTGCACCGCGTAATCGACGAATACCTTGAGCTGGTCGCGCGTAAGCATCGCTCCGGTCGGATTGTTCGGAAAGCAAAGATAGAGCACGTCGACCGGCACGGTGGGCAGCGGCGGGCAAAATCCGTTCTCCGCCGTCGCGGGCAGGTAGACGATATTGCGAAAACCGCCCTTGTCCGGGTCGAATTTGCCTGCGCGGCCGGCGAGGACGTTCGCGGCGACATAGACGGGATATACAGGGTCCATTACGGCAACGACCGCATCGGCGCTGAAAAGCTCCTGCAAATTGGCCACGTCGCCCTTGGCGCCGTCGCTTACGAATATTTCGTCAAGTCCGATGTCAACGTTGCGTGCGGCGTAATCGCGCTCCCGAATGGCGGTGCGCAGGAATTCGTAGCCTTCATACGGGGGATATCCATGGAAGGTTTCCTGCCGGGACATGTCGTCAACGGCCCTATGCATGGCCTCCACAACGGCCGGAACGAGCGGGCGCGTAACGTCGCCGATACCCATGCGGATCAGATCGGCGTCCGGGTGCGCGGCCTTGAAGGCTTTTGCGCGCTTGTCAATCTCTGCGAACAGATAGTCGCCCTGCAAAAGGCTGAAAAGGCCGTTAGCAACGAACATAAACCAAATCTCCCCATTATCAAAAATCACCCGATTATATCACGGCAGCCGGAAGCTGACAAGATATATATGAAAATGCTGCGCCTGGTTTTTATACGATTTCTGGCGTACGGCCCTGTTGAACCGCCAAAGAAATCGCTTCGACGTTCGCGCCGAAAAAGCGCTGGCAAAAAGGGAAAAAAGTATGCGGCATAGGGCGCATGCGTGTCGAAAGCCTGCATAAGCGCGTACGGCGAGTAAAAAAGCGGTGTGCGCAATCCGAAAAATTCGCGTTGTGCAGCGGCTATACTGGCGTATATTCGGAGGTTGCATGGAACAAACGGGAAAGGCAAAGCACGCAAAATGCAGGGCGTACTTCGGCTCTGCGGCGTTCATACAGGATCTGATTACGGCGGCAATGGGCGCGCTGACGGGGCGGATTGCCATATTCGGCGGCGCAATGCCGTTTTGCACGGCGTTTATCGCGGCGTGTGCGATCTGCGGACGCTCCGTCCATATTGCGACGCTGGCCGCGGCGGCTGTTATGGTGTGGATGCGTCCAATCCCGCTTGCGTCGCTGTCCATGTGCGCGCTGCTGTATGCGCTTCTTATGCTGTTTGCGCGCTGCAAGCGGCGCTTCGACCGGTTTGACCGGCTGTTGCTGCTGATGAGCGCGCAGGTGGCGCTGATGCCGGTGTTTTACCGGGGGAGCATGGTTCTGCTGCTGCGCGGCGTAATCGCGCTTGGCATATCCGTTATTGCGGCGCTGGTAATGCAAAATGCGCTGCGCGCGCTGCACGGGGCGCGAAAACGGCATGTGCTGACGGACGGAGAACAGATGAGCATCAGCGCGCTGTTTGGCGTTCTGCTGCTTGCCGTATCGGATGTGGCCGGCTTCGGTTTTTCACTTTCCGTTGCGCTGCTGATTGCGTTTTCAATGGTCGCTTGCTATGCGCGCGGCATTGCAGGCGTGTCGGCCGCGGTGGCGCTTGCCTGCGTGCTGACCGTAGGAGGGTTCAAGCTGCCCTTTGTCGGAAGCGTCGCGGCCTGCGCGCTGCTGGGCGCCGCGCTACGCGGCTTTCATAAACCGGGCGTAATTGGCGGCTTTGTCGCGGCAAGCCTGCTGCTTGGCACATATGTATATACGGACGCGCAAGCCGTAAACCTGCGTAACCTTGCTGCGGCAAGCGTTCTGCTGATTCTGGTGCCGAAGGAAAAGCTGCTGGCATTGTGCGGGTACCTTGACGCAAACAGGGAGCGGGAGCGGTATGCGCAAAAATCTGTTATGCGCATGCGCGCGCATGTCGCAAAGGATATGCGGCACTGCGCGTCGGTGATCGACGCAATGGCAAAGCTGTACGAAAAGCCGGTCGAAACGGCAGAAACGGGCGACGTCGAAGCGCAATGGATGGCGCAGGCGGCCTTCGGCGTTTGCGTGGATTGCCCGCTGAAAAAGGTGTGCTGGCGGGATTATCCGCTTTCGAGCGCCGTTACGCGTACCCTTGCGCATGCGTACGCGCGGGGCGAGGGCATTCGGCCGACCAAGCCATTCGATCCCGCCTGCCGGAATCTGCTGCAAATGGCCGCTGCGGCCTGTCACGCGCAAAATCAGTATGGCGTGCAGCAGGCGATGGAGAAGCAGCAGCGCGCACAGCATGCGTTTATGTGCAGGCAGTTAAGGAGCGTATCCGGCATACTGGAACGGCTTGCCTCGCGCGCGGAGAAGGACCGGTGGCTGGACGAGGAGCTGGAGGAACTGCTGCTTGCCGGGCTGGACCGGCGGGGATTCCGCGTGTACGGCGCCGACGCGCTTTTCCCGGACGGAAAGCTCATGCTGCAATTACGGGTACTGCGAAAGCAACTGTATCAGCTCGATCCGCTGACGGAAGCGGCGCAGCAGGTACTGCGGCGGCCGCTGCGGCTGCTGCGCGCGGAGCCGGAAGGGAATTACTCGACGTTGGTTTTGGAGGAGGCGCAGTCTTTCTGCGCAACCATGGGTGCAGCGACCGCGGCAAAAACCAGCGGCGGCGTAAGCGGGGATTGCGTCGGGGAGCGACGCATGGAACGCGGGCATGTGTTGTATGCGGTAAGCGACGGCATGGGCACCGGTGAGGACGCGCGCGCGGAGAGCGACGCGGCGCTGGCGTTGCTCTTCGATCTGTACGAGGCCGGATTCATGCGCGACGTCGCGCTCGAAAGCGTCAACCGGCTGCTGCTTTCCAAGGGAAAGGATATGTATGCGACGCTTGACGCGGTGCATATCGACCTGAAAACGGGCGATGCGGAGTTTATGAAGTATGGCGCGCCCCCGTCGTTTATCTATCGCGGCAAGTCGCTGCATACCGTGCAGGCAGAGGCGTTGCCGGCGGGCATCCTGCATGAAGCGATCCCTGCGATTGCAAAGACGAAGCTGCGCCGGGATGACGCGATCATACTGTTTTCCGACGGAGTGCTCGATGCGCTGGGGGAGGGAACAGGAGCGGCTGTCGGGGAAGCGCTTTCCGAGGCGGAAAGCAGTCAGGAGGCCGCAAAGCTGCTGCTAAGCCGCGCGCGGCAATTGCGAAGAGAGGATGATATGACCGTGATGGTCATACGGATTGCATGATATGCAGGTATCCATTGAACTGTTTTTGCTTGACAACTTGATGATGAACTACCTTACGCTGCGGCTGGCAAGCGCCTTTTACGGATGCGGCGCGCGGCAATGGCGGCTTGCCGCGGGCGCGGCGTTCGGCGCGGTTTACGCGCTGATATCCATGGCGTGGCTGCCAATACTGCGTGCGTTTGTGCCGAAGCTGCTGCTTGGCCTTGCCATGGCGCTGCCGCTCATGGAGCGCTTGCGGACGTACCCAAAGGCTTTTTTGTGCCTGCTGCTTTCCGCCTGCCTGATGGGCGGCGTAATGTTCTCCATACTGCTGCTCTTTGGCGGGGAGTTTTATAACGGCGCGTATGTTTCCACGGTACCGGCGCGGATAGCGTTGCTTTCCATTTGCGTATGCGCCTGTTTGCCGCGGGTAATCGTCGGCGTTCTGTACGCCGTCCGGCAGCGGAAGCTGACCATACGCATGCGCATCCGGTTTGCCGACCGGACAATCGATCTGCTCGCGCTGATCGACAGCGGGAACCTGCTGACGGAGCCGTTAAGCGGGCTGCCGGTTATCGTTCTGCGGCCGGGGCTTTTGCCGCCCATGCGGCATGCCAGGCCCGTTGCATACAGGACGGTGAACGGGACGGGGCTGCTGTACGCGGCGCGGCCGCCGGCATTATTTGTGTATCACGGCTATTGGCGGCGCATTGACGCGATGGTGGCGGAGAGTACAACCGCGCTGAGAAGCGCCGACGCAATACTGCCGTCGG
Source organism: uncultured Oscillospiraceae bacterium (assembly GCA_964411535.1). GTDB lineage: Bacteria > Bacillota > Clostridia > Christensenellales > CAG-138 > CAYPLG01. Next base: position 10,603 of record CAYPLG010000078.1, read on the forward strand.
TGTTATTAACGGAGGAAGGACGGTATACGCATGCACAGACGGAATCGGATGATGGCGCTGCTGTATCAAAAGCTGCTGCTGCGGCGGGCGAAGGCGATCCTGTACATTCATTCGGGGGAGACGCTTCCGGCGCCGTTTGCGGCCCCGGAGGAGCAGGAGTGGATCAGCAGGCTTATGGCAAATGACAGCGTGGCGCGTGATGCGCTGATTGAACACAATCTGCGGCTGGTGGTGTATATTGCGCGCAAGTTTGAAAACACCGGCGTCGGCGTCGAGGATTTAATATCCATCGGTACAATCGGGCTGATCAAGGCCGTGAATACCTTTGACGCGACAAAACAGATTAAGCTTGCAACCTATGCTTCGCGCTGCATCGAGAACGAGATACTCATGCATCTGCGGCGCACAAGCCGCCTGAAGCTGGAGGTATCCTTTGACGAACCGCTCAACGTCGATTGGGACGGCAACGAACTGCTGCTATCCGACATTCTGGGCACGGAGAACGACATCGTCAGCCGTGATATCGAAGACGAGGTGGATCGCGAGCTGCTTCGGAAGGCGCTGACAAAGCTAACGGCGCGGGAAAAGCGGATAGTCGAGCTGCGATTTGGCCTCAACAAGCAGACGGCGTGTACGCAGAAGCAGGTGGCCGATATGCTTGGAATCTCACAGAGCTACATTAGCCGCCTGGAAAAGCGTATAATCAAGCGTTTACAGCGCGATATGCAGCGCATGCAGTAGCGGCAAACATATGGGATTTGCGCAATTTGTAGCAAAGCATGAAAAAAACACCCTATTTCATGCGAAAGTGCGTCCAAAAATTAAACTCGTACCCTTGCGGTTCAGTTCTCCGCTGGTTATAATAAAGTGTTAAAACAATTCGAGGAGGAACTGAACTTTGGCACAGAAGTATGTATATTTGTTCAGCGAGGGCAGCGCTGATATGCGTAACCTGCTGGGCGGCAAAGGCGCGAACCTTGCCGAGATGACGAATCTCGGCCTGCCGGTTCCGTTTGGCTTTACGGTGACGACGGAAGCCTGCACACGGTATTATCACGATGACCAGACCATCGCCGATGAAATCGTGGAGCAAATCTACGAGGCGCTGGCAACGACCGAGAAGAACGCGGGGAAGACCTTTGGTGACCCGGCAAACCCGTTTTTGGTATCGGTTCGCAGCGGCGCGCGCGCTTCCATGCCGGGCATGATGGATACGATATTGAACCTCGGCTTAAATGACGAAACCGTACTGGGCGTTGCCAAGCTTACCAATAACGAGCGCTTCGCATTCGACAGCTATCGCCGCTTCATCCAGATGTTCTCGG
>CAYPLG010000079.1:0-7735 GCA_964411535.1 uncultured Oscillospiraceae bacterium
TTCGCGTATTCGCTCGCGAGCAAGGGCGCGAGGCTGCTGGCGAACGAGTCGCGGAAAAGGTAAAGCTCCCTGTCCCCTCCCGCGTCCGGGTTCTCGATGGTCACGATGGGCTGCGGCCCGGAAAGGTAGACGCTGTAAGGGTCGACGCTTGCGAACAGGGTTTCGTCGTACATAACGCTGTCAGCCATTTCAAGCGTTTTCGTGTCGAGCAGCTTTACGCGCGCGTTTGCGAGCGCACCGTTCGTCAGGCAGGTCAGCGTTTCGGCCGGAAGAGGCAGCGCATACTGCCCGGCGTATGCGCCGTAGAACGGATACAGCTCCCTTGCCTCGAAATCCTCATCCGCAAAAAAGCCCATAGCTGCGCCCAGCGCCGCGAGCACGGGGGAAAGGGCGCTCTGCTTCCAGTGCAGATCGGTTGCGTAGTAGGAATCCGCGTTAAGGGCATCCCTGAGCGGGATATACGCCGCGCCCGCGAGATTTTCCCGTATGACGGCCTCGAGCGCGCCGAAACCGCCGTCCGGGTACGCTGTGCCGGAGGCGAGATAATAGCCCTTGTCGGGGATCGCCGCCATGTAAACATTCGCGCCTTCCGGCAGCCGCGCTATGACCTTGTTGAGCTTGGCGATCGTGCGCGCGGCGGAATCCGCGCCGAGCGCGGTGAGCTTGGCGGCGCTGCCGTTCACGGCGAACATCCCGTTGTTGTCGAGCAGGCGGAGCGCGTTGTACTGCGCGTATGCCTTGAGCGCGCGCAGCGCATCCCGACCGACGAAACTATCCTGCGCAAAGGCTTCAAAATCCTCCGCAAAGTCTTCGCTGAGCCGGTATTTGCCGCCTGAGGCGGAAACGAGATCGGGCAGCGTCGCGAGCTTGCGCCGCTCACTTTTGGAAACCTCGGGCGGCGCGTAAACGAGGTTCGCGACGAACAGGCCGAGCACGGCCACGGCGAGCAGGAGCGCCGTCAGCTTCGCCTGCAGCGGATTCATATTGCGGGACTTCTCTTCCATGGCGTACTCCCTAAAACCTGAAGTAGATGAACGGGTTGAAGGAGCCGTCCACCGCGTACGCGCTCGAAACCACGAGCAGCACGGCGAGCGCGATAGGCCGCGCGACGGAGAGCGCGGCGAGCCCAGCCTTCGAATTGCGCCGCACGAGCGTGTCTTCAAGGCGTTCCATGAGCCGTTTGGGCAAAGGCGTCGCGCCGACGATTCCAATTATAAATAAGAAAGCGTAGCTCACGAGGTAATATTGCGACCATGCGCCGGAGGCCGGGACGCCGACGCCTACCAGCTCCCCGGCGCGGCTGAGCGCCCCAGCAAGGCTCGGGGAATCGAACAGGCACCAGCTGAACACCAGCACGAGCAGCGTATACAGGTGCGAAACGAAGCCGGGCAGCGACTTTAACACGCGCAGAAGGACGTATTTTTCGAGCATCAAGGCGAACGCAAAGTAAAGCCCCCAGAGCACGAAGTTCCAGCTCGCGCCGTGCCAGAGGCCCGTGAGCGCCCACACGACGAGCATGTTGCGGATGTGCTTAATCGGGGATACGCGGTTGCCGCCCAGCGGGATGTAGATATAATCCCGAAACCATGAGCCGAGCGTCATGTGCCAGCGCCGCCAGAATTCGGTGACGCTCTTTGACGTATACGGATAATCGAAGTTCTCCGGGAAGCGGAAGCCCATCATGCGGCCGAGGCCGATGGCCATGTCGCTGTAGCCCGAAAAATCGTAGTAGATGCGAAGCGTATAGCCCACGGCGTACAGCCACGCAAACAGCACGCTGTGCTCGCTTCCGTTCCCGTAGGCCGCGCACAGGTCTGCGAAGGCGTTGGCGAGCAGCGCCTTTTTGGCGAGGCCTATGACGAAGCGCTGCGCGCCAGCCGCGAAGGCAGGCAGGGTTTGCTTTCTTTCTTCAAGCGCGTTAGCGATTGAGGAATAGCGCACGATGGGGCCTGAGAGAATCTGCGGATACATGAACGCGTACGTCGCAAAGGTGAGTAAATTCACCTGCGCCTTAGCCGCGCCGCGATAAACGTCGAAGAGATAGCTCAAAAGCTGGAACGTATAGAAGCTGATGCCCAGCGGCAGGGCGAGCGAAAGCAGGGGGATCGCCCCTCGGCCAGCGTCCTGCGCAAGCAGGGAGTTGACGGCTTTGATGAAAAAGTCCGCGTATTTGAACAACGCGAGCGCGCCGACGAGCAGCCCGACTGCGAGCGCGGCGAACAGCTTCGCCTTCCCGGTGCCTTTGTGGCGGCCGATCAGCAAGCCCGCGCCAAAGACGACGAGCGTTTCGGCCGCGAGCAGGGGAAGGTACATAGGCGCGCCCCAAGCGTAGAACACAATGCTTGAAACGAGCAGCGCGGCGTTCTTCCACCTGCGTGGTGCTGCGAGGCAGAGCGCCATCGCGGCGGGCAAAAAATAATATAGGAATGAAATGCCGGAAAAGAGCATAACAACCTCACTGCACAAATGAAGCGGCGGCGCCCGTTTCGGGGCGCCGCCCGCCTTAATGGGGGTTATTCGGCCTCGAAAAACACATCCGCTTCGCCCGCGGCGTCGCCTGCGAGCGCGAGGAAGGCGTCCTTGAGGGCGGTCGCGGTTTCATTGTAGGAGGCGACGAGGAACACATAGTTCCCGGCTTCCACGACGAGGCACTGTTCCGGCTGCACGCATACCCAGCGGTGAGAGTCGAAGTTGTCCGCGATGAGGGACTTCACCTCGGCGGCGGCAGCCGCGTCCTTGCACTTGACCAGCGCCGTCAGATGCGCGGATACGTTCAAGGCGGCGATGGAAACATACGCATCCTCGGCATATTCGGCGAGCTGCTCCGGCGTGAGGCCAATGTAGCTCTGGCTGGTTTCGGCGCTGACCTGCTCGTCAAAGGTCTCAAAGTCGATGTTCGCACCCTTGCTGATGGCGGCGAGTATATCCTTTGTGTCGCCGGTCAGGCCGCTCTGGACGGGCGTCGTTTCGGGCGTCGGCGAAGGGGTCGCGGGCGCAAGTGTTTCCGCGGGCGGCGTCGTGGCGGCGGGGCCTGTCGGCTTGCAGCCGGAAACGAGCGCCGCGAGAGCGAGAAGCAGCGCGAGTACAGTCGTAATCTGTTTTTTCATGTTCGGTCTCCTTTGGGTTCCGCTTATATTGTGCATTGTACCATGCATTGAAAATACGGACAACAGGCGCAAAAGGTTCGTTTTGCGGTCGGATATATTTTATATTAGCAAGGCAAAGGAGAAATGTTTCTCCGGCGCGATTTGTGTCGAAATTTCTTGCATTAGAGCGCGGGAGCGGTTATAATTTCCAGTAGAACTCGGGTTGCGTCCATGCACCTACGCGCAAACGGTCATTATCCGAAAACGAAGGAGTATTTATTATGAAGAAAGCAACCGCTCTTATTGCGGCGCTCCTGCTTGCGCTCGCGCTGGTTCCGACGGCCGCGCTCGCGGACGGCGAAACCGTGAAGATTTCGACCTCCGCGCAGCTGATGACGGCAATCACCAACCAGCTTCCGGGTCAGACGTGGATACTCGCGGCGGGCACTTACGACATTTCGCGCAACACGGTGCTCAGCATCGGCGGCCAGACCGGTTGGTATTTCCCGATTATCGCCAACGGCATCACCATCAAGGGCGCCGGCATCGGCAAAACGACCATAACAAGCTCTGTCGTTTCCAGGAACGGCGATTGGAATACTCAGGACTTCATCTCCATTTGGGGCGACAACGTTACGATTAAAAATCTGACCATACGCCCGAAGCTCGATACCAACAAAGCTATCGAGGTAATGGGTATGAACACAACGCTTCAGAACATTAAGATCCTGCATAACAACATTGTGACGCATGCTTCCTATGCGTCTCAGCTCGGTATTGCTGAGGGCGCCGCCAATGACTATTGGGAGGGTTTTACCACTGCCTTTGCGGGCAGCGTGTACTTTTATCCGCAGAATGCGGCTAAGGACATCGGCAACACCGTGATGGACAACGTGCTCATTACACAGGCGTGGATTTCCTGCAGACCGTCCAACGTGCTGCTCGGCACGCTGACCCTCAAGGGCTGCACGACGATTGATTTCCGTGGCTCCTGGTATGCCGGCTTCCCCGCTTACGGCGTTATCAACTCCAACCCTTCGGTTATCATCGCTGAGGATTTCCACGTGCTCTATGACGAAACGCTTGAGACTGCAGAAGAGCAGGTGCTCTCCCTCGTGCCCGCGGGAACCAAGTTCTTTGCGCCGCCGTGCGCCCCCGCCGAGGTGTATTACCAGATCGACATCGTCACCGGCGAGGGTGGCGCGAGCAACCCGTACAGCCCGGTTTTCACGACCTCGGGCGGCAGCAGCCCGACCATCACCTTCCTGCCCAAAGCGGGATATGTCATCGTCGATGTGAAGATAGACGGCGTGAGCATCGGCGCGGTTGCCTCCTATACGTTTACTAACGTGACGGCCAACCATAAAATCGAGGTCACGTTCGCGCCCGCGGGCTCCGCGGTGATGCCCCCGCAGACCGGCGACCATGCGACGTACGCAGGCTACGCGATGCTTGCCGTCGCCCTCGCGGCTGCGCTCACCGTTGTTGTGCGCAGGTCCCGCGCCAGATAATCGAACTTTTCGGATGCCGGGCGGCCCCTTCGGGGGCCGCTTTTCCTTTTGGAAAGGTATGGGGCCGAGCATCTTTATCCGAACGGTTCATTTTTCGTGCGGGCGGCGGCGTATCATCATAAGCGGCGGGAAACGCCCTTTGTGCGCACATTGACAAACCAATATGTTTCGGCTCCGACGGGCGGTGAAACCGCGCATGCGCCAATGAAAAAACGATACAGGAAATTACGCCGCTTAACCACAATATATTGTTGGCGCCATACGAATGACACCTACTTTTTACATCCCGATAACATAGCCGCCCAACTCGGCAAACAGGCGGGTGTCCCGGCAGAACTTCGCGGATTTTATCAGTATTTATCTGTATTTCGTCGAATCGCGTGTCTTTTCGCGCACCGGCATGCCGCAAAAAAGAAACGAAATATGCTTCACAATAGTTTAGCACATATATTATAATCGTCAAAAAACCTATTGAATATTTTTCATACTTATGTTGCTTTTATTTGCCGGTTACGCTATAAGCTGCATGTACGTCCGATTACAAGGTAATTTTCACGCCATCGCCGATTTTTGCGGCGATATTTACATCACTGCAACACAAAAGAAACGGGGAGCATCTATGAACTCATTCGAAAGCAACACGACTGACAAATCCGAAGCGAGTCTAATCAGCGCGCAATCGCGCAAGAACTACGGCGGAAAATGCGAGGTCAGCGGAAGCAATCTGTCCTGCTATACCGGCAAACAGATCAAAAGCCTGTATCCCGACGGCGGTTTTGAAAAGGCCGGGGAATATGCTCCGGGCGTTAAGGGCGGAAAAATAGGCGCAATGCGTGTGGGCAAATCCCGCATGCCGCTGATGCAGTACGGCGCGAACAGCAGGTTTGTCTTCCGCGAGGCGGGCTATGTGGCGGTCGACGGGGAGGATACCTATGTCGTGCTGCTCAAAAATGTTATGCTGCAGCGCATACTCGCGCTTGTTCTGTGCGCCGCGCTCCTCGCGGGCGGGGCGCTGCTTGCGACGTCGCTCCTTAGCGGGGACAAGCCCGGCGGCGGGGGCAATGTAGAGGCAGGCGGTCCCGTCGCGCCCGACCTTGAACAAGGCGCGGTCGATTGGGAGGGCACCAAGGTGGAGGATACCGGCGGCGTGGTGCCGGGCATCGCGATACCGGGGTACAAGTCCATCACCATTGACGCGAACGCGGCGGATGTGAAGGTCAACTTCCAGAATCCCGAGGGCAACCCCTGCTATTTCGAAATCAGCCTCATACTCGCGGATGGCACAGTGCTGTATAAATCCAAAATGGTCGAGCCCGGCAAGGGGCTTTACGACATCACCCTCAACCAGGCGCTCGCGGCGGGGGAATACGACGCCGTCGTTAAGTACGATACCTACAGCCTCACGGACCTTACCCCGATGAACGGCGCAGAGGTGCAGATTAAGCTCATTGCCGAATAAAAGCATCGGGCGAGGTTGCCCTACTACAACCGAACAGAGGGAGATGACCCGATGGCAAACCAAGAAAAAGAGCGCGCAAAGAAAAACCGCAGGCTATGGCTTATCCTGATCCATGCGATTGCGCTTGTATTGTTCATCCTTTTGCTCATTTCGCAGCTCAGGTGCCGCATGCGTACCAAGGCGCTCCTGGCTCAGCTTTATCCCGACGGCACGCCCGGCATCGCCTCCACCTCCACGCCGGATGCCGCGCAAACGGCCGTGCCAACGACCGCCGTGCCAACGACCACCGCACCCGCAACGGTTGCGCCTGCAACCACAGTTCCCGCAACGGCTGCGCCTGCGACCACGGCGCCCGCAAGCCCTGCGCCCACCGCCACCGCGAAGCCGACTGCGACGCCCACCGCGAAGCCAACTGCGACGCCTACCGCGAAGCCAACTGCGACGCCTACCGCGAAGCCGACTGCGACGCCTACGGCCGGTCCGGCAACGCCTACGCCTAAGCCCACGCCCACGCCTACGCCCACGCCTAAGCCTACGCCCACGCCTACGCCTACGCCTACGCCTACGCCCACGCCAACGCCTAAGCCTACGCCTACACCTACGCCTAAGCCTACGCCTACGCCCACGCCTACGCCTACGCCTACGCCAACGCCCACGGTAACGCCGGATACGTTTACATACATCGTTTACAATGAAGACGGTGTTGCACCGGCGGGATATACGTTCGTGTTTGTGTCTGTAGACCCGCCGGGCGATTACAGCGTGCAGTACGACGGCAAATCGATGACCAAAACAGGCGACGAATACTATATCCTCACAAAAAAACTTGACGGCGGCAACTACGCTTCACACGTAACCGTCAGCAAGAATTAGCGGGGGAGCGACGGCATGCAAAAGAAACGAGTTTTCATCAAAATTATCGTCAGCGTCCTAGCCGTGGCAATACTCATCGGCGTGGTGCATGCCGTGCTTGGAACCGGGTATACGACCATACCCGAGGCCTACGTTATTTTTGACGGTACAAAATACTACTTGATCGATTTAGACCTGCTGATTACATCTTATTTGCAATATCGCCTCGACCCGGACTCGCAGGAAGCGAAGCTTGCAAAATTCTATTTTGACACGCTTGCCAATGACACGATGCAAGGCTGCGCGGCTTATGTGAGCGAGGTGAGCGGTAAGTTCGTCAGCTTCAGCGCGGTGATCGACAAATACATTGAGTTGAGAAATACCGATAATACCTACATTTGGTTCAACAGCCACGATGCCACCCCCGCGTTCCCGGTGAAAACCAAGGTGTGGGTCGTGGATGGTGACCTCGCCGTCACGGGCAAGGTGTGGGTGGATGATTTGGGCTACATCATTCCCCGCGCGGGCTACACGTTGGCGGCGGATATTGCCCCGGCGGTTGAGTACAACACGCCCGCCGAGTTTAGCCTCACGGTTACGGGGGATGACTTTGGCACTTACCCCTTCACGGGCGTCCTGCGCTACGAGGTCACGGGCGGCGCGTATCAGCTTGAGTACCTCGCGGGCAGCGATTGGCAGGAGCTCAGCGATGGCTGCCTCACCCCGAGCGGCGGCATGGAAATCGCAACCGATTGGGCCTTTGCCCGCACGCTGCGCTTTACTGCGCTGGATCCGGAAACCGCCTACACCATCAAGTTCCTGCTGGA
>CAYPLG010000079.1:7770-11905 GCA_964411535.1 uncultured Oscillospiraceae bacterium
CCCAAGGCCGGGACTTGCCAAGCTTGTCACATCACAATCGTATGAAACCACGTCCGGCGAGGCCGAAGCGCCTGTGCAGCAGTTCATCGATCTGCCCGGGTTTGTGAGCATCGGTATTGCCGCCAACCGGGAAAACGTGGCGGTTAACCTGCACAACCCTGAGGGCAACCCCTGTTATTTCAAAATAAGCCTGCTGCTGGGAGATGGCACGGTGCTGTATGAATCCGGCTTGATAGCCCCGGGCATGGGCCTCTACGAAATCACCCTCACTCAGGCGCTCGCGGCGGGGGTATACGACGCCGTCGTCAAGTACGAAACCTTTAGCCTTGTGGATCTTACCCCGATGAACGGCGCGGAGGTGCTGATTAAGCTTATCGCGCAGTGAATTTGGGGATAATGAGGTCGATAAGCGGCGCTGGAAGCCGCTGGAATAAAAAAATAAAAAAGGAGATAAGAAAATGAAGAAACTGACTGCACTCATGCTGGCGCTGATGCTTGCGCTGGCGATGGTACCGGGGACGGCGCTGGCGGATGCTACCGTAAACACTCCGGCAGAGCTGACTGCGGCTCTGGCGGCAGGCGGCGAGATTATCTTGGGCGCAAACATCGACGCGGGTACATTAACGCAAGGCACTTTCTTCACTGTGCCTGCGGGCATAACGGTGACACTTGACCTGAACGGAAAGACGCTGGAAGGCACGCGCGTCGCTGGCTCGATCGGACCGGGCAACCGAAACACGGCAATCATCTCAAACAGCGGCACGCTGACCATTAAGGACAGCGTGGGCGGCGGCAAAATCGTCATTGATGCGACGAATAATGACAGCTGGAATTCCTGTACCGCCGCGGTCAGCAACTCGGGGCTGCTGACCATTCAATCCGGTACGCTGCAGAACCTCGGCGGCACCGATATGGCATACGCACTTGACAGCTTGAGCGGCAGCGTTGCGCCTGTTGTCTATATAACGGGCGGCACAATCAGAAGTGAGACCTACAGAGCCGTTCGGTTGTTCGCCAACAGCATCACGCAGCAGAACACCGTGAATGTCACGGGCGGCACGATTTACGGCCCCAGCCGCGGCATATGGGTTCATCAGCCTCAGGAAAATGCAAGCGGACTCGCGACAGTGAATATCAGCGGCGGTACTATTGAAGCGCAAAACAGCGCTGTTTCGGTCGATATTATGGCCAGTGACGGTGTGGACATCAACATTACGGGCGGCACTCTCATCAACCACAAAAGCGACCTCGCGACGGTGAGCCTCTATTTGTGGGATGATTCCTATGCAAACAAGAATTATGGAGGCGTTGAGGTAACGATCAGCGGGGGGACATTTACCAACACGGCGTCCGGTCCCAACCTTTTGGACGGTGCGCGTACCGTTGATCCTTCGACCACGCATCCCAATGTAATCAGCGTATTAAAGGGCAGCTTCAGCGCAATGGTTCCGGCCGCTTACATCGCACCAACCGCTAATCCGGACGATATTGTGGTCGGCAAAGGCTCCGAAGTCATCGCCAAAGCCGACGTCGCCTACATCGTCGTGATTCCTTCCAGCGTGAACTTCGGCACAATCAGCAAGTCTATGCCTGTGCAGAGCAGGGATTTTAAAGTCGAGGTGCAGAACGCGTTGATTGAGGACGGCTATTCCATTACGGTCACGAACACGACTGCGAAGCCCATGACCATGAGGGATAAGGACGGCTCGGGCAGCAATACGCTTGCCTTCGTACTCGAGAAGGACTTGTTTAAGTTTGCCTACGCGGCCTTGGCCGATGGCGCAGAAATCATTGCTAGCACCATAAGCTGCACCCCGGCAAACCTCACCGCGGCGGGCTCGTACAAGGGCACCATGACCTTCTCCATCACCTACGGCGTATACGTACCGTAAGGAGTGCGCACACGCGCGGCGGGGCTTGCGCCCCGCCCGCGCGAAAAAACAACTGTAATCGGCAGGGAGGAAGCATGAAAAAAGCTGCTGCAATCGCCATGGCGCTTGCGCTGGCGCTGGCGATGGTACCGGGCACGGCGCTGGCGGACACGACGTATACTGTTACGACTGCCACCGAGCTTCTTAACGCGGTTGCCGCCGCCGGTCACGCCAATACAATTCAGCTGGCTAACGATATCGACATTGAAGATAATTGCCTGCTGATCAGCCTGTATTTGACGCTGGACTTGAACGGACATACCCTGTCCGGCACGGGCGGGGGTACCGCTGGCGCTGTTGTTAATATTGCAGCTGCGGGTTGGCTGGTCATTGGCGGCACGACGGGCGGCTCAATTGCTGCCTCGGCGGGGGACGCCGTGCTGGTTGCGGGCGAATTGACGGTGCTGAGTGGGCTGAGTCTTTCCGCCGCCGCGGAAAAAAAGGCGCTCAATGTCGGCGGCAAAGTCACCGTTGAACCCGGAGCCGTCCTTACGATTGCCGCAAGACAGGCGTATATTGCCGAGAGCGGCGCGCTGAACAACAACGGCGCGGTGGTTATCGCCACGGACGCTGCCTTTGTGAACGATGGAACGATCAACAACTCGGTTCATTCGGATACGGCATGGCTTGACAAAGTCACCGGAGAAGGCGTTAAAAACATCGCGGATTCCGGCTCCTCCGACGTTTCCGCCTTCGCGGACATCGCGTATGTGGTGACGATTCCGGCGAGCGTGACCTTCGGCACCATCAACAGAAGCATGGCCGAGGCTAAAGTCGATTTCGATGTGACGGTGGCCGGGGCGACGATTGAGCCGGGCGCTTCCATCAAGGTGACCAATTTGACGAAAGCTGACGATATGGTCATGCGCAACAAGGACGGCATGGGCGAAATCGAGCTGCCGTTTGAGCTTGGGGCGGACTCGTTTACGTTTCTTTATGACGGTTTGACGGGCGGCAGCATGACCATAGATAGTTTTGTTCGCTGCAAGCCGAGCCGCGATCTCAAGGCGGCAGGTTCATACAAGGGGCAGATGACTTTTTCCATCGTGTATATTCCTAAACCCTAGGTATCTTTCTCGCGGCGGACATGCTCCGCGCGCGGGGTGATATAACAAAACACAGAAAATTATATGAAGGAGAACTAATATGAAGAAACTGACTGCACTCATGCTGGCGCTGATGCTTGCGCTGGCGATGGTGCCGGCAACGGGTTTGGCGGCTGGAACGACGATTGATGTAAAGGACGTAATTGCTGCAAAGGGTTATACCTTCGGCGGCAATAGCACGCCATATGCTCTTAGTGGCACCGAAGCATACATTAATGTTAGCGCCGGTTCAGCATTGTTTACTGAGCTATTCGCGGAGAATACGACTATTGTAAACTCCAGCTACACCGGTACAACATACATGTGCAAAATTAATATTCACGGTAACAATTACACCCTGAAAAACATAACGTTTGGTGAGGGCGTCATACTTGAGGTGGGTGCTACTGATGGACAAACAGTCACAATCGAGGGCTGCACTTTCGATGGACCGGCATTTAGTGGGGGAACTCGGTATGCAATCACGATGGGCGGTGGCAATCTTGTCCTGACGAACAACAACTTCAACGGAGCATATCGCGGCGTTAATATGAGGGCTGCAACTCCGAATGCTTCTTTGGTAGCCACCGGCAATACCTTTAGCGTTACGGAGTACGCCGGTGACATGAAAAACATTGGTATTCAGCTTTCCAGCGGTATCGCTTGGAGTGCAAGCAACACCGTGAACGTTAGCAACAATACGTTCATCAACGCGTGGGCTGCTCTTCGACTTCATGACGGCATTCTGATCGCGCCCGGTATTGGTGAGACAAAGTTTATTACATTTAATAATAATACGTTGATTAACACGCCGCGAGGTGTGGCAATGGATCCTGACACAGCTGCTGCGAAAATACCGCTCCTTCAATCGGTAATCACCAACAACGTCACCGAAACCGGCACAAACACCGGCACCGTCGTCACCGCGGGCGTCGACCCGACGTTCACCATCACCATTCCGGCAGCGGTCGATTTCGGCAAGGTGGCCAAGGGCACGGACGACGTTGTGCGAGATTTCGTCGTTAGCGCGAGCGGCGTTGTCATCGAGACGAATAAGCAGATCAATGTTTCCGTCACGAGCGACTTCTTACTCAGCGGCGGCGGCACGACCCTCGCCTA
>CAYPLG010000080.1:0-11010 GCA_964411535.1 uncultured Oscillospiraceae bacterium
AACCTGTGACCTACCGGTTCGTAGCCGGGCACTCTATCCGCTGAGCTACGGGCGCTAACGCACTTACATATTCTAGCCGCATGGGCTATGATTGTCAAGTATAAAATCCAAAGATTCGCGCAAAGTTTTTTGGATGCATTTGCGCCTGCGCCCAACCGGAAGCAAGGCGGGTTCATCCGCCGAATCGGCCCTGTTGCGCGCTTTCCGCCGCTAAATGCACCGGCCGCCGTCCACGCAAAGCACCTGCCCGGTAATAAACGACGCTTCCTCCGACGAAAGGAACATGGCGGCCGCTGCGATGTCGTACGGCCTTCCCGCACGCAGCAGCGGCGTTTCCTCAATAATGCCCGCAATCGTATCCTGCGAAAGCGCGGCGTTCATGTCCGTCATAACGAAACCGGGCGCAATGCAATTGACGCGAATACCGGAAGGCGCAAGCTCCTTTGCAAGCGACTTTGTAAACCCGATTAGCGCGGCTTTGCTTGCGGAGTACGGCACCTCGCAGGAACCGCCCGTTACGCCCCACATGGACGAAATATTCACGATTGCGCCGGACTTTTTTGCAACCATATCCGGGATTACGGCGCTTGCCATATGGAAAGCGCCCTTCACATTGACGTCAAAGACGCGCGCCCAATCCTCCTCCGTGCAGTCGGTAAGCAGCTTTTGCGGAAGCGCCACGCCCGCATTGTTGATCAGTATATCCACCGCGCCGTACCGCGCCTTGACGCGCGCAAGCATGTCCGAAACCTGCATTGCGTCCGTAATATCCGCGCTGACCGTCATAGCGGAAAAATGCTGTGCGGTTAACGCGCCACAAAGCGCCTCCGCAAGCTCCATATGCGCATTGCCGTGCATAACCACGCGATGTCCGCGCAAGGCGAACTGCTTTGCAATTTCCGCGCCGATGCCGCGCGACGCGCCCGTTACCAAAACCGTATACTTCATATTTATATTGTACCAAATATGATATGATAGATGCAATCGGAGGAATGCGTTTATGTTTATCGGCTGTCATCTATCCTCGGCAAAAGGCTTCTTGGCCATGGGCAAGACCGCGCTGGATATCGGCGCGAATACGTTCCAGTTCTTTACCAGAAACCCGCGCGGCGGCGCCGCAAAGCAAATCGACCCGCGCGACGCGGCGGCGCTTGTTTCGCTGTGCGGGGCGCATGCCTTTGGCACGCTCGTTGCGCACGCGCCGTATACGCTCAACGCCTGCGCGGAAAAGCCGCAGGTGCGGGAATTCGCCCGCCTCTGCATGGCGGATGATCTAGACCGCATGGAGAGCCTGCCGAACAGCCTCTATAACTTTCATCCCGGAAGCCACGTAGGCCAGGGTACCTCTGTCGGCATTGATTACATCACTGCGCTGCTAAACGATCTTCTGCAAGAAACGCAGCGCACAACCGTGCTGTTTGAAACCATGTCCGGACAGGGCAGCGAGATCGGCGGCACATTCGAGGAAATCGCCGCGCTGCTTGACGGCGTACAATTGAAAAGCCACGTCGGCGTTTGCCTTGATACGTGCCATGTGTTCGCCGCCGGGTATGACGTCAAGCATGATCCGGACGGCGTACTGACGCTGTTTGACAAGCAAATCGGCCTCTCCCGCCTGCGCGCAGTCCATATTAACGACAGCCGGTTCGGCCTTGGCGAGCATCGCGACCGCCACGCGTGCATTGGCGAGGGGGCAATCGGCTTTGACGCGCTGTATCGCATTGCGCACCATCCGGCATTGTCGAAAATTCCGTTTATATTGGAAACGCCAAACGAGCTCGACGGATACGCAAGGGAAATTCTTGCGCTGTCGGAGGCCTAAGCCGCCCGCCCGCACCCAGTCGACCTTTTGCTGCGACCTTCGCGCAGACTAATTTATCGGCATTCGCCCGCAAACGCCTGCACATGCGCCTGTACCATCGCCTCGATGGTATAGGCTTGCATGCGTTGTAAACTTGCCGCCGCCATCCTTTCGCGCAGCGCCCCATCCGCAAGAATCCTTTCCGTACAATCGGCAAGCGCACCGGCGTCCTCCGTCTCGACCAGATAGCCGTTTTCCCCCGGCGTAACGAGCGCCGCGCCCGCATTGCAGCGCACCGTTGTCACGACCGGCAGCGCATGCGCCATCGCCTCGTTGATGACGAGCCCCCACATATCCTCCCGCGTCGGCAGTACAAACACATCCGCCGCACCGAACCATTCGGCAAGCGCCGACGCATCCATAAACGGAAGAAAGCGGACATGACGCAGCTGTTTCTCCGCTATGATGGACAGATACTCCGCCGTAGGCTCGCCGCCAATCACGTATACCCCCGTATCTTCGTCAAACCGGTCGCAGGCACGCAGCAGCACATCGAAGCCCTTGCGGGGAATAAACTGTCCAATGGAAAGCACGACCTTTTTATACGGAATGCCAAGCCTGTCACGCATAACCTGCTTCTCCGCCGCGTCCGGCACATGCGTGCAAAGATCCCGCTGAAACAGCGAGGTAAACGGATAGCGAACAAGCCGTTCCCGCTTCGCGCCGTAATGCAAAAACAGCGCATCCGTTGCCATGCCCGTAGAAAACAGGCGTTTCGCGCCGCGGATAATGTAGCTTTTCAGAAACCGTTTCGGCGCGGGCTCCCCCGTCCGTACGACGCCGCCGTCAAGCTCCAGATCATACGGAATGCCGCGCAAACGCATGGCGATAAGCGCAGCCGTCTCCGTATAATATCCGTAGCTGGTTGCAACGATATGGTCGTATGCGCCGCGCTTTATATAATGGAAAATACGCCTGTCGACATGCGTTTCATCGATCTCGCCCTCGCTTAAAAAAATCGCGTGAAAGTTATGGGTGCCGTCGTCGTTCCAATTGAAACGAATGCCGGTTGCGCGCCGCGCTTCAAACAACACGGTCAGGTCGAAAACCTCGCCAAGCGCATCAAAAAAATCGATGCGGTACGGCGCAGGAATATTGGATATGAACAATACGCGTTTCCGCCCGTTAACTGCGTCCATGCACAAGCTCCCCATACGTGTTTTGCAGCTTTATCGCTTCCGTACCGATATCGTATCCCGTCTCGGCAAACGGCGCAAAGTTCACCGTTCGCGCCTCCGCGGTCTTTGGCGCCGTCTCAAGAATTGCGTTTGCCCACCCTTCCGCGTCGACAAGCGGCACATAGCGGCAATCCGTTATCTTCGTCGCCGTCGGCACGGCGTCGGATGCGATACACGGCAGGCCGTTTGCCTGCGCCTCAACAAGAACGATACCAAGCCCCTCGAACCGCGACGGCAGCGCGAATACGTCAAACGCGGACAGCATCGCGGGGATATCCTGCCGAAACCCGGCGAAGATGACGCTGTCATGCAGGGAAAGCGCATGCACTTTTTGTAGCAGTTCCTCCTTCGCGCCGCCGTCGCCAACCAGCACCAGCACCGCTTTCTTGTTATCCCGGCGCACCCTTTGCAGCAGCGGCAGCAGAAACTCCTGATTCTTTTGATAATCAAACCGGCCGATATGCCCGATCACAACGCAATCCTCCGGAATGCCAAGCTCGGCGCGCACTGCCGCGCGCTTACGGGGGCAGAAACGGAATTTCTCCAAATCGATGGCATTATGCACGATCTGTACCTGTCCCGCGTCAAAGCGCGCATCGCCGTACAGAAACCGTCCCGCTTCCTCCGAGCAGGCAAAAAGCGAGGTTGCGACCTTCGGAATGCGATCCGCCGTACGCCGGTGCAGCAGGACGCGAAGCGGATGATTCGTTAAAAACTGCGTATTATGGCAATGCGATATGCGGACGGGCACGCCCGCACGCTTCGCAAGCGAAAGGATATACCCGTTCATGCCGTCCATGTGCGCGTGCACAATATCGTACCCACGGCACGCATCGAGGATGGCGCGCCGATTCTGCCAATACTGCGGTACTTTGTACGGCACATGGATAATGCGAGCAGGAAGCGCCGCGGCCTCCGCCTCGCGCGGGCCTTCCTCCGGCCCGTGCACAAGGAAATCGACCGCCACTGCGTTCCGGTCGAAACGGGAGGCATAGTTTAGCATCACGGTCGTAACGCCGCCGTAATCCAGCTTGCCCCCGTTGACATACAGCACGCGAATCGGTTTCATTTGCAGATCTCCTCGTATAGCGTCCGGTATGCCCCAAGGCGCGCCGCCGCATCATAGCGCGCCGCCTGCGCCGTACATGCGCCGCGTTCCATGCGCAATGCCTTTGCAATCGCGTTGACCATTCCGGCAATGTCGTCCACCGGCACAAATGCGCCGCAAGCTTCCGTCAGCATCTCCGCGCTGCCGCCCGCCGCAAACGTAACGACCGGCGTGCCGCAAGCCAGCGCCTCCAAATGCGTCGTCGGAAAGTTCTCCTCATGCGTACAGTCGACATACACGTCCGCAGCCGAATACCATTTTGCAAGCTCCGCCGCATCCTTCGTGCGCGGCAGGCCGGTTATCCCGTCCGGCAGCTCCCGTGTCTGCTTTTCCGTCAGGCCTATCAAGACAATGGCATATTCCGCCGGTAACGCGCGGCGAAGCTCCGCAAACGAGGCCAGCCCCTTTCGCCGGTCCCACACCTGCGCCACGCCTAGTAGAAGCTTCCTGCCGCACAGGCCATGCCGGACGCGCAGCTCGCTCTCCGCCGGGCGAAAAACGGACAGGTCGATACCGTTTGGCAGCACGCGCACAGGATACCCCTGCAAGAACGACTGCCGCACCAGCCCGGCAAGCCAGTCTGACGGCGTAACCAACGTCAGCTTCGGCACGGAGGAAAACAGGCGTTTCTTGTCCGTATAATTCCGCGCGGACCGGTCAAGCAGCAGGCTCTGCGGATACATGCGCTTTTGCGGGCAGTCATGGCAACCGGCCTTCCAGCGCTCGCAACCGACTGCGTCAAAATACGCGCAGTGTCCCGTAAACGGCCAGCAATCGTGCAACGTCCAAACGACCGGTTTGCAAAAAACCGCAAGAAAATCAAACAATGTTTGCATATGAAGCCAATAACCGTGTATATTATGCAGATGCACAACGTCCGGATCGTACGCTTCGATTTGCCGTATCAGATTCTGCGTTGCGTGCTTCGAGTAAAATCCCTGCCGGTCCGTCAGACGCGCAAGCAGCAGATGCGCGCCAATTGCCGCTGGCCCTTCCACACGCACCGCGTCGGCGTCGCCGCGCGCGTCCGACCGGCCGAAAAAAATGCGCGCCTCGCCGCCTGCGTCACGCACGCATTGCGCAATGCCACGCGATATTTTGCCCGTGCTGCCATAGCAGACGCTGTTGAGTATCGCAACCTTCATGCCGTTATTTTAGCACACGACATTTGCTTTCGTCTACCAATCACGCACGATATATGGTATAGTAGAAACAAATGTAAACCAATCTGCATCCCATCCGAAAATTCAGTTTGAAAGGATCGCTGCAATATGGAAGCCGCCGCAAAAAAAGCCAGGCTGAAAGCACCCTATAACCTGTCGCCGCGGATCGAATGGCTGCGCAATTACTATTTTTCCGGCGTCGACCGCAAGTGGAACAACGAATTTTCCACCTTCACAACCGGCGCTCCCTGGGACGAGGTTTTCGACGAATCCTCCTTTTTGATCGTCCCGGAGGTATATGCTTTCTTCTCCACCTTCCGAAAATCCTTCCCGCTTTCCGCGCGCCAAATCCCGGTGCCCAAAGGCTTTTACAAGAAAAGCATTGCAGAGCGCCGCGCATGGTTCGTAAAAACCGCCATGGTGAATTATGTTCCGCAGGAAATCCTGCCCGGCGACCTGCTCGCGGGCGGCCGCTTCAACCTGATGGCTTCACGCTGCTGGTCAAAGAGCGAAGCCGCAAAGCGCAACCGGCGCTTTTTTAGCAAGAACGGTGTGCGCGCGGAAACGTTCACCTTTCAATACACCGGCTGCGGCAACTGCGGCGCAACAAGCGGACACCTCATCCCCGATTATCCAAGCGTGCTTACAAAGGGATTTACCGGCATTCGCGCGGAGGTAAAGGAAATTTACGACAGCCTGCCCCCGCAGGAGCAAAGGGGCGCAAAGGGCGCCGAGCTGCGCGCTATGATGACCGCGTGCAAAATGCCGGTCGAGCTTGCAAAAAAATACGCGTCGCTTTGCGGCGAGCTTGCCGGACGGGAGGCTTCCCCCGCCCGCCGCGAGGAGCTTGCCGTCATGCAGCAAAACCTGGAACAAGTACCCGCGCAGCCTGCCCGCAACTTTTATGAGGCGGTGCAGTCGCTGTGGCTTGCGCACATGCTGGTGTTAAGCGACGAAAATTACCCCGGCGCAGGCGTTTCCTTCGGCCGGCTTGACCAGTACCTGTATCCCTACTGGAAAATCAGCATAGAGCAGGGCATGGAGCGCGAATTCGGAAAGGAAATCCTGAAGTGCTTCTGGATTCACTGCAATTTTGCGTACGACGCCATGATACAGACCGGCGACCAGGGCATCACGGCGGGCTATGGGCAGCTGTTCAACCTCTCCGGCCTCGGCCCCGACGGGCAGGACATGACCAACGAGCTGACCTACGTGCTGCTGGAGGTCATTGACGAGATGAGCCCCATCCTTGAGCCCAAACCCAACGTCCGCCTGCACGCAAATTCGCCGGAACAGCTGCTTGATACTGTTGTGAATATGATTGCGGACAGTCAGGGCGCGCCGTTTTTATTGAATTTTGACGAGCGCAGCATGTCTGGGATGCTGGAGGAAGCGGCGCGCGCCGGCGTTACGGACCGCATTCACAGCGGCAATGTTTTCGACTACGCCTCCGTCGGCTGCCTGGAAAACACCATGTGCGGCAACGACCGTAGCGCGACCGTGGACTGCAACCCGAATCTTGTCAAAGCCGTAGAGCTGGCGCTTGGCGGCGGGCATAACCTGATTCCATATACCGACGCGCTCTGGGGCAAGCCCTTTCCGGAAGACGCGAATGCGCCCAAAACCGGCGATCCGCGTTCGTTTTCATCCTTTGACGCGTTTTACGACGCATTTACTACGCAGTTGGATTACATCATCCGGCGAATGGTTGCGCTATATGACAAAAGCACCTCGCTGCGCGCGGAATTTGCGCCAACGCCGTACCTTAGCTGCCTTGTCAAAGGCTGCGCGCAAAGCGGGCGCGATATTACGCAAGGCGGCGCGGAGCTAAACTTTGTCACGGTCGAGGGCGTCACCTTCGCAACGACTGTCGATTCCCTGCTTGCCGTCAAATATCTTGTGTTCGACAAGAAAATCTGCGACATGGATACGCTGATCGACGCCTTGCAGAACAATTGGTTCGGCTATGAAATCCTACAGGCGACGGCAAAGAACCGCGCCCCGAAATACGGACGCGACGACGACGAAGCGGATGCGCTTGCCGCGCGCGTAATGCGTGACTTTAGCAACATGGTGTGGGCGCACAAAACCACCGCCACGCAGGCGCAGTTCCGGCCGGGCATGCTCTCCTGGAACTACTGGATCGGCTCCGGCTTGATCCTGCCCGCAACGCCGGACGGCCGCGCGCACGGTCAGTTTTTGAGCAACGCCATCTGCCCCGTCAACGGTGCGGACACAAACGGCCCGACCGCCAACGCGAACTCCGTCGGCAAAGCCCTTGGCGGCAGAACGAGCGACGGCGCGCCGGTGAACCTTTTGCCAAACGGCGCAAGCCATACGATCACGCTTTCCCCGTCGCTCATGCGCGACGAGGAGCATCGCGAGAAGCTCAAAGCCTTTCTGCAAGGCTATGCGCAAAACGGCGGAACAGCCCTGCAAATCAACGTCCTTGACGCGGGCATGCTGCGCGATGCGCAAAAGCATCCGGAAAACTATCGGAACCTGCTTGTGCGCGTAACGGGGTACAACGCGTACTTTACCAGCATCGGGCGCGAGCTGCAAAACGAGATTATTGCGCGAGAAGTGCACAATCAATATTAGGGGAACCATACACATATGAGCATTCGCTATCTGGATATCCAACGCATGTCGAGCGAGGATGGCCCAGGCCTCCGCACCACCGTGTTCTTTAAAGGCTGCTCCCTTGGCTGCAAATGGTGCCATAACCCGGAAAGCATCCAGCGCAAAAGGCAGCTGCAATGGTACGCCGCACGCTGCCTCGGCTGCGAAAGCTGCCTTTCCGCATGCCCGAACGCCGCGCTTACGCTTGACCCGGAGGAAGGCATGCGTATCGACCGCCGCCGCTGCGAAGGCTGCTTTACCTGCGTGGACGCCTGCCCGACAGGCGCGCTGGAGGGCAAGGGAACGGATACGACGCCGGAAGCGCTCTTTACCGAGCTTATCAAGGACCGCGCGTATTTCGGCCGCGACGGCGGCGTGACGCTTTCCGGCGGGGAGGCGCTGCTACAGGAGGACGCCATCACGCTCCTTAGGCTTTTGCAGGAGGCGCATATCCAAACCGCGCTTGACACCTGCGGGATGGTTTTCACAGAGCAGCTTGAAAAAGCGCTCAACTACACCGACGTCGTCCTGTACGACCTAAAGCTGATGGACGACGACGCGCACCGCCGCTTCACCGGGCAGGGCAACGCCATGATTCTCAAAAACCTCGGCGTCGTCGCCAAATGGGCAAAGGGAAACGGCAGGCTCTGGATCCGGACGCCCGTCATTCCGGGTGCGACCGATACCGTTGATAACATCCGAGCCATCGGGGAACGCATCGCGGCCATCGGCGGTGCGGAACGCTGGGAACTAAACGCCTTTAACAATCTTTGTAAGGATAAGTACGGCAGGTTGGATCTTGTCTGGGCGTTTGCCGATGCGCCGCTTATGACGCGTGCGCGTATGGAAGCGTTGCTTGTTGCGGCGCAGGCAACGAAAGCCTGCGCGGATATTCGCTACACCGGGATGCTGCGTGAGGAGGATGCGCCATGCAACTAAGAAAAGTCATCGATACGGATTCGCAAAAGATGATGAGCGCCGACAGCAAGATCGGCGTGCTGGCTACCGAGGACGGCGAGGGCTATCCGCATTTAACGTTTATTTCCTCCCTCCAGGCCGTCGGCGACAAGGAGATTGCCTTTGGACAATTCTCCGCCGGGTGCAGCAAGCGTTTTATTACGGAGCGTCCAAACGCCGGTTTCCTGGTTCTCGACGCCGCAAAGCGCTTCCTTTCCGGCCTTGCCACCTTTACGCACACGGAAAGCACCGGCGAGCTGTTTGATCTGTACAACCAAAAACCGCTGTTTCGTTACAACAGCTATTTCGGTTTCTCGAAGGTATACCGCATGGCGCTCGTCGGGATTACGCCGCTTTCCGCCCTTCCCATGCCCGCAATCATATGCGGCGCCATCCTGTCCCGTATCAAGGCCGTTTTTCAAAAGAGCAGCGTACATGGCGCACTGCCGCACATCGGGCAAAAGCTTTTTTCGGAGCTTGATTCGCTAAAGTTTATAAGCTTTTTTGATCCGGACGGGCATCTGCTCATCGTGCCGGTCGTGCAGGCAACCGCGGCCGGAACGGACCGAATCGTCTTTACGCGCTTTCCGTATAAAGACATGCTGCTTGCAATTCCGGAGGGTGCAAAGGCCTCCGTCCTTTGCGTAAACCTTTCCATGGAATCCGTTCTGGTCAAGGGCATATACCGTGCGGGACGCCTGGATATCGAGCGCGTGTATAACAGCATGCCGCCCAAGATGGAATACGTTTATCCCCGCCCGGCCGAAATACAAGCGATCACGGAGTTCTGACACAAATGAAAGAAGACTTTATACGTTGTATTCGGGACCCGGAAGTCTTTTCCGTCAACCGACTGCCCGCGCATTCCGATCATGCATGGGAGGAGCCCGGCTTTCCTGCGCCTAGCACGCTGGATTTGGACGGCGAATGGCGCTTTGCATACTATCCCGCGCCGGAGGCAATCGATACGGTGATTTTCACTGACGGTCTTCCCCCGGATCGGATCACCGTGCCCGGTCATATGCAGCTTTCCGGCTACGGTACGCCGCAATACACAAACGTTGCCTATCCATGGGACGGGCATGAAGCCCTTGTACCGCCGGGAATTCCAGTGAAAAACCCGGTCGGCGCATACGTACGCCTGTTCTCGGCGCCCGCCGCATGGCAGGGCAGGCGCACGCTTCTGACGCTGGACGGCGCAGAGCCCGCCTGCTATATTATCCTCAACGGCACGTTCATTGGCTATAGCGAGGATAGTTTTACCCCCGCCGAATTTGACATTACGCATGCGCTTTCGGACGGTGAAAACCGGCTTCTGATACTTGTGCCGCGCTATTGCACGGGCAGTTGGCTGGAGGATCAGGATTTCTGGCGATTCTCCGGCATATGCAGGAGCGTACGCATCACCGCGCTGCCGGATATACACATTCGCGACGTCGAGCTAATCGCGCAGCCGTCCATGGATTACGCGTCCGGCACGCTGTCCGCGCAGATTACCATCGACGCGCGTGCCGCGGCGGGCAGCGCGTCCGTTTCACTCGACTGCGCAGGGCAAACCAGCACAGCGGCAGTTCCGATACTACAAGGATTGCAGCAGGTCACGCTCACCGTTTGCGTCGCGCATCCGCTGCTATGGAGCGCGGAATCGCCAAGCTTATACGACGCGTCCATTCGTATTGCCGACGCAACCGGGCGCACGTTGGTAACCGCCGTGCAGCCGGTCGGCTTCCGCCGTTTTGCCCTGCAAAACGGAGTTATGCAACTCAACGGCAAGCGCATCGTCTTTAACGGCGTGAACCGGCACGAATGGAGCGCGCGCACCGGCCGCGTCATTACGGATGCGGAAACGGAAGCGGATATACGCCTGCTAAAGCAACATAATTTTAACGCCGTCCGCACCTCGCACTATCCGAACCGGACTGCGTTCTACCGTCTGTGCGACCGCTACGGCCTGTATGTCATCGACGAAACAAACCTGGAAACGCACGGCACCTGGGTTTTGAAAACCATGGGCCTCCCCTGCAAAAATATTCTTCCGGACGACCGACCGGAATGGCGCGGCGCAGTGCTTGACCGCGGGCAATCCATGCTGGAGCGCGATAAAAACCACCCGTGCGTTCT
>CAYPLG010000081.1:0-10941 GCA_964411535.1 uncultured Oscillospiraceae bacterium
ATCGTCATCATGCAGGATGGTTTCATCCAGCAGATCGGCACGCCGCAGGAGGTGTTCAACCATCCGGCCAACCTGTTCGTTGCGGGCTTCATCGGTACGCCGCAGATGAACTTCTTCGATGCCAGAATAGAATACGAGCAGGATCATTACGCCATCCATCTCGACCGCGCGGTCATCGGCCTGCCGGAAGAGACGCAGGCCAAGCTGCGCGAGCTTGGCGTTCGCTCCCGCGATATCACGCTCGGTATCCGGCCGGAGCATATCATGCTGACCGCGCCCGACAAGTTCGATTCCGTCCC
The DNA here is from genome assembly GCA_964411535.1 of uncultured Oscillospiraceae bacterium. Classification (GTDB taxonomy): domain Bacteria; phylum Bacillota; class Clostridia; order Christensenellales; family CAG-138; genus CAYPLG01. Next base: position 300 of record CAYPLG010000081.1, read on the forward strand.
CGCCACGGTGGACGTTTCCGAAATGATGGGCAGCGAACTGTACGTGCACGTCAACGCTTGCAAAAAGGACTGCGTGTTCCGCATCGCCATCACCGACCTGCCCGACCACTACAAGAACGGCTTCTCCTATGGCGATACGATCAACTTTACGTTCGGCGGCGCGCTCGCGCATCTCTTCGATCCCGAAACAGGCAAGAATATTCTTTCGCTGTAATTCGGATATATCTGCGCCAAACGGCAGCTACCGCGCTCCGGCACCCCGCCGGAGCGCTTTTTTCATTCAAAAATAGAACAAATTGCTGTTTTATAATGGACTGCGGCATAATTATGGTATACTGATAGCATTCCATTGCAAAGCGGCAATTCCATTCCGCCGCAGCGATCACAGCCAACAAACAGAATATGGGGGGAGAGTGCGCACATGGCAAACATCAGCGACAAACAGAGGAACCATTTTATGCTTCGGGGGCCGCTCAGCACGCGCGGCTATGACTGGTGGTGGCATTCGTTTACCGCTATCAACGACGCAACAGGGGAAGAACAGCCCTTTTTCATCGAGTTCTTTACCGTAAACCCCGGCCTTGCGGAAGAGGAACCGGTGCTTGGCCAGCACCCCGACCGGAAAACGGACGGCAAAAAGCCTTCGTACCTCATGGTCAAGGTCGGCTGGTGGGGCGAAAACGCCGGACAGCTGCACCGCTTCTATCCCTGGAAGGACGTACAGCTTGCGTTCGACAAAAACCTTTCGATCACCGTGCCGGAATGCTCGCTTACCGAAACGCATACGGCCGGTCACATTTTGCTTACCGACGAGGAGGCCCACGCGCATCCTGAATACATGTGCAACGGCGGCGAAATGACATGGGATCTTGCTATGGAAAAAAAGGTAGCCTTTCACGTTGGCTACGGCGCGTCCAAGTTCTTTCAGCGGCTTAACGCCTTCGAGATGTTCTGGCATGCCGAGGGCATGAAAACCGCCTACGCGGGCAAGATTACGCTCAACGGCCAAACGTACTCCGTCAGCCCGGATACCTGCTTCGGCTATGCGGACAAAAACTGGGGCGGCGACTTTACAAGCCCGTGGGTCTGGCTTTCCAGCAACAATCTGACCAGCAAAAAGACCGGCAAGCGGCTTGCCAACAGCGTATTCAACATTGGCGGCGGCCGCCCGAAAATCCTCGGCGTGGCGCTTAACCGAAAGCTGCTGTCCGACTTCTACTACGAGGGCAAGAGCTACGAATTCAACTTCTCCAAGTTTTGGACGGTTTGCCGGACGCAATTCACCGGCGAGGAGACCGATACGGAAATTCTTTGGCACGTACGGCAGGAAACCGTGCAATATGTAATGGATACAAAGATTCGCTGCTTTAAGAAGGATATGCTTTTGATCAACTACGAAGCGCCCAACGGCAAAAAGCTGCATAACCGCCTTTGGAACGGCGGCAACGGCACGGGCATTATCGAACTCTACGAAAAGAAAGCGGGCAAGCTTTCGTTAATCGACGAGGTCGAGGCCAAAAACATCGGCTGCGAGTACGGCGAATACGGGGAGTGAGCGACACATGGCCAACAGCGTTGTCGTCATTGAGCAGGCAAAGCCGCTCGACTACCTGACCGATTTTGTCGTGCTGCCCGGCGTCTTCGGCACATCCGCATATGACGCGCGGGAGGACGTGCAGGGCATTCGCGCCGCCGTCACAGACGCGCTTGACAAGCTAGACCGCGCCGTACACTTTACCGAGCAGTTAGCGAACAACCGCCCCGTCATCATCAAGCCGAACCTGGTATCCGTCTACCACGACAGCGGGTTCGACGAGCGCGATTATCCGGAAACCACCGATCCGCGCGTGTTTGAAGCGGTTGTGCGGTATATCGCCCGCTTTACGAACGATATTACGATTGCGGAATCCTCCGGCAAGCCCATGCCTACGCCCGCAAGCTTTCGCATCGCAGGGTACGACAGAATCGCCGCGTACTACGGCGCAAAGCTCGTTGCGCTCGAACGCCGTCCCGTGGTGCGCTATATGCTGCCCAAGGCGGAGGTCATGCAGGAAGTCTACCTGCCGGATACGCTCGACAGCGCCGTGCGCGGCGAGGCGTTCTACATCTCCGTGCCAAAGATGAAAACGAATCTATACACAGGCGTCACGCTCGGTTTCAAGAACGCCATGGGTACGATCCCGTACTTCCTGCGCGAGCGGAACCACAGCTATCTTATCAATAAGAAGCTCGCCGACCTGCTGTATCTGTTCAAGCCGGATTTAACCGTTATCGACGGCATTATCGGCGGCGAGGGCAACACGCCCGCTCCCGTCGACCCCGTGCGCGTAGGCAAAATCATCGCAAGCAACAACAGCGTGGAGGCCGACCGCATCACCACGCGCATGATGGGCTTCGATCCGGACGAGAACGCGCTCATGATCGAAGCTACGCGCCGCGGCTTCGGCGACCCTGCGGCAACGGTGATCGGCGAGGCGTCCGTCACCAGATTCCGCCCGGCGATCAGCTCCTTTATGGACGAAAAGACCGCGCGCGAGTTCCCGAACCTGCTCGCGCTTGCGGGACACACGGTCAACGGCGCGCCGAAGATTACCAATCCGCATGCCGTTACGCCGGAAACGGCGCTTGCGCTGGAACAGGCTTGCAGCGGCGGCTGCCTCGCCGCGGCCAAAACAGGCCTCGACTACTACAACTTCAAAAAGAGCGCGCGCCGCGACTTTTCCCTCTGCATTGTGGAAGGCGCGGGCGTTCCCATTGACGGCAGGCGGTATTGGTTCGACAAAACGGGAAAGCCGTACACACTCGAAGACATTGCGGCGCTGCCAATGCGCCGGATGGCACTTGGCAACTGCGCATTGACCGCGAAGGACGCCTGCCAGTATGTCGCAGCCGGCTGCTGCGATCCTGCGGCCTGCATGGCGGTCGTATGCCATGCGGCGGGTGTGACCATGCCGATCATGAGCCCGAAAAACAAAGCCCTTTTCGCAACGGTGACCGGCATGCTCGGCACGGTGCTTGCGCGGCAAAAGCTCATCCGCGCGGGCCAGTACGTCGATTGCCCCCGCGCGCACGAGGACCGGATATTCAGCCTTCCGCAGCTTTCCCCTGCGGATGCGCAGCGCAACTTTATCGAGTGGCCGCTGCCGCCGATGACGCGGAAGGAGAAGCGCGCGCAGTTATCCAGCCAGTGGACGATACCGCTCTCCGCCGCGCACGACGGGCGCACAACCCTAAGCGGCATTTTGCAGCTTGCGGGGTATGCGGTAACGGCGGTTCTTTGGCTTTGCGCCCTCGCATTCGCAAGGTTCGGCTTCCCGTGGCTGTTTCTGGCGCTTTTCCTGCTGCATGCGTCAGAGCTTTTCATAACCGGCTATCGCACGGGCAGGGCAGGCGGCGTATCCGGCGCAAAATCGATCCTGCTGTGCATGCTGTTCGGGTTTATCTGGTGGCTGCCCATCAGGCGGAAACTGCAACAAAAAAAGGAGAACGACTGATACGATGAAGTCCTGCATGGGAAAAATACTGTGCGTCGACCTGACCACGGGTATACTAACCTCCGAAACCGTACCGGATGCGGTCTATGACGCCGTCCTGTCCGGCAAGGGCCTCGGCGCGTGGTATCTTTACAAAAACATTCCTGTGGGCGCGGACCCGCTCGGCCCGGATAACATTCTCGGCTTCGTGTCCGGCGCGCTGACCGGAACGGGCGCGTTCTTCACCGGCCGCTGGATGGCCGTTTGCAAAAGCCCGCTCACCGGCGGGTGGGGCGACGCCAACTGTGGCGGGGTCTTCTCCCCCGCCATCAAGCAGTGCGGCTATGACGGCATCTTCTTTCGCGGTATCTCCGAAAAGCCCGTATACCTGTACTGCGACGGAAAAACGGCGGAGCTTCGGGACGCGTCCGCCTACTGGGGCATGGACGCAACCCTCGCGGAAAAGCAATTGCAAGCCGACGCGCACGTCAAAAAGCGCCCCTGTGTCGCGCTGATCGGGCAGGCGGGCGAAAACCTCTCGCTCATCTCCGGCATCTGCAACGAGGGCGGGCGCATTGCGGCGCGCAGCGGCGTCGGTGCGGTCATGGGCAGCAAACGGCTGAAGGCCGTCGTGCTCGCAGGCAGCAAGCCGGTTCCCTGCGCGGATCGGGAAACCGTCCATGCGCTGTCGAAAACGCTCGGCAAAAAGCTCAACAAGATGTCTCTTCCGTCGGGCTTTGGCGGCATGCTGGGCTTTGGCGGCGCGATGCTTGGCAAAATGCCCGCCATGCCCCTCGACGGCGCGCTGACGCCCTACATCTTTAAGGAGTGGGGTACGCCTTCCAACACCACCATGGCGATTACCAGCGGCGACGGCCCGATCAAGAACTGGTCCGGCGGGCCGCGCGATGCGAAGGGCATGGTGCGGGCGTTCAATCCGGAGCGGATCAACCGGCTGGAAACGGTCAAGTATCATTGCTATTCCTGCCCGATGGGCTGCGGCGGACGGCTTGACATTGCGAAAAACGCGTGCGGCGGCTTTTCGGAGACGCACAAGCCGGAGTACGAAACCATCGAAGCGTTCGGCCCGCTCCTCTGTAACGGCAATCTGGATTCCGTGCTGCATATCAACGAACTGTTAAACCGCGCGGGCATGGACAGCATCTCTGCGGGCAACACCGTCGCATGGGCGATCGAATGCTATGAAAACGGCATCCTTACGGCGGAGCAGACCGGCGGCCTGGCGCTCCACTGGGGCAATGCGGAGGCAATTGTCGCGCTGATAAAGCAAATGATTGTGCGCGAGGGCTTCGGCGACGGGCTTGCGGACGGAGTCAGGCGCGCGGCAGAGCGATACGGCGGCGAGCAGTACGCGATGCATATCGGCGGACAGGAGCCGGGCATGCACGACAGCCGCAACGATCCGCAGCTTGCCGTCCACTTCGCCGCCGAACCCGCACCCGGCAAGCACACCATCGGCATGAGCCTCCAGTATGGCGCGATGTCCCTTGCCGATATCTGCTCCTGGGCGCCGCCTGCCACCGTACACAAAAAATCGGACGACCTCGTACCAAACGACACAGTCGCCATGATTGCCAAGGCCAACGCCTGCTACAGCATGCTTGTCGACGGCGCGGGCGGATGCTACTATGCGGAGATGATGGGCGTGCACATGTGGAAGCTGATCGAGTACATAAACGCCGCTGCGGGCTGGCACTACGACGGCGACCACTACATGGAGCTGGGCGAGCGAATCCAATGCCTTCGGCAGATGTTTAACGTTAAGCACGGAATTGCGCCCGCCTCCTTCACCCTTCCGGACCGCATGGAGGGCAATCCCCCGCTTACCAACGGCCCGCTCAAGGGGGTGCGGCTGCGAAACCGCGAACAGGTTTCCCTGCACTGGAAGGCGTTCGGTTGGGACGCGCATACCGGCGAACCGCTGCCGGAAACGATTGAACGGTTGGGCATTCCCACCCTGCTGGAGGCGGAAACGATATGATTAAGAAACATCCGGTCTTTGACTATACCGATTGCGTAAGCTGCGGCATCTGCGCCGTGGCCTGTCCGTTTTCCTGCCTTACCATGACAAAGCCCGGCAAACAGGGAAAATACCGAAACGTTTTCCCGGAGCTTGGCGGCGGGAGCTGCGTCGGCTGCGGCGTCTGCATGAAGAGCTGTCCGATGGACGTTATCCAAATGCAGGAAGCGGAGGACGCATGATTCGCGTCAAGATTGTCCCGCCCTACGGCGCGGAGCGCGCCCGGCTCGACGAACGCGGCTGGGCGGAGCTGCCGGAAGACGCACGGCTTTCCGATGCGTTGCGCCTGATACGGGTGTCCCCCGTAAAAGCCCGGCTCCTGCTTGTCAGCGTCAACGGCGAACGCGTACCGTTCGATACGCCGCTTCACGACGGCGACGTAGTCGGCTTTTTTTCGCTTATTGCGGGCGGATAACGGCAGGCGGCAAATCCGCCGCGCACGCTCTCCTGCATACGCCCCTTTCGCACGGGCGATAAAGTATGCTATACTCCCACTATGATTATTAGCAGCCGCAGCAACCCCATCGTCAAATCCGTCCGCGCGCTCGCCCTCGGCAAGGAACGGCGCGCGCAGGGTTTGCACGTCATCGAGGGGGAAAAGCTCGTTTCGGAAGCGCTCGCTTCGAACCTGCCCGTCGCCAGCCTGTTCATCGAGGAAGGCTTTCGTTTTGCCGTGCCGGATGGCGTAACCGCATACACGGTTTCGCGCAGCGTACTGGAGGCGATTACGGACAGCCGCACGCCACAGGGGATCGCCGCCACCGTGCACACGCCGGATACCGCGCCGCCCGCAGCATATCCCGACGGACTGTTCGTGCTGCTCGACGGCGTACAGGACCCCGGCAACGTAGGCGCGATTATTCGCAGCGCCGACGCATTCGGGGCCAAGGCCATATTGCTGAGCGGCGATTGTGCGGACGCGTATGCGCCGAAATCCCTGCGCGCAGCCATGGGCTCCACGTATCACCTGCCGGTATACCAATGCGAAGCGGCGGCAGCGCTCGACGCGCTGCTGTCGCAGGGGTTCACCTGTATCTGCGGGCATTTGCGCGGGAGCGAAACGTTGCCAACCCTCAAAAAACGCACCGTGCTTGTCATCGGCAGCGAGGGCAACGGCGTTTCCGAAGCTGTCGCCACACGCTGCGTACGCTACCGCCTGCCCATGCCGGGGCGCGCGGAGTCCCTCAACGCAAGCGTTGCCGCAGGCGTGCTGCTGTATATTCTTTCCAACACCGTTACGGAGGCATAATTTTTATGAAGCAGGAAAAGCAAAGGCTATTGGTCGTTACGGATATGCAGAACGACTTTATCTCAGGCTCGCTCGGCACCGCAGAGGCACGGGCCGTTGTCGGCAGCGTATGCGACAAAATCCACGCGTTTGACGGCGAGATTCTCTTTACGATGGATACGCATAATGAAACGTACCCGCATACGCAGGAGGGCGAGCGGCTGCCCGTTTTGCACTGCATCGCGGGCACGGACGGCTGGGCGCCGGATACCGCCGTATGGATGGCGCTCATGGACCGCGACGTGGCGGACGAAGCGCACATGGTTATGAAGCACGGCTTCGGCGCGACCGAGCTGCCGGTACGCATACACGAGTTATACGGCGATACAATTTCCGAAATCACATTTGTGGGCCTGTGCACGGACATTTGCGTCATTGCAAACGCCGTGCTGTGCAAGTCCTTTTTTACGGAAGCGCGTATCGTCGTGGACGCCGCCTGCTGCGCGGGCGTAACGCCCGCCTCGCACGAAACCGCGCTTGCCGCCATGGAGGGCATGCAAATCGACGTGATCGGAAGATAACGAAAGCAACGCAAAAACAACGCCTGCCGAAAAGACAGGCGTTGTCAGTTTTGCTGCCAAAGGCGCGCGCGTCAGATGGAGCGCGTAACCTTACCGGAACGGAGGCAACGGGTGCAGACGTTCATCTTGGACGGCTTGCCATCCACGACTACATGTACCGTCTGAATGTTCGGCGCCCAACTGGTTCTGGTCTTCCGATGCGAATGGCTGACCAAATTTCCGGACATCACGCCCTTCTTGCAGACTTCACAGTACTTACCCATGCTTTGTCCACCTCCTTACCGTAAAAGTCGAACAGACGTATATTACCATGGCAAATCGCCATTTGCAAGTGTTTTTTGAAATATATAGAATGAAAACAGCCGCCCGTGGGTTCATTCTGCCGGGAAGGCCGCGTTCCGCGCTTTTCACCCGCAGATACGGACTGTTTTTTCTTGCCGCCTCCACCGCATTCTGTTATACTAATACGAACTTATTCAGGTACGCTTCCATATTATCGAAAATCCGCAGCCGTCAGGCTTGCGGCAGTGTCCTTGTTGTATATTAATAGGATGGAAAGCAGGTAAATACATATGCGGCAGCGCGACCCAAGCAAAAAGTTTACCAAGGCAGAACGGAGCTGGATTACCTATGACTGGGCGAATTCCGTTTACGCAACAAACATTATGGCGGCAATTTTCCCGATCTACTATGCAAGCGTCGCCAATGACGCAGGCAACAAATGGTGGGGCATCGGCGTTTCGCTTGCGTCCCTCATCTGCGCGGTGCTTGCGCCTTTGCTCGGCGCGATCGGGGATTTTAAGGGATATAAAAAGCGCCTGCTTACGGGCTTCATCATACTCGGCGTAGTTTCCACGGCGCTGCTGGCGTTCGTGGGCAACTGGCAGTGGATGCTCATCGGCTACGTGATTTCGCACATCGGGTTCTCCGGCTCGTGCGTGTTCTACGACTCGTTTTTAACGGACGTTACCACGGAAGATCGCATGGATCGCGTATCCGCATGGGGATATGCGATGGGGTACCTTGGCGGCAGTACGATTCCGTTCGTTATCAGCATCGTCTTATTGCTGCTTACGGACTTCTCCGTCCCGGCCATCAAGTTCTCGATCCTCATTACCAGCGTATGGTGGGCGGTCTTCTCCATCCCGATTCTTAAAAACGTCGAGCAGAAGCACTATGTGGAAACCCCGCCTTCCCAGCTTGCCAAAAGCGCCGGAAAGAACCTTTGGAACACGATGAAAAGCTGCGTTACAAACAAAGGCCTGTTCATCTATCTTATCGCATATTTCTTCTACATTGACGGCGTTGGCACGATCATCAGCCTTTCGACCAACTACGGCGCAACGCTTGGGCTGGGGTCCACCGGCATGATTCTTGCGTTGCTTGTTACGCAGCTTGTCGCCGTGCCGTTCTCCATTCTCTTTAGCAAGCTTGCCGGAAAGTTCGGCAACATCCGTATGATCATCACCGCCATCTGCGTATACTTCTGCATTACGTTCGTGGGCTTTTTCATGGGCCGCATGGTGGAGCCGTATCAGCTCGACTACGTAGCGACGGTGCGCGAAAGCGCTGCGCTGCAAACGACCGTCGCCACGGAAGGCACGCATGATTACAAGGTTTGGCAGACGGTTGTTTCCGACGTCATCGAGCAGGGCAAAGACGTACTGGCGGAGGAGGATCGCCCCGCCGCCTTTACGGGCGTATTTGCAACCATTACCGCGCAGCTAAGCGATCCGAGCGGCGTCGTATACGCATTTGACGACGAATCCGTCCGCAATCATGCGATTGCCAGCATCGGCGCGCTGGAAACAGAGCTTGCGCCCTTTGTTGCGGACGCCGAACGCCAGACGGACTATAACGCCGCACGCCAGATCGCGTCCATACTCTTCTGGGTGCTTGCATGCCTTGTCGGAACGGTGCAGGGCGGCATACAGGCGCTCTCCCGCTCGTACTTCGGCAAGCTTGTGCCGCAGGAGCGCAGCGCGGAGTACTTCGGTTTCTATGATATCTTTGGCAAGTTTGCCGCCGTCATCGGCCCGCTGCTCTATTCGGTGTTCTATATGCTCACCGACCGGGCAAGCGTCGGCATACTCAGCCTGCTCCTCCTCTTCGGCCTTGGCGCAGTGCTGCTGATTACCGGCAAAAAGCACCTTGCCGCGACCGAGCAAAGCGTACGCGAGGCCAACGCCCTCCGCGCAGCGGCCAACGCCGCAGTCGAAACGGAGGCATAGAGTCCCCTATGCGGCGGTTGCAAACCATAAAAATCGCTGCGCTAACCTCCCTGTTGCTTTTGACGGGCTCGGCCGCGTGTACGCACGGCGGGCCCGTTTCCCTACAGGGATCTGTTGCCGCGCCCTTGCCCGCAGCCACGGCGTCTCCGGCGCCGGGCAACGCGCCTGCACCTTCCGCCGCGCCGACGGATACCCCCATCCCCGCGTCCGCCTTTGCGGAAACGTACTTTGCACGCGCAGGCGACCCGCCGGAGACGCTCGTATACGACAGTGAGCACGGCCACTGGGAGTATCGCTCGACTACGCTGGATGTGCGCATCGACTGCATTACGACCGATCTTGGCCGCGGAACAGTCACCTACTTCCTTGTCAACGTGCATGTGCAAGGCGGGGAGGACGCGCAGCATATTGCGGCGGCGTCCGGCGGCGAATCCCCTTGGCGGCTGGCGCGGGAAAACCGTGCCGTGCTGCTGCTCTCCGGCAACGCTGCCGCCCCCGCCGAACAGAATATTCCGCTGGTCACGGACGGGGAAGCCGTCCCCGGTCTTACGCATGCGCCGGGCCGCGGAATCGATGCGCGCTGCTCCATTGGCGCCGTTTCCGACGGGCACTATCTGGCAATCGTAGCGGACGGGCGGCAGCCCGGTTACAGCGTCGGTTTGACGCTCGCCGAGCTTGCCGGCGTCTTCGTTGAGCACGGCGCATGGTCGGCCGTAAACCTTTCCTCCGGACGCGAGGCGGCGCTCGTCTTCATGGGCGAACACCTCAACCGGCACGCCGGACGGTATGCGGGAAACGACCCGTCCTATCAGGCGCGTATTCACGATGCGCTGTTCTTCGGAACGAGCGCACGCGTACCCAAGGTTACGGACACAATCGAGCACGATGGCAACGGTTAACCGGCTCGCGACGGTTTTTTCGCGTTTCGGGGCTTTACAGGCGGCAAAATGTGATGGATAATAAGACGTTATCGATATTGGGAGGAACATGAATTCTATGAGAATGAACGAATTGGTCGGCGAGCGGTACAAGGAACGCCCCGCCGATTGCACGATCGAAAGCCATTCGCTGATGGTGCGCGGCGGCTA
>CAYPLG010000082.1:0-10840 GCA_964411535.1 uncultured Oscillospiraceae bacterium
CCCTCAAACAGCTTCTTTCCGTCCATAAAAAAGCATGGCACATACCAATAGTCGTACGCATCCGCCACGGCCTTTTGCTCCCGCTCGTTGACGCGCTCGATGAAAACGGCGGCGTACGCCGGGTTCTCCGCGGAAAGCTCGTCGATAAGCCGCATTGCCAGCTTACAATGCGGGCACTCCGGCAGATAGAATAACGTCAGCTTTTGCATGCAAATACCCTCCTTATGCAATATAGAACTCCGGGTTATACGGCACGTTGTCGATAATCAGCTCATAATGCAGGTGCGGCTTGTCCCGGCTGTCGACGAGCGCGGCAAGCGTGCCGACGGCCTCCCCCGCGAACACGCGCTGGTGCAGCTCCACGGTCGACTCCTGCACATGCGTCAGGCGGGATACAAACCCGTTTCCATGGTCGATATCTATCGTATACCCGTACGCGCCGCGCGCCGCACAGTAGATGACGACGCCCTCGCCGGGTGCGACAATCTTCGTGCCTGCGTTGTTTTCAATGTCCAGGCCGTTGTGCATACGCCCTTCGTTGACGCCGAAGCGCAGCTTTACGCTCCCGCGCATCGGATACTGTAAGGTAAGCGCACCCGCGTCCTTGCCCTGCGCGCCCTCGCCCTTGCCCGGTGCGCCGCTGCCGTCGCGCCGCGTATACGTGCCCGTTTCGATAATGGTTGCGCGCGCCTCGGCGGCGGTCGTTACAACCGGCTCGCTTAGCCTTGCTTCCTCCCCGGCGATATACTCCGCCGTCACGGTGGATACCGTTACGGGGCCTGCGCCCACCTGCTTGACGATGCGCGTGCCCTTTGCGAGCGCGGGCTCCTCCGTATCCGTGATGACCACGTCCGCCGTCGTGGTTGTTATACGCTGTGTGGTAAGCTGCACCGGCACAAGATTCGGCGTTTCCATCAGCTTTGCCCATGCGGCGTCGTACTCCATAACGACCGCGTTGGCGTCCATCGGGCCGATGATCATCTCCTCCGCAAACCGTGCGGAGACGAACGTTTCCCCCTCCGGCGCAACCGCGCATGCCGAAAGATACTCCCAAAGGAGCTTTTGCGCCTCCGGTTCGGAGGACAGCGTCAGCACCGGCCGCCTGCCGACAAGCAACGTCACGGCGTTCGGTGGCACTACCGGCGCGGGGGTCGGCTCCGGCGTAACGGTGATGGCGTTGATGTCGATTACGTCAATAACCGCCTGGCTGATCACGACCGGCTCGCGCGCGCGGCGGTCGCGCTCCCGCGCGATGGCGGCCCACGCCAGCAAAAGCAGTATGCCCGCTGCGGAAAGAATGCAGATGCGGTTGAATCTTTTTTTCCGCATAGGCTTAGTCCATGCGCACGCACGAAGCGATGCAATAGCCCGATTTATCGCCGAACGTGACGTGGCACCAGCCGTTCGCCGTGCCGTGTACGGTGACCACGTCGCCGCGCTCCATCACCGTCTGCACATGGCTTTCCGCGCCGGTGGACGGTATCGTCCGCAGGTTGAGCCGCGACGCGGTGATCACACCGTTTTCCGACAGCTGCCCGGCTACGCCCGTCATGGTGACGTATTTGCCGAATACATACCCCTGCTTGCCGCCGGCCTTGACCGCAACCTGCATCCAGCTTCCGTTTGTGGAAAGCACCGTTACGGTCGTGTTCTGCCCAAGCGTCGCAATCGAATCGTAGCTTGTGTCGCTGCCAAGGCGGAGCTTGACGCCGCTGCTGTTGATATAGCCCTTCCCCGTAGACGCCGTTTGCGACGCAATGCCGGAGGGAACGGGCGATGGCGTCGCCGCAGCGCTCTCTCCCGCAGCGGCAGCGCTGCCCGCGCTCTGCTGCGCGGACGGGGAAAGCGTCACGTACTTTCCGTAAATATAGCCCGTTTGGCCGGAGGCGACCGAAAGTACGCGGTACCATGCGCCGCTCTTTTCGTATATGCCCAGCTCGGCGTCCTTGTCCAGCTTGCCAAAGCTCTTTGTCGTCGTGGACGCGCCGGAGCGGATATTCACGCGCGATGCGTTCACATAGCCGCGCGCCGCATAGACGGGCACCGGCGTCGGCGTCGGCGGCACGGTGGGCGCGGCCGAAGGCTCCGGCGTATGGACGCTGATCACGATCGGCGCGGGCGTTACGCCCGCCGGAAGCGGCGTGGGCGAGGGCGTTGCCGCCGGGGCCGGGGCCGTGTCGGCGACGGATTGCGTAATGGTAACGTAATCGCCGTGGACATAGCCGTCCTTGCCGGTGTTCGCGGCATGCACCTTGTACCAGCCGTTCTCCATGCCGTATATGCCAAGCTGCGTATTCTCGGACAGCTTGCCAAGCGATTCGTACGCCGTATCCGGGCCGGTGCGGTAGTTGACCGCGCTGCCGGATATGATACCTTTGGCAATAATCCCGCCGCCCGAAGTCTGCACGTAATCATACCGCACATACCCCGTCTGCCCGGAGGGCGCGGTTACGTAGTACCAGCTTCCCTGCATGCCCAGCAGCGTCAGGCTTGTGCCGACCGGCAGCTTTTCGAGGCTTTTTGCGTTCGTACCCGCCGCCTTGCGCAGGTTTACCGTGCTGTTGACGACCGTGCCGGTTGCGCTGCCCGTTTCCACGGGCGCATAGGTAATCGCCGCAACATTTTCCGGCGAATGAAAATCCCGCTGCACAATCGCTGCGCCGGGATAATAGTATTGCAGTATTTCGCGGTACGTCCTGCCCTCGTTTGCCATCTGCTGCGCGCCGCGCTGGCTCATGCCTACGCCATGGCCGTAGCGGGCATGGAGCAGGTCGAAGCCGTTACTTCCGGCCGCCGCATAGTAAATGCCGAGGTTTTCCGCGACATAGAGACCGGCGGCGGTCAGCTCGTCAAATTTGAAGGAGAACGAAACCGGCACGTCGCGCAGTATCTCCGTCGCGGGCGTAGGCGAGGGCGTGGCGGGCCATTCCGGCGTGGGCGACGGCGTCGGATCCCACGCGGGCGTCGGCGTCGGCGTTTCCGGAAGCTCCGTCGGCGCGGGCGGCTGCCAGTTCGGGTCGTAGCCTTCCTCCCCTTCCGCGGGCGCGACCGGCTCCGGCGTGGGCGAAGGCGTTTCGTGCGGCGGCGTGGGCGAAGGCGTCGGTTCGTTTTCCGGCGTAGGCGAGGGCGTCGGGTCCCACGCGGGCGTCGGCGTCGGGATATAGGCGGCGTCCATTTCCGTACGCACGGTCGCGCGGACCGAAACGTCCGTATGGTCGAGGTCGCCCTTGTACCCGGCCTCGCCGGAGGAGGTAACCGCGTCGACGCTGCGCACGCCGAGGAAATGGTAATGCTCCGGTATCGCATTGCTGCTCACAATCGCGAGCGTCATCCGCGCGTCCAGGAAGGAGAACGCGCGCGCGCCCATCGCCCGCTCCGAATAGTCGGAGGCGATGAACACGGTTTCGCGCGGCGTGGACGGGTTCTTCATATCATATATGTCCGGGCCGGAGGCATATGCGCCGTCGTAGATCTTTTCCTTCCAGCGCACGCCGGGCAGCAGCATGTAGCCGCCGTTGCTGGCGGCGTAAAAGCAAAGCAAAGGTTTGTCGTTATAGTACAATACGTCGGAAATCGTGGAATCCACGGCGTTGATGACGTTCGTATCCTCCGGCGCATAGCCGCGGTAGACCTGGTCGCTTGCGGTGTCGCCGATATCGTACCGCCCGGACGAGCCGATATGCAGCAGCGCATACCCCTTTGCCGCGACAGCCTGCGCGCGCAGCGCCTCGATGGGGAATTCGTTGCTCATCTCGTACCCGACAACGCCGTATAGATAATGCGAAAGCGGCACGCGGTTGACCACGTTCAGCTTTCCGTTGCTCGCAGTAATTGTAAAGTTGCCGAGGAAGCTCCTCGTGCCGGAAACCACGTGGAAGCGTATCGCGCCTGCGGAACGGTTGAGCAGCATCCGCTCCACCGTTGCGGTTTTGCCGGAATAGAGCAGGCCTTCGCTCGAATGCGTAACGGTTACGGTGCTTCCGTCGGCCTTGACGGTCAGTTTCCCGCCGGTAAAGGTGCGGCTGCTTTCCGAAAGCAGATAGCTGCCGGATACGTCCATCGTAATGCTTCCCGCGTTCTCCGTGCTCAACAGCACGCGGATATACGTTACGCCGTCATCCGCGTTGGCGTCGCGCGCCGCAGGCAACAGCGCGGTAAGCAGCAGCAGGATGCCCAGCAGAATGCATTTGTATCGTTTCGTTCGATTCACCATGCGCTCCCTCATGCAGTGATTGTACAAAGTCCTTTGTATATACGCTACCCATCCGCCGTTTTATTCGCGGATTATTCACATTGACGAAACTTTACCGGCTTTCGGCAACGCAGGAAAACGCCGCGCTCGATACCGCCGGCAGCGCGCTTTCCGCCGCCTCCGTCGTGTCGAACAGGCCGAACACCGCGCTCCCGCTGCCCGTCATGCATGCGCCAAGCGCCCCGGCTGCGCGCAGCTTTTCGCAAAGGTCCGCAATCTCCGGCACGAGCGCCTCCGCAGGCCCTTGTAAAGCGTTGCCAAGCGCGCTGCCAAGCGCGGAAACGTCGCCCTGCTCAACGGCGCGAAGCGCCGCCATGGTGTCCGGGTTCTCACGCGGCAGCGTCAGCGCGGTAAAAAGCGCGCGTGTGGACACGCCCGCCTTCGGCTTGGCCAGCACAAAATACAGCTTGCGCTTTTGGCAAAGCGGCGTTAGCGCCTCCCCCACGCCGCGGGCAAGCGCAAGCCCCGCGCCGCGCTCTGCAAACAGGCAGAACGGCACGTCCGCGCCAACCGAAAGCGCAATTTCTGTAAGCGCCGTTTCATCCAGCTCGCCGTACAGCTCGTCCATCGCGGCGAGCACGGCGGCCGCATCCGCGCTGCCGCCGCCAAGGCCCGCTTCGGCGGGAATGCGTTTGGCAACGTGAATGTTCGCGCCCGCGCCGGTCAGCCGCCGGTACCCCTCCGCCGCGCGCGCCAGCGTATTGTTATAAGGCAGCGTCATCCCGCTTGCGGTCACCGTCACATCCCTTGCGCGGCGCACGCTCACCGTATCGGCAAGCGTAACGCTCTGCATCAGCGATTCGAGCGCGTGGTATCCGTCGGCGCGCTTATACAGCACGGCAAGCGTAAGGTTGAGCTTTGCAAATGCCTGTTTTACCACCATTTCCATGGGATTCATTATAACAAATGTCACGCATATGTGCTATACTGACAAAGTTAAGGTTTTGTAAGGAGTGAACGGATCTATGGTGTTTTCACCGCTGTGCAGCGGGTCCTCCGGCAACGCGTCCTTCCTGGAGGCGGGCGGCGTGCGCATGCTCATCGACGCCGGTCTGACCGGCAAACAGCTCATCGAATTGCTGCACGATATCGACGTTACCGCGCGCACGATTGACGCCATTCTCGTCACCCATGAGCACAGCGACCATGTGCGCGGCGTGGGCGTGCTTTCGAGAAAGTTCGACATCCCCGTCTATGCCGACGCCGCGTGCGTCAACGCCATGCGTCCCATCGTCGGGGAGATTGCCGCGCGGAACCTGCGCGTGTTCGAGCCGGACGCCGCCTTTTACATCAAGACCGTGCGCGTGCTGCCGTTTTCCACGCCGCATGACTGCGCGCATCCGGTGGGCTATGCCATCGAGGCCGAGGGGAAGAAGGTCTCCGTTATGACGGATATCGGCCACGTCACAACCGCAATGCTCGACGCCGTTGCGGAAAGCAACCTTTTGCTGATGGAAGCCAACCACGATGTGGATATGCTCAAGGCCGGCAGCTATCCTTACCCGCTCAAAATGCGGATTCTCGGCGGCAAGGGGCACCTTTGCAACGAGGACGCTGGGCTTGTCCTCTGCAAGCTGCACGAGCGGGGCGTAAAAAACGTCATCTTGGGCCATCTTAGCAACGAGAACAACACGCCGGAGCTTGCGCTCGTCACCGTGCAGTCCGCACTGGAAGCCGCAGGCTGCCTTTCCGACATGTTCGTCACCGTTGCCGAACGGTATCGCCCGACCGGCGTATTTGAAATCGCATGAACGTAACCATCGCCTGCGTTGGAAAGCTGAAGGACCGCTTCTATATCGACGCTTCCGCCGAGTACGGCAAGCGCCTTTCCCGTTTCTGCGCGCTGACCGTACGCGAGGTGCGCGACGAGCCCATCGCCGACAAGGCTTCGCCCGCCGTACAGCGCGCCGCTATCGAGCGCGAGGGCGAGCGGCTTCTTTCGCAAATTGCGGAAAGCGAATATGTCATTGCGCTGTGCATCGGGGGAAAGCGCTATACCTCCGAAGCGTTTGCCGCGCATGTACAGTGGCTCTTCGACGGCGGAAAGTCCAGCATAACGTTTGTAATCGGCGGCTCCTGCGGGCTGTCGGAGGCCGTGCTCAGGCGCGCGGACGAACGCCTGTCCCTTTCGGACATGACGCTGCCGCACCGCCTCTGCCGTATCTTTTTACTGGAACAAATCTATCGCGCGTACAAAATCAACGCCGGGGAAGCGTATCATAAATAACCGTTAGCCCAACAGCGCCGTCTCCGCCACTGCGCACATCCTGCCCCGGCGCAGGCGTTTTTCGCGCGCATGCATATCCGAAACGGCAAAGCAGCGCGGATTTCCGGATTGCGCCGCCCTTACACTCAGGGCCCGCTCCCGCCCGGTTATTCGCTGATGATTCCGCCGCTTTCCATGAGCGCGCTTGCCAGCATGTCATAGGCGCGCCGGACCTTCTGATAGGATGCGTCGACCTCCTGCACGCGTCCGGCCCGTATCAGAACCACCAGCTCCGCCGTCGCGTGAAACAGCGGCACAAAGCCCATGTTGCCCGTTAGGCCCTTTAGCGCATGTGCCGCGGTAAACGCTTCGTCCCACGCTTGATTTGCAAGCGCTTCGTCCAGCTTTGCCATGGACGCATCCTTCAAAAACTCCTTAAGGCATTCGGCATACAGCGCCTCGTCGTTGGAAAAGCGCTTCATAACCCCGTCCAAATCGGTTTCGCAGCTTAAAAGCGCCTCGCATAGCGCAGCATCCATGCCCACACCCCCGTTATTCCACGTATTAAACCCCGGCTTGTCCGTTCACAATCCTACGCGCAGGGTCCATTACTATGCTTAAATATTTCCTAAAAGTATACCAGTCCGCCGCATTGTACCGCAAGCATTTATTACAAATCGGGCGGATTCCGGGTGTCGCCTTGTAACGATTGCGCCTTAAACCCTTTGCGCGCCCAAACTGCCCGCCGCCGCTGCATCCTTGCCGTGGCGCGCCGTTTTTTCTTGCATTTATACGCGCCATACCATAAAATAGAGATATATTTTTTCGCTACATCGTTGTGATTTCTTTTCCCGGTAACCTTTTTGCCGCCAGGAAACGAATGCAACCGGTTACCGCAAGCCTGATAGGGCGTCCGCCAATGCGGCTTGTATATGTGCGCCGCATTCTGGACCGGCGTGTGTATTGTATCGATACGAAGGAGACGGTATATGGCCAAACAGTCTACGGATCTGAACCGGGATGCAATTTTGGAGGCTGCGCTCGCCTGCATTCAGGAGTACGGCGCGGAGAACGTCCAGATTACGCAGATAGCTGCGCGCGCTGGCGTCTCCACGCGCACGCTGCATCGATACTTTCCGGAGAAGGACCTTCTCTTTTGTTACGCCGCCTGCCGCTTTTTGAGCCGCATATACAATGCGCTCGCCGAGGCATACGAAAAGGCGGACAAAACCGGCTTATCCGGGCTGGACCGCCTGTTGCTTCTGCTTTCCTGCCAACGCAAGTACTATAAGACGGACGCCCTCGAAGCCATGCTGTTTATCGACGTTCACATCCATTGGGCGCGCTACGGAATGAAGCGAAATTCGTGGGCGCTGCAGGGCGGCGCACGCCTTCGCGACATCGTTATCGGAAACCTGCGCGCGGGAATAGAGGACAAATCCATCCGGCCGGACTTACAGCCGGAAAGCGTGGCGGACTTGATCTCCGCAACCTATAACGGCATCATGCAGCGGACGACCTTCCTATACCGCTCGCAAACCCCGGATGCGGAGCATGCAACCGTCTTCGCCCTATACGATGCATACATCGATATGCTCGCAAGATATCTGCGCGCAAGCTAATTCTTCCAAGCGACGGATAGCCGTTATTGGCTCGAAAATTGCGATTATGCAATTCCATATCCCCTTGCCAAATGCCCGGCATTGGTTTACTATTGCCCTGCCGGGAACGGTATTCTTCGGCTAAAAACGCGCTGTGAAGACACGGCGGCCCTGCATTGTTGCGGCGGCTGTCAAACTGCGCTTTTTGAAAGGTACGTCGCTATGAAAATTATATGCCTGGGCGATAGCATTACGGCCGGATACGGCCTGCACAGAGCGGATGGATGGGTGGAAACGGCGGGGAAGGAAACCGGGTTGCCGCTTATCAACGCGGGCATTGCCGGGGATACGACCGCAGGCATGCTGTCCCGGCTGGAAAGGGACGCGCTTTCCAAATCGCCCGATATCCTCATGCTGCTCGGCGGTACGAACGACCTGTTAAACGGCTGCCCTGCCGGCGTGGTGCAAAGCAATATTGCGGCCATGATCCAGCAGGCCCAGTCGGCGGGCGTCCGCACCATGCTGGGCACGCTGCCGCCCGTCTATAAAACGTATCTGCCGGAAAGCTGGCAGGCCGCCTGCGCGTTTGGCGCGCCGGAAAGCGAATACGCCGCCTTCCGCCGCTGGCAGCAGGCGTTTGCCCCGGCGTTCGACACGGCGCTTGTGGATTTTTACGCGCTGCTTGCACCGGCCGCCGCCGCTTCGCCGTCGTCCCTCTTTTCGGACGGCCTGCACCCGAACGCGCAGGGTCACCGCATGATGGCCGCGCTGTTCGTGCAGGCGCTGCAAAAAATGCTGTAGCTTAAGACGAAAGATAGCACATTAACGTCTTCTCAATCCAATAGGTATGCCTTGCCGCGGGCATAAGCGGCGCGAGCGCCCGCATCGCAAGATACAGCGGCAGCCCGTCCGAAACGTCGTGCCAAAGGTCCGTAAAGGTAAAGTCATACTGCGCCTTCGGATACGCCGCGCGCGCAAAAGCGAACGCATCGTCCTGCACAATCGTAATCTTGTCCCGAAAGGGAAACTGCGGCAGCAGGAGGCTTTCAAAGAGCGCGATGACGTCCGGATTCTGCTCCACAACCGTCACATGCGACACCGCAGGCTTTCTTGCCGCCATGTACAGAAAATAGCCAAGCCCCAGCCCGAATGCAAGCACCCGGCCGGACGCCTCCGCCAGCGGCCCCGCCATGGTGTTTACCTCGTTCGGCGTAACGGACATCCAAAGCCGGTCCCCCTCGAACAGGGCGGGATACGAGAATGCGCGCCCGAAATAGCCGATCTGCGGAGCGCGCCTGCCGCCGCCCATCTGCGCAATATCGTCGCAAACAAACGCTTCATACGGCGCATAGCTGCCGTGCCCAAGCGAACAGCTGCCGCAGCGCGCGTCGCGAAAGCGAATCCCCCGGTAATACGGGTTCTTTTCCAGCTCCGCCGCGCGTATCCGCCGCAGCATATGCGGAAAATACGTCCGGTACAGCGCCATGTCCGCCGGGCTTTCCTCCATGTCCAGCCCCATCGCCGCCGCAAGCAGCAGGCTAAACGCCGTCTCCTCCTCCACGCCGCAGGCAGTGAGCTCCGATACCATATCGCCGCTGATAAAAGCCGGCGTCTCGTTGAGATACCGGCTTAACAGCTCCATGACGCGCAGGTTATCTTCCTCCGCCTGCATGCGCTTGCTTTCCTCCGTCATGTTGTGTGCTCCATCGCTGTTGTGTGTTGAAAGCCCGCATGCCCGCCGTTTATTCGTGTCCGTCGCAGCCGTGCGTGCCGCAATTGCCGTGCGCGTGCGACCCGCAGTCGCCGTGCCCGTGCGACCCGCAATCCGCCCCGTGCTGATCGACATGGTGACTGCACCGCACGTCCGGATTAAACGCAAGCGTACCGGCAAGCAGCGCCTGGACCGCCTCGTCCGCGCCGCCGGTTACGCCGCCATACAGGCGAATGCCCGCTTCGGCAAGCGCCATGCGCGCACCGCCGCCGATACCGCCGCAAATCAGCGTGTCCACCTTTTGCATGGCAAGCATACCCGCCAGCGCGCCGTGCCCGCTGCCGTTCGTGTCGATTACCTCCGTACCCGTAACCGTTCCGTCCGTTACGTCGTACAGCTTGAACTGCTCCGTATGCCCGAAGTGCTGGAACACCTTCCCGTTTTCGTACGTTACCGCAATTTTCATTTATTCTTCCTCCGTCGTCTCTTCGTTCTGCCGGCAATGCTTCCTACAGCGGTGCGTGCAGCCGCAGCCCTCCGCCCGCTCGTCGCATAAAGTATATTCGCCGCCGGTAATCCTAAGCTCCTTCCCGTTGACAAGGCATTCGGCAAGCTTTCTGCGCGCGCTGCCGTAAATGGCCTGCGCCGTCGTGCGCGCAACGCGCATCTGTGCCGCGCATTCCTCCTGCGTCATACCGCTTAGGTCGATTAAGCGGATGCACTCAAACTCGTCCACCGTCATGGTCACAACCTGCCGCGCGCAATCCGCGCCCTCCATCGGGCCGAACCGGCCGCAGCCCGGCATCGCGCAAATGCGCCGCCGTTTGCAGGGTCTTGGCATATCCGCACCTCCCTTCTTGTTTCTGGCATATGCCGAATATGGCTCCATTATACCTTGTTTTCGGCATATGTCAAGTATAGATACGATTATCGAAAATACTGCCTGCAAACGCAAGCGGTACTTGGCCATTCTGTCTTGCCGCGCCTTTAGACGAGCTCCCGGCCCATGAGCGTACCCATGACGGAGGCCATCATCAGCCCGCGCGTCCAGCCGCTCGAATCGCCCAGGC
>CAYPLG010000083.1:0-10839 GCA_964411535.1 uncultured Oscillospiraceae bacterium
TGACATCCACACTGCCAGTGTGGCACTCTACCAACTGAGCTAATGCCCCACGCATATTGAGTTGGATTCCGTTCTATGCCTGACAGACATTTACACATGCAACCGTGTCCACGCCCGACAAGAGTAAAACCACTCAAACGCAAGTGCTATTATAGGGCATGGAGTCGGATTTGTAAAGTAGAATTTCTTCGTAAAATGGTCAAAAGTATGAATTTTTGTGTGAATGCGCGACATCGAATTGCGGCTATGTTATAATACCTAGCGATTGTAAGGAGCTATTTGGATGAAGAAAAGCGCTTGGACGCAGTTACTGGACAAACTGGACGTAAAACGGAAACCGGGCGCAAAACCATTGGATGCGTCCGCTCCACTGTTTAAGGAGCGTGAAAAACCGGCGCCGTTCTGGCTTGCCGTGCTGTTTACCTCCCTAAAAATGCTTGTGTTTTCGTTTATCGTTATCGGTTTTATCGGCCTTGGCCTTGGCGTCGGCGTGATGAAGGCATACGTGGAGACGACGCCGACGCTTGACGTTGCGCAGCTGACCAAGTCCGACCGGACGTCCTATCTATTCGACCGCGACGGAAACGAGCTGACCAGCATTGCAAATGTGGAGTATCGGGATTGGGTGGATATTGAGAATATCCCCGATATGCTGAAAAACGCGTTTATTTCCGTGGAGGATGTGCGCTTTTATAAGCATTCCGGCGTCGATTTCAAGCGGCTTTTTTCCGCGGCGCTGGAGATTCTTGGCAATAGCAACTCCTCCGGCGGCAGCACAATTACGCAGCAATTGATTAAGAACAAAATACTGGGCAGCCAGCGAAACTATAAACGAAAAATTCAGGAGGCGTATCTTGCTATCGAGCTTGAAAAGCGCGTCGATAAGGATACGATTCTGGAAGCGTACTTAAACGATATTCATTTAGGCGAGTCCAACTACGGCGTGAAGACCGCGGCGATGGACTATTTCGGCAAGGAGCTTTCCCAGCTTACGATTCGCGAATGCGCCATGCTTGCGGGGCTGACACAGCAGCCGTACCGCTATAATCCGCGGAAGAACATGTATCAGCGCAACCAGATGGATGTGACCGACACCAGGACAAACCAGGTGCTTAGCCGCATGTATCAGGCGGGGTATATCAACGGGGAACAGTACCAGACGGCGGTTGCCGAGAAGGTGCACATCATCGAGACGAGCGAGCAGAAGAAGATGTACGACATGGCTTACTTTGTGGAGTATGCCATTCGCGACGTTGTAACGCATCTGCTTGCGGCGCGCGGCCTTTCCGACACGACGGTAAACCGTAACGCGGTGGAGAACGAGCTGCGTACCGGCGGATACCAGATTTATACGACGGTTGACGCCAACATGCAAAACATTGTGCAGACGACGCTGACGGAGTGGGATAAGTATCCGACGCTGGCCGACACAAGCAAGGCTCTGCTTGTAGACACCAATGCGGACGGTACCGTGTCTGAAACGGTGCAGCCGCAGGCGGCGGCCGTTGTACTCGATTATCATACCGGCGAGCTTCGTGCTATTGTCGGCGGACGCAACGAGCCGACCATTCGCAAGGGCATGAATCGCGCGTCGCAGAGCTATACGGAGGTCGGCTCGTCGATTAAGCCCTTGTCCGTATACGGCCCTGCGCTGGATCTTGGAATGTCGCCTGCATCCATTATCGCCAACATGGATGGACGCATCGAGGGGTGGAATACGCCGACCGGGTATCCGTCCGGCGGATTACGGACGCATTATGGGCCGGTTACGATGCGGCGCGGTATCATGTCGTCGCTCAATGTCGTTGCGGCGCGCGTGATTATGGACGATGTAACGCCGGCGGTCGGCGCCAACTATCTGTATCAGCTTGGCGCGGAGGAAGGGCATGTGAATGCGGACGGCGCGGGGCTTTCGCTCGGCACATCCGGCTTGACGCCCATCCAGATGGCGGCGGCATACGGCGCGATTGCCAACGGCGGCGAATATCTGGAGCCTCTGTCGTTTACAAAGGTGATTGACAGCAACGGCAATGTGCTGCTTGATGCGGACGTCGTGCGCGAAAAGCACCGCGTGTTCAAGGAAAGCACCGCCTATTTGCTGGTCGATATGCTGACGGATGCGGTGCGCGCCGGTACCGGCACAAAGGCGAAGATTGAAGATATGACGGTTGCCGGCAAGACCGGTACAAACTCCGACTACGCGAGCGTGTATTTCGCCGGTATGACGCCCTACTATACCTCTTCGGTGTTTATCGGGCATGATTATCCGGTGAACAAGCTGAAAAGCGGTGCGTCCGGCGGCGATTATGCCGCGCCGCTCTGGCAGGCGTACATGGAGCAGATTCATGAAGGTCTGTCCGACGCAGCAATAATGGATGCGGATCCGACCTCGCTGGGGCTCGTGAAACGAACGGTCTGTTCGGTAAGCGGCCTGCTTGCCACCGACGCCTGCAAAGCCGATGCGGACCATAAGCCAGTGACGGACTGGTTCGTTTCGGAGAATGCGCCGACCACCTATTGCGATATGCACCTGCATCTGGCTGTGTGCGCGGGCTCCGGCGCGCTGGCAACGCAGTTTTGCCCGGCGGAGACGACGCAGCAGACGAGCTATGTGCTCGTCCGGCCGGGTACGCAGCTTTATGCGTTTGAGGACGAGTATTTGTATAAGGCGTTGCCGAACGCGGTTCGTACGGATCTGTCGCTCGAAGAATACCTTGCTACGGTACCGACCTGTACCGTGCACGCAGACGGTGCGCTCTCAATATTCGAATTGAAGACGAGCGCGGAGGATCTGATACAGGGTGTGCGGGATTACCTTGGCGCGGTCAGCGAGCTGCCGGAGGAGAGCCGCAATACGCTGACGGACGGCGCGGCGGCGTTGGAAGTGCTGCTGCCGGACAACCAGTATTCCGTGATCGAACCGGCCTACAACAAGCTGAAGATGGACTATGAGCGAATTTCTGCGGAAGTACCCAGACCGTAAGGCGGCGCTTGCCGAAGCTTACGAGGCTGAACGCCTGCGGCTTTCCGCGCTGATTCCGGCGGATGAACCGCAGGGCGATTACGCGCATCCCGTTTTCGGGGCGGGGAATGCGGACGGAACCATTCTGTTTGTCGGCGAGGCGCCGGGCGGCGAGGAGGCGGCAAGCGGGTGCCCGTTCGTCGGCAAGGCCGGGCGGCAGCTTGACAGCTTGCTTGCACTTGCCGGTATATCGCGCGATGCGATCTACATTACAAACGTCGTCAAGTACCGGCCGGTGGTGCGCAGCATAAAAACGGTGCGTAACCGCACGCCGGGCCCGCGCGAGGTTGCGGCGTCGCTGCCGCTCATCCGGCTGGAGATTGCCGTGATTCGCCCGCGTTGCATCGTGACCCTCGGCAATACGCCGCTTGCGGCGATGCTGGCGCTTGCCGGCGGGGAGAAGCAAACAATCGGCGCATTGCATGGCCGTGCGGTCGTGCTTACGGTGGAAGACGTGTCCGCCGCGCTTTTCCCGCTGTACCATCCGGCCAGCGGAATATACAATCGCTCCCTGGTACCGGTGATGGAGGCGGATATTGCGGCGCTTGGTGAACATCTTGTGAAAGCTCGATAAAGAACTGTTTTTGACGAATCCCTTGTGATATAATCGGTCTAACTGATATAAGGAGCATAGTATGGCACAAAAAATATTGATTGCCGACGACGATCCGGTCGTTCATGAATCACTGGGTATCTATCTGAAGGCGGAAGGCTTTGAGGTTGCGGATGCGTTCGACGGAGAGAGCGCTCTGTCCAGCATCACGCCGGAGGTTGTGCTTTGCGTGCTGGATATTATGATGCCGAAAATGTCCGGGATCGAGGTTTGCCGCGAAATTCGCAAGACCTCGCAGCTGCCCGTGCTGATGCTTACGGCAAAGGGTGAGGAAATCGACCGCATCGTAGGGCTTGAGCTGGGCGCGGATGATTATATTGTCAAGCCGTTCAGCCCGCGCGAGGTGGTTGCGCGCATCAAGGCCGTGCTCCGGCGGACGACGGAACAGCCGAAGAGCGATACGAATGTAATCAGCTATAACGGGCTGACAATCGACCTCAAGAGCTATACGGTAACGCTACGGGGCCAGCCGGTCATTTGCACGCCGAAGGAAATTGAAATACTGCACATGCTTGCAAGCAACCCCGGACAGGTCTTTACGCGCGAGCAGCTGCTTTCCCGCGTATGGGGATACGACTTTGCGGGCGAGACGCGTACCGTGGATACGCACATCAAACGGATCCGCGCAAAGCTGGATTCCACCGGCCTTGGCTGGAGCATCAAAACGATTTACGGCGTAGGCTATAAGTTCGAGACGGAGTAATGCGCAGCATATTTTTCTGGCGGGTATTGATCGTATCGATTATTGCATTGCTGCTGGCGAACATCGTTTCGCTGGCGGCTTATGCGTATGTGGGGAAAAACACCTACGTTTCTATTGAGATGGCGAATCTGGAGCCGGAGGCGGAGGTGACGCGCCAGATCTATGAGGAATACAAAAACGGCAACATGACCGAGGAGGCGTTTCAACGCCTGATCGAAAAGCAAACCGTGTCGAGCGAGTCCGCCATATTAATCGCAGATGCGCTCGGAAAGACGCTGATTGTCCGGAATATCGGCAGCACGGTTGAGGTACAGGATTTCGGCGCGTATTTTTCCGCCGAGCTGCAAAACGTGCTGAAGGGCAACACCGTAAAGAACGATGCGCTGGAACTGTTAAATGGCGAAATTGCCGTTTCCGTCGGCATTCCCATCCGTGATGCGGACGGGAAGGTAACCGGCGGTATTTTTATTATTAAGCAAACCAAGCGCATTCAGTCCGCATTTCAGCAGCTGAACAACGCCCTCATGGCGACGATTCTTCTGGTATTTCCTATCATTATGATTCTTGCCGCTTACGGCACGAACCGCATCTCGCATCCGCTGCATGAGATGAGCAACGTCGCTATCGAAATGTCCAAAGGGCGCTTCGATGTGCGCGCCAATGAAAACTCCTCCGGCGAGATGGGGATTCTTGCGCGTGCGCTCAACAACCTTTGCGACAACCTGTCGCAAACGATCTATCAGTTGCAGAGCGAGAAGCGGCAGTTAAACCAGATTTTGACAAGCTTTACCGACGGCGTAGCGGCGCTGGACAGCATCGGTTGCCTGACGCATTATAACCCGGCGCTTATGAAAATGTTTGGCGCGGTGAACGTTGTTTCGCCGATGGATCTTGTGCCGGATGAAAAGGTGTGGGAGGTATTCACGCGCGTGTTCGAGTCCCGTGACCCGGAGACGTTGCACTATGCCTTGCCGAATAATCGCGCGCTGTGGATTTCCGTCGTGCCGATACTTACCGAAAGCAGCGAATGCACGGGCGTGGTGGGCCTGTTTAAGGACGTGACGGAGCTGGAGCGGCTGGAAAAGACGCGGCGCGATTACGTTGCAAACGTCAGCCACGAGCTCAGAACCCCGTTGACGGCCGTGCGCGGCCTGCTGGAGCCGCTGGCCGACGGCATGGTGCAAGACAAGGAAACCGTGCAGCGTTATTACCGTATCATGCTGCGGGAGGTTGTGCGGCTGTCGCGCCTGATTACGGATATGCTGGAACTGTCACGGCTGCAATCCGGCAACGAGCATATGCAAATCGCTGCGGTGGACCTGACTGAACTATTGATGGATACGCACCAGAATTACATGAACGAGGCCAAGCAGCACGGCATCAGCCTGCATCTTGCGATTGACAACGTTCCCCTCGTCATGACGGACAGCGACCGAATTGAACAGATTCTGGTGATTTTGATTGACAATGCGATGCACTACACCCCGGAGGGCGGCTCCATTACGCTTTCCGCGCAGATGCAGGACGCGGACGCTGTGCTGGTATCCGTAACGGACACCGGATGCGGTATCGCGCCGGAGGATTTGCCGCATCTGTTCGAACGGTTCTATAAAACGGACAAGTCGCGCCGGGAGGGCGGAACGGGCCTCGGCCTTTCCATAGCCAAGCAGATTCTCGATAGACTCGGCGAAACCATTACGGTGGAGAGCGAGCAGGGAAAGGGTACAAGCTTCCGCTTCACGCTGAAAAAATACGTTCGCAACGCCATTGCGCTTGGACCGAGTACAAGCGACGACCGATGTGCGGAGGCGCAGTCTGACGTGATCGAGCTTGCGCATGACGTATCCGCGTCGCAGGATGCGCCGTATGAAGTAATTGCTGTACCGGAGAAGGGCAAGGAGAAGGGGAAGACCGGAAAATCCCCATTTCCGGGGAAACTGCCGCGCAGCGGCAAGAGCAAATCATAAGTTTAAGAGCCCGTACATACTGTAGTACGGGTTCTTTCTTTATATAAGCGTACGCAGGATACGTGTCAGAAAGGATCCGGAGCGGAATCACTGCGCGGGTATGCAAACCATGCTGTGCCTATGCATGCCGGCGCGCTGCAAGAGGAGCTTTCTTTTGATCCTTTTCTTTGGCAAAGGAAAAGGACGGCGTTCAATGGAGTATCGGTATCGAAGGAGGTCCGTGCGTTCGGCTGCGCGCGGGGATGTGAACCCGGCGTACTATGCCGCAGCGGCGCTTTTCCTCGTAATCGTCGGGGTGATCGCGTTCAGCCCGCCTTCCACATGGCTGGCGGAGCGCGTGCTTGTACCGGCCTTTTCCGGCGAATCGGAGCCGAAAACCGTGCAAGCGGAGGCGACGGAGGCGGAGGACGCGTCCGTGACGACAGGCACGCGCACGGAGAAGCAAACCTGCGTTTTGCCGGCGTATACCTGTTATGCCCTGCAAATCGGCATATATGAGGACGCGGAGAACGCGCGCAAGCAGGCGGCGGGACTCATGGAGCTCGGCGCTGCGGGGCGCGTAACGGAGGACGCCGGGCGGTATCGCGTGCTTGCCTCCGGCTATGAGACACAGGCGGACGCCAAGATCGTGCAGCAGCAGCTGGCCGGGGAGGGAATCGAATCGTACGTGTATCCGATTGCATGCGCGGAACGTACCTATACCATCACGGGCGACGCGGCGCAGACGGATGCGCTTGACGCGGCGTTGACGAATATTACGAATGTGCTCAACGAACTGTACGCGACGATGATCGCGTTTGACCGTGAAAGCATGCATGCCTCGGAAGGGCTCCTTTCCGCGCGCGCGATTGCCGAAACATGCGAAAAGCAGCGCGACGCGCTGACACAGCTTACCGCAGACGGCGCGGGCCAGGTACGCTCGTTGCTTACCTTTTATGAATCGCTCTGTTCGGAGGCGTCCGATGTGGCGCAAATGGAGGCTACGGAAGCATCCGTGCTGTCCGCGCGGCTAAAGGCGCTGTACCTGCACGCAGTGTACGGGCGAAAAGGCTTGTAACAAAAGCATTTTGTACGAAAGATGTACAATTTTGACAAGCTCGTGCCTTTCATTGAAAAGCTTTCGCGCATTCAGTATAATATATGTGTGGAAGGATGTGAAGCGGCATGCAGAAAGCGGCGCATATACTGATTTGCGATGACCAGCCGATCATACACGATACGCTGGGCGTTTATCTGGAAAGCGAAGGATTTACCCATGCGGACGCTTACAACGGCGTGCAGGCCGTTGAAATGGCGGAGAAGGAGAAACCGGATCTCATACTGATGGATATTATGATGCCGGGGAAATCCGGCACGGACGCCGCACGGGAAATTATGGCGTCCAGTTCGGTTCCGATCATTATGCTCACCGCGAAGGGGGAGGAGATTGACCGCGTGGTGGGGCTGGAGCTCGGCGCGGACGATTATATCGTGAAGCCGTTTTCCTCGCGGGAGCTGGTTGCCCGCATCAAGGCTGTGCTGCGCAGGTCGAGCGCGCTGCCGGAGAACGAGGGCAAAACCGTGCGCATGGAGGATCTGGAAATCAACCTTCATAACTATGAGGTCAAGATCAAGGGCAAGGTTGTGGACTTTACGCCCAAAGAGGTTGAAATACTGTATTTGCTGGCGTCGCATCCGGGACGGGTATTCGACCGCGAACAGATTCTTTCGAAGATTTGGGGCTATGACTACTTTGGCGATACGCGCGCTGTGGATACGCAGATCAAGCGCATTCGCCAGAAGATACCGGACGAGGGCTTAAGCTGGGGCATTCGAACGGTATATGGGGTTGGTTATAAATTTGGCATGAGCGAATGAGAAAAAGCTCCATTTTCAAGAAATTACTGACTTATATGATTTGTGCGACGCTGCTGACGGCTTTGCTTACGGTTGCGTTTTACTCTTTCCTGGGCGCGGGTGTGTTTGCCAGACGCATTGCCGACGAGATGCTGCCGCGCGCGTACGGGCTTTCGCGGCTTGCCAGCCGTTACCAGACGGGGCAGATAACCTATGACGCTTTTATCGACTTTTCCCTGCGGGAACAGCGGGGAACGCGGATATTCATTTTTGACAGCTACGGCAACCTTATTGCCTATACGACCGACCGGCAGCCGGAGCGGAATACGGAGCTGCTGCGGCAGTTTGCGTACGAGGTGCTGGAGTCCGGCAGCGAACTGGCGGAGACGAACTGGCGGACAAGCAACCAGCTCGGCGTGGTTGTCGGCGTACCGATCATAGACAATATGGAGCGCGTCAGCGGCGCGATCCTGATGTGTAAGCCGATGGGCGAGCTGCGGCAGGCGCTGCGTCAGCTGGTGCTGACGCTGGCTATGAGCTGCCTGGCAGTATCGTTGATTATGATTTTCCCCGTATATTTGATTTCAAAGCGCATATCCGTCCCGATTCGTGATATGACGAACGTATCGACGGCGATGGCGGGGGGCGATTTTTCCGTCCGTGCAGACGAAACGGGCAATGACGAAATCGGGCAGCTGGGATCCGCGCTCAACTATCTTTCCGCGCGTCTCGACACGAATATAAACGACCTAAAGCTTGCCAGAGACCGCCTGCATACGATTCTTGACGGCCTGCACGAGGGCGTTGTTTCGATGGACGGCTCGTTTGGCATGCTTTATAGCAACCCGGCGGCCTGTGCGCTGTTTGATTGCGCGGATGAAAGCGGTCTGCCGGAAAAGCTTACGTGCATGCGGGAAACTTGCGCCGCCGTGCTGCGCGACCGGGAGCCGCGGACCATGCTTGTTGACGCGGGGGAAAGGAAGCTGCTGCTGCGCGCGTCGTTTTCCACGGAGTCAAGCGAGGCGGCGGCAAATACCATCATCGTTATACAGGATGTGACGGCGGCGGAACGGCTGGAACAGACGAGGCGGGATTATGTCGCCAATGTCAGCCATGAGCTGCGCACGCCGATTGCCTCCATCCGGAGCCTTGCAGAAACGCTTGACGACGGGCTGATCACCTCCGAGGAGGGACGTTCGCGCTACTATGGCTATATTTTGCGCGAGTCCATGCGTCTATCCCGCCTGATCAACGATCTGCTGGAGCTTTCCCGCCTGCAATCGGGCGCGGTTGCGCTCGAAAAAAGCGCATTCCCGCTCAATGCCCTGCTTTGTGAGGTGGTGGAGCGTATGCGCATCGTGGCCTCGTACAGCGATATCTCGCTTACGCTTGTAACCGGGCTTTCGGACACGGCGGAGGCTGTATCCAACCGCGACCGCATTGAGCAGGCGCTGGTCGCGCTGATTGATAACGCCATCAAGTTCAGCAGCGACGACGGGCGCATAACGATTCACGAGGATACGGATGCGGACGACCCCTCCCGCATATGGATCAGCGTGCGAAACACCGGGCACATCGCGGAGAACGACCTGCCGCATCTGTTCGAACGGTTCTACAAGGCGGATACGTCGCATTCCGACGGCGGAACGGGGCTGGGCCTTGCAATCGTGCGTGAGGTGCTGACGCTTCTTGGCGAACGCGTGGAGGCGTACAACGAGGGCGGCGAGGTTGTATTCCGTTTTTCGGTGCGGATGGCCGGGGCCGGCGGAGAATAGTAAATGTTTACAGAAACATAAACAAATGCGCCTGCGTTGCGACATGCGGGTGCATTGTTTTGTTTTTCGATTCATGCTAAACTACGTTTATATGTAATTATGTGGAGGAATGGACAGATGGAACGCAACGTGTACGATATTCTGGAGGAGCGTGGCTTTATTGCGCAATGCTCGCATCCGGAAGAGCTAAAGGAACTGCTTGGCCGTGAGAAGGTTGCCTTCTATATCGGCTTTGACCCGACGGCGGACAGTCTTCATATCGGCCATTATGTTGCGCTTATGACGATGGCGCACATGCAGCGCGCCGGGCACAAGCCGATCGTCCTGCTTGGCGGCGGTACGGCCTTTGTCGGCGACCCGTCCGGAAAGTCGGATATGCGCCGGATGATGACGCGAGAGGAGCTCGATTACAACGCATCCTGCTTTCAGACGCAGATGGCGCGCCTGCTTGACTTCTCACCCGGAAAGGCGATTATCGTAAACAATGCCGATTGGCTGTGCAAGCTGCATTATCTGGATTTTATGCGCGATATCGGCGTATACTTTTCCGTCAACCGGATGCTTGCCGCGGAATGCTATAAGCAGCGCATGGAGCGCGGCCTGACCTTCTTTGAGATGGGGTATATGCCCATGCAAAGCTACGACTTTCTGGAGCTGAACCGGCGTTACGGCTGCGTGCTGGAGATGGGCGGCGACGACCAGTGGAGCAATATCCTGGGCGGCGCGGACCTGATCCGCCGCAAGGAGCAGAAGGTGGCCTTCGCGCTTACAACGCAGCTGTTGACCAACAGCGAAGGCAAGAAGATGGGCAAGACCGAGAAGGGTGCGGTCTGGCTCGACAAGAACAAGTGCAGCGTATACGATTTCTACCAGTACTGGCGCAACGTCGGCGACGCGGACGTGGAAAAGTGTCTGGCGCTGCT